>NZ_JBEXYS010000011.1:0-208255 GCF_040631045.1 Streptomyces sp. NPDC005706 | reverse complement strand
CGACTCACCGGCGAGAACACCATCTCCTGGCGCGACCCGACATCAACAAACCAAGCCCGCATCACGGGATGAAACAACGGGCGAAAACGACCTCTAAGAGCATTGACGAGATGCGCGAGGTGCTTGTGAAAGTGCTGACCTTCGGACGAAGGAATGCTCGACCTCGGCTCACGGGCTTCTCGGCCTGACCTGCCGAGCGAGTCGGCGGCCGATCAGCCGCCGCGAGTGACGAAGCCGAGGAAGTGCTCGGCCTTGCGCCCGTAGCGGCGATTGAGGCGCCGGCAGTCGGCTAACCAGGACACGGTTCTCTCCACGATCCATCGGTGGCGGCAAAGCCTTTGTCAGGACTCGACGCCAGTCGGTCGACATCCCCAGAGATGGGCTCGCACCGTTGGCATCGTCATCGGTGCTGAGACTGTATGCAGTCGGCCCCTCATCGGCTCGCATGATTTTCAACCTAAGGGGCTCCCTCGCGGCACACCGAAGTGCCCAGAACCGGGTACATGCGCACTCAGGCGGGCGACGGCACCGCGGTCGTGCTCTCCAGCCTCCGGTCATGTGACGGCGCCCTGCATTGGGCACCCGTGGACACAAGCACTGGCCCCCCGTTCAACACCCTCACAGGCGAGGAGAACGGGGCCAGCGCTTGCCTCAGTCACTCCGGGGTCCTGTTGGAGCATGCCTCGAGGCTCCCCGATGAGCAGCTCCAGTTTTCGGGGGCGCGGGATGCCAGCGCTGATGTCAGGCTCGTGGCAGGATGCTGATTTTGATGGTTTCGGCTTCGCCTTGGCTGGCTAGTGCGTCACGGATGCGTTCTGCCGAGACTGACCACAGTCGCTCGTGGGACGCTGCTCGCCGTAACCGACTCCCTCGGACCCTATTACGGCGTAATGGCTTAGAGCCTCGCCGATTCGTCCCGGTGTGCTGGGGAGGGCTGCTTGGCTATCCCCTTCCGCGCGCTCTGGCGCTTCATCGCTTCCAGGGCCGTCTCCTGCTGTCTTGCAGCCCGTTGACCGCCGCCTGCGGATGCGTGATCGGCGCCATACCGATCAGAGCCTGAACTCGCGGTGTCGTCTACTGAGGCTGACTGTTGTCACTTACGGGTGACCGACTGCCGGCCGCCGTCTCACTCGATCCATTACCGCGTAATAGCGGTAGGTACCGAAGGACGCCCACTCCTGCCAAGTCGACCAACGATGACTGGCGGGTTGGGCGCCGAGGTGGATCTCGGGCGCGACCAGAGCTGCTCGAGCAACACCGCTTCATCGTCAGCGAAGACGCTGAGGTTGCTGTATCGAGCGAGAGGCCGACGAGCGGAGCTATTACCGCGTAAAACCTCACCGGGCTGAGGCCCGCGTTGGTCGTGACTACCGCAAGCACTCCACGTGGCGGCCCACTTCTCTAGGGGCGGCCTCAACGGCTTTACCGCCTTCTGTGTCTCCGAGAGCTGGAACACTCGGCGACAGTGCGAGAAGCCAGGAACGCGCGGTTTGCATGTCAGAGATCGAAGAGGCCAGACGAACGTGCCCGGCTGCTCTTCGGTACGTCCCCTCAGCCTGGTCTTCAGCCTCCCGTACTGATGACTCTCAGCACGAGCCTCTATCCCCGAGACCGCCTTCCACGATCCGTACCGCTCTGGCAGATCAGGCCACTGCGCGCCCCTGCGTATCCCGTGACGCCCGCCGTATATGACTTGGCGGGTATCCCGCCACCGGCCGCAACGCCCGTTGCTCACCGGTAGAAGCGGCTTCAGCCGCTCCCACTGGGCATCCGTCAAGTCACCCCCGTCTCCCACACTCCTAGGGCCTGTTGCGAGAGTGGACTTCTGCAAGAATCACCCCTCCTTGCGTGAACGCGGTTCTGGGCGGCGGCCGGCGCCGCCACGCAGCGACTTTCGGACATGGAGCAATCAGATGGGGTACGGGGGCTCCCTTGTTGTCGTCCACCATCGGCACCCGCTGGGTGAGGTGGCGGGCTTCACTGGCGGGGTGCACATGGAGCTGCTCCAGGAGCGCGCTGATGACTGGCGGCTCTGGTCGGTGGAAGGGCAGAGCTCACTCGATGAGGAGAGTCTCATCCCACTGGTTGACGTCACTGGGCACCCGGTCCTTGCCGGATTCGTCATGGACAGCGACTGCCTTGTCCTGGAAGGCCGGACCAGGGACCAGGAAACCTGGCGCGCATGTCTCGATCGGGCAGCTGCGTCCGCCTACATGGCGGAGGACGGCCAGTCCGTCGACGACTGCGTCTTGGGGCCGGAAGAGGCCGCGGAGCGTGCTGTGGCCTGGGCACGGGCGGCTGGCCTGAATCCCGTTCCCAAGGCGATCGCCGATGTCCTGTCGAAGCGGTCCGGCCCGTTCGTGGAGGATCTGTTCCAGGAGTTCCTGGACGGCTTGGGCATGGAGCTTTCCCGCGTCCAACCGAACCAGAACCAGGATGACGTGCGTACTTGAGTGGAGCGACGGCACCGCTGTCTTGCTCTCCAGCCTCATCCGGTCGTGTGACTGCGCCGTGTTACGGGCACCCCGTGGAGACAAGCAGACGGCCCCGTTCTCCCACCACTACGGGTGAGGAGAACGGGGCCAGTGCTTGCCTCAGTTACTGCGAGGTCTTGCTAGCGGATGCCTCGAGGTGTTCTCGGAGGAGCAGTTCCAGTTCCTCCGGGCAGCGCTTGGCTGCCTCCTTGAGCATGCTGCCCAGCAGCTCCAGCGCCTTCCCTGGCCCCGCCTTGTCCCAGCACCGAGTGGTCATTTGCCGCGTCGCCCGGATGAAGTGCTCGACCTCCATCTTGGTGCCCAGGTGCATGGCGATGTACGTGGGATCGTCATAGGGAAGAGTGCGGGGCTTTCGCCGCATCGCGACGTCCGCCGGCTCCTCCTGCTCCCGAGGCTCAGGGATACCAGCGCTGGCGTCAGGCTCGTCGCCGGATGCGGATTCCGACGGTTCCAGCTTCACCTTGGCCGGTTGCTGCATCACGGATGATGTGTTTTGCCGAGGCTCACCGTCAGCACGCGTGGGATGCTGCTCACCGTCACTGACTCCCCCGGGCTCTATTACGGCGTAATGGCTTTGGACCTCGCCGACCGTGCCCGGCGCAGTGGGGGAGGGCTGCTTGGCTGATCTTTTCCGCGTGCTCTGTCGCTTCAACTCTTCCAGAGCCGCTTCCTGCTGCTCCGGCGGCTTGTTGCCCACCGCTCGTAGAAGCGTGATGGGCTCCGTACCGATCAGAGCCTGCAGTTCCGGTTTCAAGTTCAGAAGCGCGAGACGCTGGGAGACCCAGCCTTGCGACTTGTGCAGGCGCTTCGCCAGAGCGGCCTGCGACCCGTGAATGGCCATCAGGCGCTCAAGAGCGCGAGCCTCGTCGAGTTCAGCGAGGTCGTGGCGGTGGATGTTCGCAACCAGAGCCGATTCCAGCAGCGATTCGGAGTCCTGGCCCTGCTCATCGTCGACCCAGACGCTCAGATGCGTCAGGCCGGCTTCACGAGCGGCGGCCAGGCGGCTGCTGCCGTCGATGACCACGTGGGTGGCGTGAGGATCCAGGTCCTTGTCGCGAGCCGGGTTGGCCCTCACGTAGGCGTCCCGGTTCATGACCGTAATGGCCTGCTTCTGTCCGTGCTCCACGAGGCTGCCCGCCAGCTCGGCGAGGTCGCCGAGGCTGGAGCGGGGGTTATCGGGGTTGGGGCTGATCCGCTCCACAGGCAGCTTGGTGGGTGGTGCGACGCCTTCGGTGGGCACCCCGGTGGCCGCGGCGACTGCCTGGCGGCGCGCGCTGACGGGGGCTGCGGTGCGGCTGCCGAACCGGCCGGCTCCCAGAGCGCTGGCCTTGTTGGTCATGAGATCTCCCGTGCGAGTGCGCGCATGCCGACCGACTGCTGGCAGCGGGGCGCATAGGAGAGCAGAGGCCGCTTCACGCGGACGGCTTCCTTCTGCTCTTTCAAGTCTCCGATGAGGCCGACGACCCGGGGGTCCTTTATGTCGACCCAGCCCTGGAGAGAGGAAGTGGCGATGAATCCGCGGCGGCCGTCGTAGAGGTTGACGACAATGCCGAGATAGTCGAGGACCAGGCCGAGGTCGTTGCTGAGGTCCTCGATCTGAGTGGTCAGGAGGTCGTAGGCGTCGGCGCTGCTGTCTTCGGCTTGGACGACGATGAGGGCGCCTGACTTTCCGGCCTCCTCTCCGTCGCGGCGTCGCCCGTAGTAGGCGGCGGCGTCCATGCTGAGGCCGAGGCTGGGCGGGCAGTCGACGATGATGACGTCGTAATCACCCTCGAGTGGAGCCAGAGCCCGTTCGAGGGCCGCTTCCCGGGCGCGGACGCTGGAGAGGCGGACGTCCAAGAGGAAGGCGTCGTTACAGGCGGGCAGCAGATGCAGCCGGTCGTCGAACGTCTCGGGTTCGACCGTGATGATGAGGTCCCTCAACTCGCCCTTGGGCGTGCCTCCCATGTGGTTGGTGAGGGAGTCGCCGTCCATGGGTAGCGGGGTGCCGCCGAGCTGGTTGGTGAGGTGGCACTGCGGGTCGAAGTCGACCAGCAGAACCCGCATTCCGGGTCCAGGCAGGTTCTCAACATCCAACGGGCCGTCAGCCGGGATGGCCTCCTGGCCGTCGTCGGCCGCGCGCAGAGCGTCAAGGAGCTGCTTGGCAACACGGACAGGGTGAAGCTTGTCGGAATCCTCCGCGAGAGCCTCACCCAGGCCGGCGGTGATGGCGGTCTTACCCACACCGCCCTTCTGGTTACAGACAACGATGCGCCGCGTGATGGCGGGCCGTTCGACGCCGGGGGAGGGGTTGTTGTCCAGCCACAGCTGCACGGACTGGGCCAGACCCTGGATGAGCGAAACGTTGCGGTCGTTGGCGACGCTGCGGAACTCGTCCCACTGCCCTGGAGGAAGAAGGGTGGAGAAGGAGTCGGCGCCGGCGGTGTCGATGCTTCCGGGCGTGGACGCGAGCCGACACCAGTCGACGATGCCCTGCTCGACGGCCTGCTGAATCTCAAGACCGTGCTGCGCGGCCCTGACTTTGAGGTTCTGCCGGAGCCATCCCGGCAGCTTGGACACGACCTTCTCGCGGTCGCTCGAGGTGGCTGGAGAACTCATGCGAGATACCTTACTAACGCGCAAGATCGAATCAAGCACCGGCGCGCTAGATAGGGAAAGTTGAGCCCTAGGAACGCGACTATTCCGCCGTAATGCCTCACAGAGCAGCCCAACCAGCGCCTTCCGCCATCGAACGGCCATGCTCCGCCCCGACCTGGTGAGAGCTCCCGGCGTGACGCCTCAACAGGCGGACAGAAGCCGCCCGTCCATTACCCCGTAATAGCCACAGCCCGGCTCGCCTCAACCGGCCCCAACACACCGAGGGCTGCCCCAGCACCGCGCGACAGGTGCAACGTCCCAGCACAGCCCAGTGGGTGCCTGACAGCTCCTCCTGACCCCTGCCTCCAAGAGCGTCACGGCAGGGAGCCGGTGGCTACGCACCCGGTCGGGAACACGGTGCAGGGCCGCGCCAACGAGGCCAAGCTGGGGGAGCGGTGGCTGAACCTGGAGCCCGACCACGACCGGGACACCGGCCGGGCTGTGCTGAGCAACTTCAGGCGCTGACCAACACGCTTCACGGCCTCTCGGTAGCGCTACCAGGACATCGTGGCCCAAGGCTTGGTGGACAGCCTCTCGACCAGTTGCCCGTCCAGGGCACTGGGCGGCCCGCCAGCGCTCGAGCCACGGCACGTTCATCTCGACCACCGAGTCCGACATGGCGCGACCATTTGCTGACTAATCGGCGACGTCACCAGTGAAAGCTCAGGCCACCCACGATCGAGAGCCGGACCCCTGCATCAGGATCACGGTGGTCGACTCCTCGCAGCCGCCAAGACCGCCTTCACTCACAGGGGTTACTGCAGATACACGACGTTCCATGCAAGGAGCACTTGTCCTAGCGTCTCCGACTCAGTGCCGGCCCTGGTGGGAGCGCAGCAGGCCGGAACAGAAGAGGACGGCATCAGTGAGCGCAGAGGAGCAAGCGTGGGAAGCACGTAGAGCTTGCCGAACTACTGACCCTGATGAGTTGTTCGTCGACAGCGCGGCCCAGAACCGAGCGAGGTCGTCTGCACGGCTCTCCGGTGCGCACAGAGTGCCTTACCTACGCATCGACCGGCGTACCCCATACGGCGTCTGGGGCGGTATGACAGACCGCGAACGACGCGCCCTGCTGCGACGCAGACCCACCGTGACGTCTTGGCGAAGTCTGCTGGAGACCGCCCGTGCGGAGCATGACCAGCGAGCGAGCCGGGGGAGTGGTGAGCGTTGGAACGACGCTGGCTGAGTCACAGCGGCACTGCCCTCCTGGGCGCCGCACTCGGGCTGGTCGTTAGCGGGTGGCCCCACTGCGCCTCGGACCCGAAGATGCTCTTGCATCAGAAATCGTCGGGGCTTCCCTCTACTTGTAGCCTTGCGGCGATGTCGGTGGCCCAGCCGAGAGCCCACGTCCGCAGGGCGTCGATCTGATGGGGCTGGAGTCCGTAGTCGACGTAGTCCTGGTCATCCCACCACTCCGCGCCGGCGAGACGGTCGTGCAGGTCCTCCAGGCTGAACTCGTATCGGGCGTGACGGCGACCGAGGGTCTCGAGCTCGGCTTTGGACCGGTGCTGGGAGGCCGCGTGGACGTCGATCAGATCGCGTACCGCGCCTCTGTCGGCCAGGGCCCGTACCTTCGTTCCGATCACGTCGTCGAGCGACAGCACGGGGCCGTATTCGCTGGCCGCGGGAGGGTGCCAGAGCACCTCTTTGAGTACGTCGACCTCGCACTGCTCGCCTGTACCGGGGTCTGTGGCGAGAAGCCGGCCGGACAACGCTGCGATCTCGATCTGCTCGACCTGCCAGCCACGCTCAGTGAGCCCCTGACTCACTGAGCGGACGATCTCGCTCATCGGGGCCGGATTCTCGGTAGCGACGTCGACATCCTGAGACAGACGGTCTACCAGGCCGTGCGCTTGAACTGCGTATCCGCCGGTGAGCACCAGGGGATACGGATTCCCGATGTCGAGGATGTCGGTCAGGAGGCGGCGATGCAGGTCGGAGAGGCTCACGCGGCAGTAGCGGCCTTGTCCGTGGGCAACTCCGGGAAGCGGTTCTCCCACGCGTCGCGAAGGGGACGGCTGATCAGCGTCCGCAGAATCGGCCACTGGGTGATGAGCAGGCCGCGGTCGAGGAAGGCAATCAGATCCTGCTGCTGCCCCTCCGCCAGTACGGTGCGGTAGAGGCTCATCCGTGAACGAGGCTGGCTGAGCCCGTACGAGCGACGACCGGACCAGACGACGTGCAACGGTAGATCCACCGTGCCGGCCGTTGGCCCGGCAAGCTCCTCCAAGGACGTGGGAAGCCGCAAGGCGTACTGCTCGCGCAGCGTCTCGTAGGCGCTTGGCGTCGAGGAGGTGGTGGATACGGACATGCCTCCTAGTATCGCCCCTCGAGGCTCACCATGGCCACGCAACCGGACGCCCTCAGGTCAGCGAGCGGCGGCGCGTACGCGAATCTGACCCTCGTGAACAGGCAGGATGAGGCCGCGCGTGCCCCACTCGGAACCGCCCGCCCACTCGAAGCGCGGACCGCCGCCCCTGGCATGGGGCCGTCGACCCGAAGTTGTACGAGACGGGCACTGGCGGCATCCATTCCTGACCGGGCCGACAGGCCACCGCACCGCCGCACACTGTGAGCTGCCTCACCCGACGCAGCCCACTCTGCGCGCGAAGTGCCTCGCCAGCGCGTTGTCCGCGTGTGCGGCGGAGCTTGGTGGCCGGATACGTCAGTAATCTGTCATTGCAGCCAGTGCGGCGGCCAATACAGGCTGTGACCGTGTTGGAGCGACGTGTTGTTGTGGTGGTGTACGCGGGTGCGATGGCCCTGGACGTCACCGGACCGATCGAAGTGTTCGATACGGCGAACCGGCTTATGGGCCCCACGGGCACCCCCTACCGGACCGACTTCGTCTCCGCCGACGCACCGCTGGTGCGCATGAGTTCAGGGGTGGTGGTGCACGCCTCGCCGCTGGCGGCGGGTGAGGGCCCGGTCGACACGCTTCTGGTGCCGGGGGGCTGGAGTCTCGACAAAGCGCTCCGCGACCGGGAACTCGTCTCCTGGATCGGCCGTGCCGCGGCCCGGTCGCGCAGAGTCGCCTCCGTGTGCGGCGGATCATTTCTGCTGGCCCAGGCGGGCCTTCTCGACGACAGACGCGCCACCACGCACTGGGCATACAGCGAGGCGATGGCGCGCCGCTATCCGCAGGTGACGGTGGACGCGGAGCCGATCTTCGTCTGGGACGGCCCCTTCGTGACGTCAGCGGGCGTGTCGACGGGGATCGACATGGCGCTTGCCCTGGTGGAGGCCGACCACGGGTCGGCGCTGGCACTGGAGACGGCGCGGTTCCTGGTGCTGTTCCTCAAGCGGCACGGAGGACAGTCCCAGTACAGCGCCGTCCTCGACGCCCAGTTGGCCGACCATCCGCCGATCCGGGCGGCACAGGAGTGGATCCAGCACAACCTGGACGGCCCGCTGCCCGTGGCCGAGATCGCGCGGCGGGCCAACATGAGCCAGCGCAACTTCGCGCGGGTCTTCCGGCGCGAAGTCGGCATGACACCCGGCCAGTACGTCGAGCGCACGCGTATCGCCCGGGCCCGTGAACTGCTGGAGAGCACGGACCTGACGATCGGCCAGATAGCCGGCCGCTGCGGATTCCCCGCCACCGAGACGTTCTTCCGCTCCTTCGGACGAACCCTGGGGCTCACCCCCAAGGAGTACCGGCTGCGCTTCCAGGTCATCTCGCCGTCCGGCCTCATCGACCGGCACCACGAAACGGAGGGAAGCCCCTTATGACCACCACGGCTTCAGGACCGCGCGAAGGAGCGGAATCGGTACGCCTAGTCGACTTTCTCGCCAGGGAACTCGCCAGGGCCAGCGTCACCCACCTGTTCGGGGTCGGCGGCGCGAACATCGAGGACCTGTACGACGCGGTGCACCGCGCCGGCACCGTCCGCGGCGTCGTCGCCAAACACGAGTTCTCCGCCGTCACCATGGCCGACGGGTACGCGCGCACCACCGGGCGCCTCGGCGTGGTCGCCGCTACCTCGGGCGGTGGGGCGATGAACCTGGTACCGGGGCTGGCGGAGGCCCATGCCTCCCGGGTGCCCGTGCTGGCCCTGGTGGGGCAGCCGCCGACCGGCCAGGAAGGGCAGGGGGCGTTCCAGGATTCCAGCGGCAAGGCGGGCTCCTTCGACGCGCGGGACGTCTTCGCCCCTGTGTCGCGGTTCTGCGCCCGCGTCGACGACCCGGATTCGTTCGCGGAGTTACTGCCCAGGGCACTCGCTGCGGCACAGTCCACTCCCCGCGGTCCGGCCGTGCTGCTGCTGCCCAAAGACGTGCAGCAGGCCCGGATCCCGGTACCGGCCCACGGTGAGGCGCAGATGCCGGACGACCTCGCGGCGGCATCCGCGGCACCGCCCGGCGCGGCCGCCGTCGCCGCCGTGTCGGACGCCCTCCGCAAGGCCAGCCGCGTCCTCGTCGTCGCCGGTGAGGAGGTGGCCGCCACCGGCGCGCGTGAGGATCTCGCGGCACTGGCCCGGCGCCTGGGGGCCTGGGTGGCGGTCACCCCGGACGCCAAGGACGTCTTCGACAACCGTGATCCGCGATTCGCGGGCGTGGCCGGGGTGATGGGCCACGCCAACGTCGAGGACTGCTTACGGCGGGCAGACCTGTGCCTGCTCGTCGGTACCCGGTTGCCGCTCCTGGCACGTGGCGGCCTTGACCGGGCCCTGACCGCCACCGACATCGTCTGCCTCGGCTCCGAGCCACCGTTCGTGGCAGGCAGCACGCTCGGCGGGAACCTGCGGGACGCGCTGCGCGCGGTGGCCGCCCGGCTGCCGTCCGACCCACGCCCCTGCCCACCCCACGCCGGCCCGGTGCCCGCACCGGTGCCCTCTCGCCGGGCACGGGAGGGAATCGTCCCCCTCACCCGGGCGGTCGCCGCGGTGGAGGCGGCCCTCCCTCAGGACGCGCACGTCTTCGTGGACGCCGGCAACGCGGGTGCGTGCGCGATCCATCTCCTCCCGGCACCGCGCCACGGCCGCTTCGTGGTGGCGGTCGGCATGGGCGGCATGGGCTACACCTTCGGCGCCGGCATCGGCGCCGCGCTCGCCACCGGCCGGCGCACCTACGTCCTCGCCGGCGACGGGTCCTTCTTCATGCACGGCATGGAGGTGCACACCGCCGTGGAGTACGGCGCACCCGTGACGTTCGTGATCCTCAACAACAACGCGCACGCCATGTGCGCGCTACGGGAGCGGTTCCTCCAGGGCCGGGCCCGCGACGACGACCTGTTCGCACCCACCGACCTCGCCGCCGGAGCGGCCGCCGCCTTCCCGTCGCTGCCGGCCACGGAGGCCACCGACGCGGCGCAGCTGCGCGGGGCACTGCTGCACGGCAACGCGGGCGACGGCCCGGCGCTGGTCTCGGTGGCCTGCGACCCGCTGGAGATCCCCCCGTTCCTTCCCTTCCGGTCCTTCGCCGCCGAAGGCACCCGAACCACCGAAACCGCCGAAGCCACCAAGAGCAAGGAGGGTTCAGATGAGCGAAAAGCCGTCCACGTTGGCTGACATCCCCGGTCTGGTCCGCATCGAGAACGCCGGAAAGGAGGAACTGACCGCCCACTGCATGGAGCTGACCCACGCGGTGTACCCGCACCACCAGGTCCACGGTCAGTACTGCACCATCCACGAGTACGTCGACTGCCCGCCGGAGCAGGCGTACGACTACCTGCGCCAGGGACACCACCTGGAGGAGTGGACCTGCAGCCTGCGGGACTTCGCTCCCACCGGCACGCCGGGGCTGTGGGCCGGCAGGGACCGGCTGGAGGACGACACCACGATCTACTGCAGGGTGCTCGCCAACCGTGAGGTCATGACCGTGGACTACCACTGCTCCTGGGACCAGGGCGACAAGCTGTGGATGATCTACCTGATGCGTGTCGTACCGGCCCGGCTGGTACTCGACAGGCCGGGCTCGGTGATCACGTGGACCAACTGCCGGCACCCCTACTACGACGACAACCCGCACCCCGAGCTGGCACCCGGCCCAGAGCGGCCCTGGGTGGGCGACTACTGGGACCTCTTCTACGCGGGGCACACCCTGGAGATGCGCAACCTCAAGGCCATCCTGGAGCACCGCCACCGCAACGGTCTGCCGGTCGGTTCGGCGCCGGCGAGGGCGGTGGCGCGGTGACCACGGTCAGCCTCACCGACGTCGCGAGCTATCTACCCGGCGAGCCAGTCCCGGCGGAGTTCTACACGGAGTACCCCGGAGCGGAGGACAAGCTCCGCCACCACCCCATGTTCCGGGTCCCGCCGGCACGGCACCACGTGGCCCGGGACGAGACCAACGCGGAGATGGTGGAGCGGGCCGTACAGCCGCTGATCGAACGGCACGGCCGCGCCGAGATTCGGAACGTCGACGTGCTGCTGGTGCACAGCCAGTTGCCCGACCTGCCGTTCGTGGGTGCCGGAACCGAGGTGGCGCGCCGACTCGGCCTGAACCCCGAGTGGCTCGTCGACGTGGCCAACGCAGGCTGCGCGTCCTTCGTGTACATGCTGAAGCTGTCGCGGCAGATCCTCGGCACCACCGACGCGAAGACGGCGCTGATCTGCAACGCGCAGAGCGCCGCCGGGCAGTGGTTCACCCAGTCCGAGGTGCGCAGGCTCGCCCAGGCGGCGATCCCAGGCGACGGGTGCGGTGTGGGGTACGTGACGACGTCGGCCGGGTCACCGGTCCTCGACGTGGAGACGCGGCACATCGGCGAGTACGCCGGTGACATGACGGTGGCGGTCGACGACGGCCGCAAGTACTGGGAGCCGGGAGAGTCCCAGCTGCGGATCGGATTCTCCGACGCAAGCGTGGCCAAGGTCCTGGCGCGGGGCAACCGCCTCGTGCCCGAGGTGGTCACGGACCTGTGCCGACGGCTCGGCGTAGCCAGCACCGACATCGACGTGCTCATCACCAACCAGCCCAACCGCACCTTCCTGCGGAACTGGCGCGAGGCGCTGCTGCTGCCGGCCGAACGGCACCTTCACACCTTCGACGAGTGCGGGAACCTGTTCGGAGCGGCGATCCCGGTCACCCTGGACCGGGCGATCGGCTCCGGGCAGGTGGCAAACGGCGATCTGGTGGTGCTCGGGGGCTTCGCCCACGCGGGCGACTTCGCCGGTGCCGTCGCCGTTCGCTGGCACGGCGGAGGGAACTGAGCCGTGGACGTCCCCGTGCTGCACCGGCTCGCCCTGAACGAGAGTCCGTATCCTCCGCTGCCCTCGGTGCGCGAGGCGATGCGGCGGGCCGTGGCGCAGGCCCACCGCTATCCGCAGTTCCACCCCGACGACCTCACCGAGCGGATCGCCGCGTGGTGCCGGGTGCCTCCCGACCGGGTTGCCGTGGGCAGCGGATCGGTCGGCGTGGCGCTGCAGTTGTTCCGGGCGGTGGTGCGGCCCGGCGACACGGTGGCCCACGCCTGGCGCACGTTCGACGCGTATCCCCAGCTGGCCGCCATGGCCGGCGCTCGGTCCGTCCCCGTACCGCTGTCACCGGACGGACACCAGGATCTGGGCGCCCTGCTCGCGGCGCTCGACCACCGCACGCGGGTCGTGGTGCTGTGCAATCCCCACAACCCCACCGGCAGCCTCATCGGCGCCGAGGCCCTGTCGGCATTCCTGCGCCGGGTTCCCCGGCACGTCACCGTGCTCCTCGACGAGGCGTACGTGGAGTTCGCCCGCGGCGCCGACCTACCAGACTCGCCGGCACTCGTGGGCGCGTACACCAACCTGCTGGTCCTGCGCACCTTCTCCAAGGCGTACGGTCTCGCGGCGCTGCGGGTCGGCTACGGGCTGGGCGCCCCCGGCCTGGTAGAGCGGATCCGCGGGCAGCAGCTGCCCTTTGGGATTAACGCGGTGGCAGCGGCCGCGGTGAAGGCCTCGCTGCCGGCCGAGAGCGAGCTGCGCCAGCGCGTGGACACGGTCGTCGCCGAACGCGAGCGGCTCCGCGGCGAGCTCGTGTCTCTCGGCTGGCGGGTCCGGGCCGGCCACGCCAACTCCGTCTGGCTCGCGGCGCCCGATCCGGTCGGCGAGGGCGCCGCGGCGCTCGCCGGCGCCGGTGTCCAGGTGCGCCACTACCCCGGCGAGGGCCTGCGGCTCACCGTAGGCGACCGAAAGGCTAGCGACGCCGTGCTGACCGCGCTGGCCGGACTGCGCGGACAGCGGCGCGCGTCGCACGCGTGAAGCACCCGCCGGTACGGTCCGGGGCCTCCGGCCGCCGCCGGCGGCCCCGGACCGGTTCATGCCGTCGGCAGGAGGGGCCGGAGCCCCCTGGCTTGACGGGGCCGGCGTCTTCCTCCGAACCGAGTCGCATCGAGGCCGGGGCGCTGAAGGTTTGACTCGACGATCTCGTAGCCGCCTTCGGCCAGGACGGCCACTGAGCCGAACCACACGTGGTCGTCCTCGTCGGGCTGGACGACCACGAAAGTGCTGTCGGAGTTGTTGAGGTCGCTGATCATCATGAACAGCGCGTCCTTGTCCACCAGGGCGGCGATAGCAGTGGCGCGGCCTGGCCACACGAACCGACAAGCTCGCCCTTGCCTACCAGGCCGCGCTACACCTCGTCGGCATCCTCATCTGGACCCGACGCTGACCAAAGAGACAGAACCTAGTCCAGAACACCGAGGGCCGAATCGGGCCGGCAGTGGACGCACGGCGGCACCTGCCGACGCAGTGCCTCGAGTGCCTGCTCGCGTGTCGCCGGACGGCAACGCCCGCTCTTGGCGGCTGCCCAGCAGTCACCGGCGTGCACGGCGTCGACATTCCCGCGGTTCAGCCCGTACTGGATCAGCCAGTCTGGCGGGGCCGGCCGCATCTCCTTGCCCCGGCACTGCTCCGCCTCGCGCCGCTCCTCGGCCTTGATCCAGCCGTCGAGCTGCGCGAGTGCTGCCGCCGCCTGCTGGGCGACGACGCGGCGGGCGAAGCGCAGCGCCTCGAGGCGCGAGATCGGCCGCTCACCACTCACTGCTCCGTTCCTCTCCCGCGCTACGTCGGCTCGAGTGCCGTTTGGCCACTAATTCGAACACGCGCTCTAATTAGAATTATGCATCGCGTTGACCACCTCACCGACACCCAGGAACGGATCCTGCGCTTGATCCGCGAGCACATCGCCACCCACGGCGAAGCTCCGACGATCACGCAGATCGGGGCGGCCGCGGGCCTGCGGAGCCGAGCTCCGGTGCACTACCAGCTGGGCGAGCTTGAGACGAAGCACGCGATCGTCCGGGAGCCTGGACAGCGCAGAGGGATCCGTCTGGCATGACCAGCCCCGACCGCTACTACCTGCTGCTCGCCTGTGACGGGCGCCTGGTTCTGCGCGGCTAGTGGGGAACGGAGGCGGTCGCCCGGAGGAAGTTCCGTAACTAAGTCGGCGAATACGGCAGCCTGCCCGGTGCCCGGATCACCCTCACTGACGAGGAGACCGCTGCCATGCTGGCGAGCTGGCCCGGCCAGCAGGAGTTATTCGACTGTTGGGTCCTCTTGGGTGTGCCGGACGGCCTTTTTCACGGCCTGCTCGACCTCGTATCGGTTTGCTCCCACCGCTTCCGTGTGTGCCGTGATGGCCGCCTGCACGGACTCGGCTGCATCGCGCCAGCGCCGCAACTGGACGTCGAAGTCGTCACCGGTGAGGCCGGCGAGTCTCGCGCGCTCCTGCTCGGCGGATCGTTCCAGCTCGATCAGCTCATCGGGGACTTCTGCCACAGCACCGGAGCCTAGGCGGCGAGCAGGCAGCGTCGACGATCTCACTTAACGCCCGATCGGGTAGAGCCACAGCTCGTTGCCGGGCGCGTCGCCCGCGGTAGCCGCTACGAAGATCACGAACCGCCCGTGACCTTCGAGAGGACCCGCCTCGTGCGCTTGGCCCGCTTCGCCGCCGCGACCGCCGTGCTCGCCGCCCTTTTGATCCCGACGACCGCCGATGCCGCCTCCGCCGCCGAGCCTGGGGACACTGTCACGCTGCCTGTGCGGGATGCGCTCGCTCAGCTCCCGGTCCGAGTCGAAGACCGCACCGGATACGAACGCAGTAAGTTCCGGCACTGGATCGACGCAGACAAGGACGGGTGCAACACCCGGGCCGAGGTCCTCAAGGCCGAGGCCGTCATCGCGCCGACGCAGGGCGCGAGCTGCATGTTGAGCGGAGGCGAGTGGTACTCGCCTTACGACGACCGCTACATCGACGGTCCAAGGGGCCTGGACATCGACCACCTAGTCCCGCTTGCGGAGGCGTGGGATTCCGGCGCATACGCGTGGACGGCGAAAGAGCGCGAGGACTACGCCAACGATCTCGGCGACGACCGGGCGCTGATCGCAGTGTCCGCGGCCAGTAACCGCAGTAAGGCCGACCAGGACCCCAGCACATGGCTGCCGCCGGCGCAGGGCTACCGCTGTCAGTACGTCACCGACTGGATCGCGGACAAAACGCGATGGGGCCTGAGCATCGACGCCACCGAAGAGGCCGCGCTCACCGAAGAACTGAGCCGATGCCCCAACGCCCCGATCACTGTCATGACAGCCCGCTAGGCCTCCCCACACCGTGCACGACGTGCGAGCGGCACCTGGTCCGGCCCGCTGTTACTTGCTCGCATTGGGCGCTCTGGCAGTCGTCTCGTGCCGATGCCCGGGCACGGTCGCTGAGGACAGGTGCCCGGGCATCGGTGAACTTGTTCCAGCGGTCAGCCCGTTCGGACGGAGGCCCCGTAGCTGTCCGTCTGGCGCAGCATTCTGGCGTCGTGCGGGGGTGCCGGCCATGCCTGGATGAGGTACCACTCGGTGACCTCATCGGGGGCGAGGTCGATGGCGGTGTCGCGGCCGCGGGCATGGATGCGAAGCCGATAGATGCCGGGTCCGTCGAAGGACAGGACCGGCAGCTCCTCGTCCAGGTCGTCCATCAGGCCGCGCACCATCAGCTCCCCGGAAACCGATTGCAGGGACACCTCGACGATCTCGTCCCACTCGGCGCCTCCGGGCTCGGGGGCGCCGATGTGCAGGGTGACGGTGACGTCGACGTCCCCGGTGTGGATGCCGGTGTGGACGGTGGCGATGCCGTCCTGGACCTCGATCAGTCCGTTGTGGGTGCGGGGCAGGTCGGGGCCGGCAGGCCCGTCCTCGTCGTTGATCTGGAACTGGTGGTACTGCACGGGCACGAGCCCGCGCCCGTACTCGGCCTGATCGCTCATGGCGTGTTCCCGGGAGATCGGCGGCTGGTTACGGCTTGATCCAGACGAGGAATCTATCCTTCTCCAGGACCCGGTTGTAGAGGTAGAAGCGGCCCAGCGCCTTGCCGCCCTCCTCATTCTGCGTGGCGTTGATCATGCGCCAGCTGAAGTGACCCTCCGCCCGTGGAGGCACCCTGCCAGGTGGAGGCGAACGGGTACTCGTCGCACTGCTTGCCCGCAGGCCGGTGCCGGCTCGAGGGGCAGGCCTTGTTCCGGTTCTTCTTGATCTTTTCCTTGTCGGTGAGGCGGGTGAGGTACTTCGTCGTGCCGTACTTGCCCGGCAGGTGTTTGGTGTTCTGCGCGTACTGGATGTGCTTGGCCAACTCCGGGTACGGGCCGCTCTTGGCGTAGACCAGCACCGGAATGTACGGCATGACACAGCCGATCTTCGAGGTGCCGGGCAGCGCGTTGTCACACCTGACCGTGGGCAGGCTCAGCGTGATCTCGTTCGACGGTCCGGCCCACTTGGGGTTGGTGAAGTTCCAACGGGCCGTCCCCTGCCCCTCCCCCTTGGCGCCCTTGGGCCGGGCCTGGATGGTGGTGTCGAAGAAGAACTGTCCGACAGCCTCCTTGTTCCTGCTCACCGCCTGGGAGGGGAACTTGCTCTCGGTCACCTTGCACTTCCCCGCACACGTGCCCTTCCCGTTCGCGCTGCTGCCCACCGCGTCGCCCGAGGCACTCACCTCCACCAGCTCCACCTGGACGCCCATGCCTTGATGTCACGCTTGCTGTACGCGTAACCCACGGCGAGGTAGTGCATCGTGCCGGTGACCCGGCCGGTGCGGGTGTCGTGCACCGTCAGGTCGGCGGAGAAGACGCCGCAGGCCTTGAACCGGGTGACGTACCAGTTGTTGTCGGCGCCGTGGTCGTCACACCAGTTCGGTGTCGGCCACGCGGTGATAGCCGGCTGGCGGTCGCCGGCGGGAGGCTTCGTTCCCCAGGTGAGGCAGGCCACCGGCTTGGTGCTGCCAGCGTCGCGAGCGGCCTTCAGCCGGGCATCGCAGGCTGCCTTTGCCTCAGCAGTAGTGGTCTTGGATGTGATGGCCACCTGGGCCAACGAAACCGGCGAAGTTCTCGGGGTGGCTTGCGCGGTGGTCAAGGAACCGCTCAGCAGACCCAGTGTGACGGCACTGGCAGAGAGCAGCTTTCTGTATCTGAGACGCACGAAATCTCTCCCCGTGATGGTCGTGGTCGAGTGACATCTGTGACGGGACTGTCACTCGTGGTGATCACATCACGGGAGGGGCTGGGGGGCGGGTAGCTCCGAGACGAACTAGGGTTCTATATGCGCCAGTTCGGAATGCAAGTCCATCCGCATTCATCTACCCGAAGAGCCACGCCGCAGAGAGGACCACACGGCGCCTACCCGACTAGGGCTGAGCCCCGGTCTCGGTCAGTAGGGCGTCAGGATGCCGTCAGCGGCTCCCGGCATCGTTGTTCCTGTGACCGGCGCGAAAGTCCAAAAGCTGGGAACAGGGAGAGGTGCCCGGAGTGGTTGATCGGGGACCAGCGAGCTCGCCTCACGGTCGGGCCCCTTCAGGGGTCCACGCAGGTTCGAATCCTGCCCTCTCCGCCATAACCCCTCCGATCCCTCTCGGGCACCGAATGGCCTGGGCGGTGCATCAGCCCTCGAGCCAGCGGCGGCCGCCCGTGTCTGTTACTCACTTTCGGGTGAACGTGATCACGGCGGCGGGGCTGCGGCCTCCGTCGGATGGTTGCCTCAGGCCCGTAATCTCGGGGCGGCCACGCCTGATAGCCCGTCAAGCCGGTGCGTTCTGCGCATAGATGGTCGTTACATGCGAGTGTCACAGAGATTTGGCGAATTCGTCATCTCATTCGCATTACTCCCGCAATGTGACGATCGGGGCTGCAGGGTGCTGGTGTGCGGCCGACCGGCCGCACACCAGCACAAGCACCCTGCTGGTCTGCGGTTTCGACATGTCGTGGCCGGGATCGGGGTGTGCGCACGAAGGGGAATCCTGTGTCCGTTTCTTCCTCTGTCCGTATGACCGCCGTCGCCGCTGTCGCGGCCGCCGCCGTGGGCGCGGTGGCACTGCCGGCTGCGGCGTCGCCTGCCGATCACCACTACCCGGGCCGCGCGCACGCCGCGGTGTACATCTCGAGCGTGCGGTACGACTCCCCGGGCCGGGATGACCGCTCGAACTGGTCGCTGAACCAGGAGTGGGTGGACATCACCAACTCCACCCGCCGGGCGGTCAACCTGGACGGCTGGACCCTTCGGGACGAGGACGGCCACACCTTCACCTTCCGCCACGTCCGCCTGGACGGCCGCTCCACCGTCCGCGTCCACACCGGCGTCGGCCGCGACACCCGCACCGACCTGTTCCAGGACCGGCGGGCGTACGTGTGGAACAACGACTACGACACCGCGACCCTGCGCAACGACCGCGGCCGGTTCGTCGACGACGTCTCCTGGGGCCGCCACCGCGGACACCGCCACTGACCCACTCGAGGGGCGGTAGGTGACGTCGGCCGGTGAGTCGGCGCCAACGGTGGGCCTCTCGACAGTGTGGGGAGGCCCACCTGCTGTGCCGGACCATGTGTCCCATGGGCGGCGCGTGGGCGTACTCGGTCAGTGCGCCGCTTCGACGTTCGTATAGAGGGCCTGGGCGAGTCCTGCTCGGCGGCCAGTCGGGCGTTGAGGGTGGCGAGGGCGAGCGCTGCTGCGGCGATGACCATTCCTGCGGCGGCGGTCAGGACCCTGCGCATCCGGCGACCAGGGCCTCGCCGGTTTCCAGGCAAGCGTTTTGCGGGCGTGCGGCGACAGCCAAGGCGATCCGGCCTTGTCGAGGTCGACGCGGTAGACGGCGGCCTGGGTGAGCGAGAGAAAGCCGAGCCCGGCTTCAAGCGCGAGGGCGAACATCGAGGGCGCCAGGTGCAGCCAGAACACCCCTCGTCTGCGGGCGTTGGACTACGGCGACCTTGTCCTGCGGCATGACCTGCGGTGGCCACGGGCCCCTGCGGGTCACGTAGCAGGCCGTGTGCCGAAAGCGCGGCGGGCTACCGCTGCGCGCAGTTCCACCAGGAGCTCATCGGCAAGCGGTGCGCCCTGGGCGTACGTGAGGATTCGTTCCGCGACGGTGGTCAGTTTGGTGTTGGTGTGCTGGGAGACCTCCCGCAGCTCGGCGAAGCCGTCGTGCGGTGGTAACTGGCCGACGACCGTCAGGACGCCGATGGCCTGGTCGATCACGGCGTGCGGGGCGAGGGCCTGGTGCAACTGCCTATTTTCTATGCGCAGCCGCTCCACCTGCGTCCTCAGATGCAGGGTCGCGTCGGGGCGCGGGCAAGAGGTCGTGATCTCATTCCATGTCCTGCAGCGGAACGCATGCCCAGGCCCTGGCAGTCGACTTCCTTACCCGCGTGCAGGCCGAACACGGGATCCCCGTCTCGCAGCGCGCCATGGATCTGACCCGGCTGGTGGTCAGCGAGCTGGTCACCAACGCCCGCAAGTACGCCCCAGGGCCGGTGCTGCTGGATGTGCGGATCGTCGGGGACACGGTCGAGGTCGTGGTGGGGGACTCCGACCCGGTGCTGCCGATCGCCTGGGCCGCGGACGCCGGCCGGGTCGGGCAGCACGGCCTGGAGATCGTCATGGCCGTCTGCCGGCGTTTCGAAGCCCAGCGGGAACCGGTCGGCAAACGCATCACCGCCTGCCTCGCCCTGCTGGATGACCCGGGCGGCGCGGTCGCCGGTAACCGCCCCATGTAACGACAGAGCGAGCAAGCCCACGGCCCTTTCAAGGAGCGGGTTCGGTAGCCGCCCGCGACCCTGTCGTCCTCCCCACCGTGTCGGGGCAGACAGTCGGATACGCGCTCATCACCGCAGCCGTAGCAATCAGAGTCGGCCCCCTCGTTCTGGCTCCAGCCTGTCTGCGCCCCGCGGCCTGCCCTAAGGAGGCGACGGAAGCGCTTGGCGATCTTGCCCGCACGGGACACGACGAGGCGCGGTCGGAGGGGAGGCGGTCCCAGGTGTACTCCTCGGGCTTGTTGGAGGGCGGTCTATCGGCCGAGTCCGGCGAGCCCGTCGCCGAGGATGTTGGCACCCAGGAGGACGAGGACGACCGCGGTGATCACGACACTGTTGGTGATCATGAACTGTCGGACGCTGTCCAGGAACGACGCCGCGCGCCGGCCCCCGAAGAGGTGAGCGGCGACAGCTCCCAAGACGGTGCAGGAGCCGAGGAGCACGAACAGGGCGACGGCCACGGTGAGGTCGCTGCCGTGAGCACCTGTTTCGACAGCCGCCGTGGCGGCCGCTGCCGTCAGCACCAGATTCTGAGGGTTGGCGCCCGACAGCAGGGCGCCGAGGAGCAGGGCCCGCCCGGCCGTCCGTCGCCGAGGGACTCCATCCAGCGCGGTGTCTCGGCCGTCTCACCGGCAGGCGGCCGCTTCCACCACTTGCGTACACCCCAGACGACAAGGGCTGCTCCGGCCAGCACACGTTCCCAGTTGGCAATCGCCGACGATGTGCTGTCGGGGTCGTCGGCTCGACCGAAGACCAGTACGACGACGGTTGCCGCGACTGCGAGGCCGGCAACCCACCCGGCAGCGAACAGCAGACCGTTGCGATGGCCATGTCCGCCGGCCAGGATCAACACGATGCCGACCACGGGGAACGGGCTGAGCGCGACGGCCAGGGCCGCCGGCAGCAGCGATCCCATCGTCTGCAGCAGCACAAATGACCTTCCCGAGCCGTGAACCTGCCGCTTCGAGCAGCCTTGGACGAGACGCTATCCAGAACCTTTCCTCGCCTCCCCCCGGCTTGGCCGTTCAAATGGGTCATGGCGCGGCAGCGCCACACCGACCCCGACGCAGCCCCATCGGTCGTCACCTCAGGCGAACGCAGCTGCGGGCGACGAGCGATGGGGCTTTACCCCACTGCGACTGGCCGTCTGCTCGCAGTGCCTCGACCGTTGCTGACCCCGGCCGCTGCTGCCACTGGCGCCGCCCCACCGGTGGGTGCGGTCAGCCCTTCGCGCTCCCAGCCGAGCGGTCTATGCGATCGCCGCTTCCTCGCCGCCAGCAGCGCCCGTCTGCCGGTTGGAGCACCGACTGCCCGTCTAAGCGGTCAGTGACTGCGTCGAAGAGGCCCGGGAGCCGGCCGCAGGGGTGGCGGAACAAGGCGTGGGAGACCAACCACATGCAGGTCCCGGTGCTGGTCGAGGTCGACAGCCGGGCCCGCAGTCCGTGGATCACGTGGTTCACCGACTGCGCCACCAACGCCATCACTGGTGTCGATCACGCCCGGGCATCCGTCGCGGGAGTCGGTGTTGACCTAGCGTTGCTCGACCAGTCGGAGCTCACCACCCAGGTAGGGCATAACCGCATGAGGGATGCGGTTGCCAGTCACTGACCTGGGCCTTCGTGAGACGTTGGCACGTATGCGGCACGTCGGGGCAACACGCCACGATGACCGGAACCGCGTGGGCGAGCCTCATCAGTCGGTGTAGCGTCGTGGCCAGCAGTCGTGGTTCCGAAGTCCCGTTCGCCCGTGATCGCAATCGCGGGCGTTTTTGCTGTTCGGCGCCTCTCCGGACCAGGGCGATCACCTCCGGGTCCCGCACGGTGCGAGACCCGATACGAGTCCTTTCGAAGGAGACAGGCATGGCCAAGGGCACTGTGAAGTGGTTCAACGCGGAAAAGGGCTTCGGCTTCATCGAGCAGGAGGGTGGCGGACCCGACGTCTTCGCCCACTACTCGAACATCGCCACCCAGGGCTTCCGAGAGCTTCAGGAGGGCCAGAAGGTCGAGTTCGACGTTACGCAGGGCCAGAAGGGCCCGCAGGCGGAGAACATCCGCCCCCTGTAACGAGGGAACAAGGAAGAGGCCCCAGCCGGAACGCACCACCGGCTGGGGCCTCTTCGCTCTTACTCGCCCCGCCGGAGGTTTCCAATCCTCCGACGGGGCGGGCGCACGAGAGGCGGCCGGCCAAGGGGTCAGCCGCCGTACTGCTGTTAGGGCTTTCGATCCGGATCATCCACCGCGCCCTCGACGCGGGCATCAACTTCGTGGACACCGCGGACGTGTACTCCGCCGGCGTCTCGGAGGAGATCGTCGGCAAGGCGCTGAAGGCCCGCCGCGAGGACGTCTTCCTGGCCACCAAGTTCTTCATGCCCATGGACCAGAACGACCCCAACCAGCGCGGCGGTTCGCGCCGCTGGATCATCCGCGCGGTCGAGAACTCCCTGCGGCGGCTCGGCACCGACCACATCGACCTCTACCAGGTCCACCGCCCCAGCCCCGACACAGACGTCTCCGAGACCCTCGGCGCCCCCACCGACCTCGTCCGCCAGGGCAAGGTCCGTTACATCGGCTCCTCGTCATACTCCGGCTCGCAGATCGTCGAAGCCCAGTGGACCTCGCGCCAGCGGAACATGGAGCGCTTCGTCACCGAGCAGCCGCCCTACTCGATCCTCGTCCGCGGCATCGAAGAGGACGTGCTGCCCACCGTGCGGCGCCACGGCATGGGCACCCTCACCTACAGCCCGCTCTCCGGCGGCTGGCTCTCGGGCCGCTACCGCAAAAATGCCACCGAGGGACCCGCCTCCGCCGCCCGCCCCCAGGCCCGCTTCGACATGAACACCCCCGCTAACCAGCGCAAGCTCGACGCCGTCGAACAACTCGCCGTCCTGGCGGAGAAGGCCGGCATCTCCCTCATCGAACTCGCCGTCGCCTTCGTCATCAACCACCCCGGCGTCACCTCAGCGATCACCGGACCGCGCACCACGGAGCAGCTGGAGGCGTTCCTGTCCGCCGCCGACATCACCCTGTCCTACGACGTCCTCGACGCCATCGCCGAGATCGTCGCCCCGGGCGTCACGGTCAACCCGGTCGACAACAGCTACGGAGACTTCGAGCTGCGGGCCGACCAGCGGCGCCGCTGACATCAGCCGGCTCGGCCGGCCACCGTGGGCAGAGCCGGAGCACCAACCCGGCCCACCGGTGAACAACCGCCCCGGGCGCCGCGCCGGAGCAGGACCACCGGCTTTCCATACGAGTGCCAACCCCCTCAGTGCTGCAAGCGCAGCACTGAGGGATGGCGCTTCTTGCACAACTCGGCTGTCGGCCCGGCTGCCCGGCGTGCCACTCACACTTCTCGCATTGAACATCTTGGTCCGCAGAATCCATGAGACACCGCCTGTCCGAGACAGGTCTTCAGGTCACACAACTCCATCCAGGGCTGACTGGTCCGGCAGCTGCGGGTGCCCACCACGACCTCCGGGAACGCCGGGCCCATCTGGGTGCCGCGGCGCGAGCGCAGCATGACGGTGTCCGCGTCGAGGCAGACGGCCGAGCGGAAGCCGTCCCACTTCGGCTCCGCCGCCCATCTCGCGTGCTGCGCCGGGCATCGGCGTCACGCGAACGCTGAGAGTTCGAGGAGGGCGGCCTGGGCCGATGGCAAGCCGGCAATCGCCGAGGCTCGTGCACGGGGCTGGTGCTGACGCCGTGACTTATGCCGCCTGCATGCTGGTCAGTCGGTTGGTGAGGCCAGGCACTCGACTCTGCCCGGCTGCAGGTCGGGTCGCAGAGCTGGTACCAGGTACGTATTCGAAACCGGAGCTATTCCTCGGCGTTCAGGCGGTAGGGCGTGGCCGATGTCCCGGTGTACGCCGAGGGCGTCGGGTGACGCCCTCGGCGGTGAATGGCTGGGTCCATGCTGAGTAGGAACGCCGCGAAACCTAAGCCAGCACGCGATCCCCGGTGCAGCGCAGCGCCATAAGAACTCGTAACACGATCTCCGTGCCCAGACCGGCCTGCATCGAGCCCGCTGGGCGGTGGTTGGCGACCACCGTGACCGTGAGGTATTCCGAGGGCAGGGGGCGGCGTTCAGGCGGAAGCGAGCCGGTTGATGTCGGGGTTGCGCAGCACCGTGGGGCGTGTGCCGTTCTGCTGGGTGATGGCGAGCATGGCGCGTCCGACGGCGTCGGTGTTGGTGACATACCGGGGCAAGGCGCGTCGCAGGACGGGGTACAGAATCCCGGTGGCGCGGTACAGAGTGCGGTAGAGAGGGGCGCGCGAGGTGGCGCCGTCGACGGACTGGATGTAGCCGGGGCGGAACATGTACGCGGTCATCGGCATGGCGAGCAGGAATGGTCGGGCACGGCGCACTGCGTGCCAGCCTCCGCGACGACACCGTCACCCAAGTCCTCGCCGTCGTCCGCAGCCGTGTCGAAGCCCGTTGCCGGGGCACCGTCCTTCAGGACCAGCCAACCCGGACGACTCTCCTTCAGAGCCAGTGCCTCAGCGTCGGACGGGGCCAGGACGATCTTCTCGGCACCACGCGAGAACGCCCAGGCAGCCACGGTGAAGGCCCGCATCACGTCGACAACGACCGCGACGCGCGGAACATCAGCCAGCTCCGGAATACCGACGAAACGATGATCAATATCGTCATTCTTGTCGAGGCCACATCGCTCACGCCGTTGGGCTATCCGGCGACCTTCCACAAGTCGTGGGACAGGGTGGTGCCGTCATTTGGCATTGACATCCGCTCCTCTGCTGATCACCAACTGCCTCCGGAACCAGTCGACAAACGCTGTTCCTAGAGATCAACGAAGCCAGGCCTCAGCCTCGCTAGGGATCCCCCGGTTCAGTCAAGGTGCCAGGGGACCCCTCTGAGTCGTACCGCGCTGGTTGTAAGTCGGGGTTGCGCGCCTGGTGTCGCCCCCGAACCAGCGACAGCGGCTCGGTCGGGGGAGTGTGACTGCCTGGGGGAGGTGAAGAGCTGGTCTGGGTTGTAGACGAGCTTGACCTGTTGCATTCACGGGTAGTTGTCGCCGTGGTCTGAGGCAAGCACTCGGCCGGAGCTGGGGACTTCGCGCACAGGCCCCTTCCTCCTGCCTGTGTCCGATCCGACACAAACAGGCAGGAGGGCGGCAGATCGTTGGTCGCTCGCCCGGGTGTCAGCCCCCCCCCCCGGTCGCTCAGGCGCCGCAGGGGGTGTCGTTGTTGCGCAGGCTGTGGGTGGTGTCGTTGAGCTGGTAGGAGCGCAGGTCGCTGATGGTGCCGCCTTCGCGGGCGACGCAGACGTGCCGGCCGAAGTAGTTGTCCTTCTGGTAGATGCGGGCGGTGCGGCTGCTGTTGTTGATGACGGAGCTGCCGTTGCCGCGGATGTAGTCCGGCAGGTGCCGCACGGAGCCGTCGACGGCGCGTTTGACGTAGGGCTGGCCGTTGAAGTTGATGTCGGGGTAGATGCACACGAAGCCGCGCGGGCATGCGATCTGGTCCCGGGCTGTGGCGGGCGCGCCCGCAGGAGTCGTGGCGTGGGCGGGCGCGAGGCCGGTCAGTGATGCGGCCAGGATGGTTGGCACGGCGGCGGCACGCAGCGCGGCCGCTTTCATGTGGGGGAGCGGTACACGCAGAAGTCTCATGACATCCGCCTGTCCTGGCGGAACGGTTCGCCATTCCCCCACCCACCGACATTCATCCAGAAGAGCGGCCACCCCAACGCCGGCCGCCGAAAGAATTGCCCTGCGGTCGGGCCCCATCCCGTGCCCCTAAACCAGCACTTATTCGCGGCACCGACGAAGCTCCAGCGGCCCTCTCTGTGCCCGTGAGCAGCGGTTTCACGCCGCGACACGGAGTGCTAGCCCCAGGCCTGACGGCACAGGCTCACGATGTCCAGGGCGGCCACCTGCTCGGCGCTGCGGCACAGTTGGCGCATCCGCTGCGAGGTCGCCCGGATTCTGGCCAGCGGGAGAGCCGGGGGCACCCGCGGGGCGGGCTGCCATGTCCTCGGGCTCGGGAGAGGGACAGGCCGACGGCGCGGCGCGGGATGCGCTCGAAGAGCAGCCCGGTGGGGCTGCTGCGCCAAAGTCACTGTCGGCTGCCTCCGGTGGCGCCGCGCGCGCTGGGCGTTCGCCGTGTGCCGCGCTGGGACTGGCCCGGTGCGCACCAGGGCGGAGCGCGCCGAGGGCAGCGATCCCCGCGTCGGTGCGGTGGGCGTCCCGTACGGCGCGAGAGGAGCCCGTAGGCCCAGCGGGCGACCGTCGTCCGGCGAGAGGCGGGGCGTCACGGTGGTGCAGCTCGTGACGCTCAGCAGCACCAGGAGGATGAAGGCCAACGACGACCGGCGAGGGAGCACCGACTCACTGTGCTGCACCGGGGACGTCCGCGGAGTGGCACCACGCGGACGGTCACCGCCAGGAGGGATGCCCCGGCAGGTGGCTGACGCAGCAACGGCGCCGCGCCCTGGATCGCCTACCCGACGCTCTTATGCCCATGCCCATGCCCTTGCCCGGCCGACCCGTCCGGCCGTCCTGCCCCGGCACACCTGACGGGTACGGTGCGCCGCTGGGTCCGCTGTGGTGGCGCCATAGCGGCTCTGGCGCTCGGCTCGCGATACGGTCACCTGACCCCTGAGGAAGACCAGCCGACTTCGGAATATGGGTCGCTTCGGTAGCTGCAACCTCCTGCCTGCCCTGCCCTGCCCAGCCCTGCCCGCCTCCGTCCGGCCCAGCACCAGTTGCGCGGCTTACCCGCACCTCGCACAAGGTCCTATCCGTCGCCCCGCTCATCAGGGCCGCACTCGCCCAGCACACTGCCCGGCGACGTCTTCGCCTCAGGAAGGACCCGTATTGTTCACCACCCAAGACGCCTTCCATCAGGCACTCACCGCCACCGGCACCCTGAACGGCCTCTACACCGCGCTCATGGCCTCCACACCCTCGCTGTCTGAACGCAGCCACGAAGACCAGACCACCGGCCTGGTGTTCTTCGAACAGAACCCCAGCATCCGGCTGCCCGCCCCAGGCGACCGGCTCAACCGGCCTGATATCGACCAATGGCAGATGACGAAAGCCATGACCTCTCGGCGCTGACGAGCTCACAACGCCCCTTGATCGCTGACCGACTCGAATGAAACCCCGGTGCTTGTCTTGCTCATGACAGCTCCATGCTGGGATGGCGACGCGCGACCACCCCACAACCTTCCAGTTGGGGTCGCAGGGCGCCACCCGTCGCACCCCTCAGTGCGGCACAGCAATGCGCACTGGAGGGTCGGACATGAGCCGTGCACCTCCCGATCCGGCTGCACTGACAGCGGATCCATGCTGCCCCAGGACGGTCCGATGACGGGGACCGCCGTTGCCTCGACATCCGCCCTGGTACACCCGGTCGCCTCCCGTCGCCTGCTGAGCGGCGTCTTCGCGCTGCTCGGCGTGGTCACGGCCGTGTGGGGTGCACGCATGCCAGCAGTTCAGGGCGCCGCCCACCTCAGCTCGGGCTGATTCGCCCTCGTTCTCCTAGCGGCAGCGGCAGGGCATGGTCCTCGGCCTACAGTTGGGCGGCCGGCTCGCCCATCGGTACGGCCCTGCTCGCAGCTCCAGCCAACATCTTCAGGATCTCTCTTGCTCCACTGGAGACTTGCCGAAGGCTGACCTCCCTGTCGCTGGTTGCCGCCTTCTTCGGCATCGGCCACGGCCTCCTGGACGTAGGGGCGAACTCCGCGGCAGTCAACCTCGAGCACGCCTACCAGCGCAGGATCATGCAGAGCCTTCACTGCATGTACAGTGCGGAGGCGCTCGCGGGAGCCGGCCTGGCGGCGATCACCGCATGGGCGCCCTACCAGGTCCTGTTCGCCACGCTCGGAATCCTGACGGCGACGGCCGCCGCCGCTGCCATCCCCCTGATTCGAACAGCAGGCCACCTGGACACACCTGTCCACCAGAATGCGGCAGCGCGAGATGCCAACCCCCAGCTTCCGCTTCGCGCGGTGTGGTTGCTCTGCTTCCTTGCCGCAGCCAGCCTCTGCGCGCATGCTCCCATGGAGGCCACGCGGCTCCGAGGCCGCCGTCGCCGGGTACGCCGGTCCCGCGCGCGGAACGAAGTGCGCCCCGGCCGGCGCTCGCGGAACGCCCCCGCGGTGGTCCGGCCCCGCCAGCCGGGGCACGGCGGGCGGGGCCCAAGCCTCGACGGGGCAGGCCGGGGGTAGGGAGGTTAGCCGGTGCCCTTCCAGTGGCCATGGCTGCTGATCATTTGGTAGCTGCGCCTCGGGCAGTAGAACGCGCTGCTGGGCGAGTCGTTGCTCGCCCACGCCTTCCTCGCCGCGATGGCCGCTGCGGCTACCGAAAGGGGGACCGAAGAAGCGATCACTGCAGCCGCGCCCCTCGCCGTGGCAGAAGTCAGGAAGTTCCTGGCTACTTGCTACCCGCGCAACGCCCCAACAACAAGGGCGGTTCACGTACCGGGATGGTCGAGATGGCGACGCGACCACCAAGCCGTCGGCCGCCGTTGCCATTACCGGAGCCGAAACCCAGACGCCACACGGATCCACCGATCCCGCACCAGGCGGAACACCACCCCCGCTACACACACAATCAGGCACCTGACCAGCAGGAACAGCGAAGCGCTGCTGGAGTACTAGGGTGCTAGACACGGCATAGCAGCCCCGGGGGACATTGCGGCTCAGGGGTTGCTAACGCGCCACGCGGAGTTGGGTGAAGTGACGGAGGCCTGCAGGTTGGTGCAGCCGAAGATGGCGCCGCCGGTGGCGGGGGCGTCGATGTAGGAGTCGCTGCTGCTCAGGAGCTTCCAGGTGCCGCCCTCCTGCTGCTGTACGCCGGTGGCGGTAAACGTCCGGCCTACGGTGTCAGCGCAGATGTTGAGGCGGCCGGTGGAGGGATCGGTCGCGGAGTAGACCTCAAAAGCGTCCCAGCCGTCGACGTTGGTGCCGGTGGGGTGGTTGGGGTTGGAACCGGAGGATGTGTAGTACGTGTCCCACTGAGACGTTGCGTAGTTGTAGAGCCGCATCTGCCAGGTGTTTTTGGTGGCGTCGGTCTTGGCGATCCAGACCTGGTAGGCGCGGTTGCGCACGTACGTCGACTGGAAGGAGGAGTCCATGTACGTGTACTTGCCGACCCTCTGGCGGTTGCACCAGTCCCAGGCCCAGATCTCGGCCTTGTCGTGGAAGTAGGCGGTGGTGTTCTCGATGCAGGAGTTGCCCGCGGGGTAGAGAGTGGGCGCGTAGATGACGTCGCCGGCGTGTGAGGTGCGGAAGTCGGGGGACACCGAGTGGACGGCGTAGGCCCCGGTGGGAGCGCTCGCCCCGGTGGGGTTGGTGGCCCAGAACTTATGGCCGTCCTCGGTAGCCGTGGCCGAAGGGGCTAGCTGGGCAGCGCCGTAGTGCTTGGCACGGTGATCGGCGAGTTGAGCGGGCGTCAGGTGCCGTTCGGCGGCGCGCCCGGTAGTGCCCGGGACGGAGTGGCCAGAGAGCGCGGTGGCGTGGGCGGGGCCGGCTGCAGCAGGCCGCGGGGCGGGGGTTGCGCTTGCAGGGGCAACCGTGCCGGAGAGAGCGAGGGCCGCGACCGCGATTGCGGCAGCCGATACCCACAGCTTCGAGCTGCTGAGATGTCCAAAGGGCTTCAATGCTGGCTCCTCTAGAGCAGAAACGAACAGGGGAGATGGCGTGATCACCAAGATCCCGACGCACAGCACGAGTCTGGAAGTGGACCTACAGTGCGGTCCCGCTGCCGTGAGGGAGAGACGAGCTGTCATGCGAAAGGGACCTTCGCCTGACCAGGGACAGTAGGCCCGACTAGCTGGTTTCTCTATCAGTAGAACCGTTCTACGGATACCTAAATAGCCGCTGTACAGGGGCGAGGAGCCCTCCTCTGAAACTACCCAGAGTGCCCAAACGCGTGGCAGGGTGAGGCTGGAGGGACCCGTCGTGGCCCAGCTGCGTCAGCCGGCAGATGCGTCTGCGGGTCTGACGGACTTGTGGATCCGGTTGATGAAGGGGGTCGGCACCGAGGTCCTGGTAGGGGGTGTCCTGGTTGAGGTTGTGTCAGACGAACACGAGGGCATACTTCTTGCCCCGATGACTGATCAGCCGTCGGAATTGTGCGGACAGGTAGGGGTTCTTCGATCGGGCGGCCTGCCGCCGGTAGGGCTGTAGGCGACGGCCCATCTCATCGGTGATTAGTTGATGGTGGCTGTCGCCGCGCCGACGCGTGGGAGCATGGCGCGGGCGAGTGAGGCGTGATGGCCGCTGAAGAAGCCGGTCATCGCCTGGACCATCTGAGCTTTTGCGGGTCGCGTTCGTCGGCGATCAGGGCTTCGACCATGGCCCGCGCCGACTTGCCGCCAAAAAGTCGGTGACGACAACCGACAGCTTGATCCCCGATCTTCCAGCAGCTTCTCCAGCGCTGGATCTCCCGGGTCCGTTGACGTGTGACCTCCGTCCGGTACCGGGTGAGGTCGCGCAGCTGTCGTATCGGTTTGGGCGGGACCAACGACGAGCGAATCACTGACCTGTGCGGCTTGATGTGGTTTGGGGCTGACGATGTGTGATCGTCGCGGTATGCCTGTTGTGTGAGATATCCTCAGGGTGGTGGGCTGACGCTTGAACGGCAGGCGTTTCGCAAGCGGATCCGGCTGGAGGCGCGGAGCGATTCGCTGCGGGTGTCGCCAACGCCGAGGTCGCCAAGGACTTACGGGTGAGTGTGCGCTCGGTGCAGCGCTGGCGCCGGGCCTGGCACGACGGCGGCCCGGAGTTCGGTTCCCGCTTCCTGGCCGACGAAGCACGAATCACCGGAGCTGGCATGGCGGACCGGACCGCGTGGCGGAACTGCTGGGACAACGGTTGGTGGAGTGTGTTCGGCAAGAAGCGCGGCCAGAGCAAGAAGGCCGGGCCGCCGGTGCACGACGACCTCGTCCGCCCGCGACTTCGCCGCAGACGGTCCGAACAGGCTGTGGCTCACCGACACCACCGAACATCCCACGGCGGAAGGGAAGCTGTATCTCTGCGCGGTCAAGGACGTCTTCAGTAGGAGTATCGTGCGCTACTCGATCGACGCGCGGATGAAGTCCCGCCTGGCCGCCCCCGCCCTGAACAACGCTGAGGCCCGGCGTGACAGTGTCGCCGGGTGTGTCCTGCACAGCGATCGCGGGCTGCGGTTCCGGTTCCGGAAGTTCGTCCGCGCACGCGACAGTCACCAGATCGTCGGCTCGATAGGGTGGGTCGGAGCGGCCGGTGACAACGCGGCCATGGAGTCCTTCTTCAGCCTGTTGCAGAAGAACGTCGTCGACCGCCGCACGTGGGCCACCCGCCAGGAACTGCGGATCGCCATCGTGACCTGGATCGAGAAGACCTATAACCGGCGCAGTCGACAAGCCGTACTCGGCCGACTGGCCCCCGGCGAATTCGAAACCGTCATGACCACAACTGTCCTCCTGGCCACGGGACTGAACTGTCACCTAACCCTGCACCACACCCCAACACTTAGAGCAGTCCCTGCTGGGTTGAACAACGCGTAGGCGGCGTCGGGGGATTCTTCACACGCAGATCACATCCCCCACGCCCACCAACAGCCTCGAGCCCAGCGAACCACCTGGTCGCTGAATCACGGATGGCGAATACTGATCGGTGACTCGTCAGCGGCGCAGCGGCCCAGGTTCGACGACGGCCCGTAGCAGAAGGTCGACCTCCCACACCCGCTGAAGCTGCAACCATCAGACATCGGGTCGGACAATCTGCAGACGGTGGCCTGGTTCCGCCGGCGACTCACGGTGCCGGGCAACACTCGCGGCAAAAGCTTGCTACTGCGGTTCGAGGGCGCCATTTCTCAGTCTCGCTGCCGCGGCAGCAGGGCGGCTACTGCGCCAGATCGCGCTCATGCGGTCCCTGAACGACAGCATCACCGCCACCTTGCGGTCTCGACGCGGCGTCTATCTCCGCGCGCGGTCGGTGCTCTACTCTCCGGCGGCTGCCAGATGGCCGGAGACCAATTGGCGACGGGAGTGGACTCCGGATTTCTGCAGGGCCCGTGCAACGTGCTGCTCCACGGTGCGGGGGGACAGGTGGAGTGTGGTGGCGATCTCTCGGTTGGTCATGCCGGCGCCGGCAAGCGCGGCGACCTCCGCCTCGCGCGGGGAGAGCTCACTGCCGTTTCCGGGGGGGCCGGGGGCGCATCGCTCGGCGGCGGGGCGGTAGTCGCGCAGCTCGGCCCGGGTGCGGGCGGCGTCCCAGGCGGCGCCCAGCGCGTCGAACCGCTCCGCACACTCACTCAGCGTGGCGACGGCATGCGCTGAATCCCGGTCCAGGGCGAGCAAGCAGCGGGCGGCGCGCACCGTCGCGAGTGCCGCGTGGTAGGGGCGGGGAAGGGCGGCGTAGGCGGCGGCTGCGGCCTCGTAGTCTTGCGCGGCCGCGGCTGGGTCGCCGACGTATTCGGTGAGCACGCCGCGGGTCCAGCGCAAGGCGGCATGCGCGGAGGGGGCGTCGCGGCCTTCCAGCCCGGCAGCCAGCTCCGCCACCATCTCGCGGGCGACCGACAGTGCCCCGCACGCCGCGGAGGCCTCGACAGCCCAGGGGGCGACTTCGCCTCCCAGGGCCCAGACGCCCTTGGTGCGCAGCCGTTGCCAGGCGCGTTCAGCCTCAGCGGCCGCGGGGCCGGTTTCCTTGCGGGCTAGGGCCAGCCGGATCAGGGCACCGGAGGTGGTGGCGGACAGCGGGACAGGTCCGTCGTCGAGGTCGAGGGCGTCCGTGCCGGTCAGAAACGCGGCGGTGTCGGCCCACTCGCCGCGTGCCAGGGCCAGCAGGCCAAGGACCATACGGGCGTCGGAGGCAATGTACGGCATGTCGCCGGTCTCCTCGTGCATGGCGCGGGCCCGATCGGCAAGTCCGGCCCAGCGGCCGGTGGCCCAGTCCAAGAGGATCTCTGTGCCGCGGCCGGTCTGCTCGGTGTAGACGGCGCCGTTGCGGACGGCGAGCGCCGTGCCTTCCCGCAGCAGGGCCCGGGAGCGCTCGTAGTGTCCGAGCCAGACCGCGGCGTCCGCAGCGTTACACAGGCCCCGGGCGGCCTGCTGGCGGCAGCCGAGCAGGCCGCTATCGCGCGGAAGTCGGTCGATGAGCGCCCAGGCCGCGTGGTCCCCAGTGTTCAGTAGCACGCTGACCTGATCGGCAGCGACCGCGGCCTGCACCACCTGATCACCGGACTCCGCGGCGACGACCACGGCCTTCTTGATCCAGGCGATGTTCTCCGACAGCGGGGTGCTGGGCCACCAACACACCGGGGCCAGAGCGGACATCGCACGGGCCAGCGGCACCGGCTGGCCGGACAGGTCCTCGACGGCGCGCTTGAGCTCGGCCTGGCCTTCAACGAACAGGCCCATCTGGTTGCACAGGAGCAGGCCCAGGTTGAGGCGGATCTCGCCGCGGATGGCCGGGGCGAGCCCGGCGTCGGCCAGGATGTTCCGCAGTACGACCATCGTCTGGTCCGAGCGCAAGCCCATGACGGCACTGCGGGCCAGCGCGGCGGCGAGCCGGGACCTGGCCGGCTCCGGCACGGTGCCAGAGCCCAATACGGACTCCAGTAGGCGCACGGCGCTCTGCAGTTCACCGGCACCCGCGTGCTGCTGTGCGGCGCGTTCGACGGCTCGCAGCCATCCCTTCTGGTCCCCGCAGGCGCGACGGTGTGCGGCCAGTCGCTCCCAGGGCACGGGCTGGCGGCGGGCCAGCACCGCGGCGGCCCGCCGGTGCAGCGATTGCTTGACGGGGCCGGGCAGGTGGTCGCGCACGGCAGCAGCCGCTAGCGGCGCGAAAAAGCCGTAGAGCCCGTCGCCGGCCTCGTGCAGGGCGGCAGTGCGTAGCGACGCGAGCAGGGCGGACTGACCGTCGCGTTCCTCCAGGTCGGCAACGACGGTCAGTTCGCCCGCGGTGGCGGGCTCGTCCAGCACGGCGGCGGCGAAGACGATCGCGCGGTGCGGTTCGGGAACGGCGGCGACACGGCGCAGCGTGAGCGCGGCGAGTCGGGGCGGAACACCAAGGCGTTCGACATCGGTCTCACGCGGCTGGTCAACGGGCAGGACGCTCAACAGACCGATCAGGTCGGCGACAATCTGGGCGTTCCCGCCGGAGGCGCGGTGTAGCCCGGCCGCTAGGCCCGGGCCGCAGCGCTCCACACCGAGCGCGGCGGTGGCAGCACGCTCGACGGCCGCGAGATCCCACGGGCCCAGCCGTCGCTGAATAACGGTGAGCGCGGGCGGGAACTCGAAGTCCGAGCCGAGGACCAAACCCGGTTCGGGCAGTTCCTCGGGGCGATAGGTCAGGACACAGGCGAGCCGCATCGGAGGGTCGGCAAGCAGCGCGCGAAGAGCCGCGAGCTCCTCCGCGCTGGCCTGGTGGACCGCTTCCACCGCCAGCACGAGCGGGCTGCTGGGTAGAGTTTTTTCTCTAGGGCCCTCGCTGGTTTGCGCGCTCAACTCCCGGCTTTCCGCCTCGGCGGCGTTTTGGGCGGTAGCTTCAAGGGCGGACGTACGGGCGGGCACGGGCAGGGCGGCCAGCAGCCTGGATAGCAATCGGCTTTTGCCGGTGCCTGCCGTGCCTTCGAGCAGCACCAGGACCGGAGCCCCATCCTCGACGAGCGCGTGGCCCAACAGCTTCCGGATTGCGGGCTCACTCACTGCTTCCGCATTCATAACCTTGTGATCCGTTCCGACGGGACCGATTTGGGCGGAATACCCTTGCGGAGTTGACTACAGTGTGATCATATTGCGATCAATTGATCCAGTCAACCCTGAGGTCATTTGATCGGTTTGGTAATCACTTGCAGTAGGAGCGATCTCCCGCAGGCCACAAGCACAAGACCCCTGGCTTGACTCTGTCCGGCCAAGCCTCAACACACCCCAAAGCCTCACGCGTTGAATGCGCCCAGCACTTCGTCGCCCTCTGACCGGCGAGCGAGGATTCGAGGAGACCATGCAGACCCAGCGAGAGACCAGCGCGGAAGCCGAGGCCCGCGCTCACCGCAGCACAGCCGAGCAGACCATCCCTGAGATCGCCCGCTTCCTGCAGGACACATTCAGCCAGCGGGTCGCCGCCTTCATCGCAGGCGTGGAAGACCCCAAGCAAGTTGGCCGCTGGGAGCAGTCATCAACCCACCATCGGTCCCTTCATCGCCCGCCGCCGGTCATTCCGGCCCAGCAAGGAGTCCCGCGAACCCACCGCGCAGGAACGGCAGGACTTCCTGCCCCACTTCGAGCCGCGGAAGCACGCCCTCGGCGTCTGCGCACGCTACTTCGGCCCGCCCTGCGTCCATCAACACGCCTACATCCGCTGTCCCGTCCCGCAGCGCGATCCGGAGCAGATGCCCCGATTGGAAGAAACCCAGCAAACCTGCTCGACCGGCTCCAGGAGGCTAAGGAACAGGGATGGCTCGACGAGGTCGCCGCGATCGGGGTCAGCCTCGCCGCCGCCGCGCAGAAATCGCCATGCGCGACCTCGCGACCAGGCACACCACCGTTCACCTCGGCATGCCCGACGTCCGCAGCAGTGCCGGACGTCTTGATGCCGAGCAGTGACAGCGGTGCCGCCTCGCATCAGTACCGTCGGTCTAAAGCCTCAACCAGGCTGCGGAGTTCGCGTGCCCGGCGACGAAACATCGCCCGCCACCGCTTCGAGGAACTTGCGGGGCCGCCACGGATCACCGCAACAGGCCCACTCCGTGCAGCCACCGCTTTCGCACCCCCACCACCGTCGATTCGGCTGGTGGACAAAGCTCCGCCAGCGCACCAACTTCTTCTGTCGTTCGATCCGTCGAACCTCGGCGAGTGCGGCCGAGGAGAGGCCACGGATGGCCGTAATGTCGTCATGCTTCCGGCGCCGGAGCGGCAACTCGGCCCGGACGCGCCCAGGCTGCCTACGAAGCTGGCTGGCTCGAGGAAACCAGAGAGTCGGCCACAGCAGTTACTACCGGCTCGAACCCAAGGGCCGGGCCGGTACTTTGTCATTTTCCTTCACCGCACCGCATGACGTCCTGCAGATCGCACCTCATTGACGTGACGTACATGAGGTGCGGCCTGCGGGACTCGCCTCCTAGCCGTACTGCCTGAATGAAGGGTCCTGCTGGCCCCGACCAGCCGAGCGCTCGACTACACCCGGGCCACAAGCGCACGGAAGAACGGAAGGGTAACACCCGCTGTCCCATCTCATCGGACGTCTACGCAGCCGACGGCTTCCCGCTCGCCAGCCGCCGGCCCACGTCTACACGCGGTGTCGCGTGGACCATCGCCTGACCTGCTCTCTCTCCGCCCACAGCGCCTCGTTGATAACCGTCGCAGCCCACCGTCTCCTACTGCCCTCATGCCGTGCACGTCCCGCTGCTGCGACGAGTCAACGGACCCACAAGTCATGCCTCGCGGCCTCAATGGGGTTCGGCGTACTCTCAGATGTTGGATGCTCAGTCGCTTGGGTCGCTTGGGTGGCTAGGGTCAGAGCAGCCCATCACCAGGCTGCGTCAAAGAGCAGTCAGGTCCGCCTGGGGCCATGAGGCGCTGCCCAGCGACCGAAGGCAAGCGACTCAAGCCCATTTGGTCGCTCCTTTCGGCTGAGACAAAAAACCTGGTCAGATCCATGACAGACGATAGGCAGCGACTGAAGCGACTCAAGGTTGTCATATATAAAGCTGTCTGAATGTGTGAGTGTGCGTCATATATAGAATGCTTCAATCGCTTCAGTCGCTGATCGCATCCTGGTAGCGCCGCTGACCTGCTCTTTTCAGTTCAATGCAGAGCAGCGACTCAACCCAGCCGGGTCGCTGTGCCGAGCGCTTCGGTCGCTTCGGCCCCCGCGAGGAGCAGTATCGACACGGCGTAGGGGTTGTTTAATCCCTGCTCCAAGACGTCATCAGCGAGGTTCACTAATCTGTGCCAATCATTGAGTCGCTTCAGTCGCTGGTAGGGGGCGCAAATGTCCGCTGAGCTGCAGTTGTCTCGCAGGGACCCAACGCCGTCAGCCCCAACTGCTTCAGTCGCTGAGCTGTCACTGGCCACTGCCAGCTGGTGTGCCCGACGAGGTTGGCCTGTCCACCCCCTTGCCCGTGGGCGTAAGATCCCAGCTGCCAACTGCCGTGACTGCCATTCCACCCCCCACCCACCGGAGACTTGTCCCTGCCCCCCAGCAGGCCGGTGGTGTCACGGCTTCCACGCGGCCACACTCGACCAGCGTCGTATTGCCCAATGGTGGGGCCGCCACCCAGAATTCGGTGTCGGTGTCGCATGCGGGCCGGCCGGCCTGGTGGTCATCGACGTCGACGCCCACGCCGCCCATCCGCCCAGCCGAGACAGGATCCTGCCCGGCATTCCCATCAGCGACCAAGTCGACCTGACGGGGCTGGCCAACGGTTTCCACACCCTCGCTGTGCTAGCCGCGCTGCGCGGCCAACACAGCCCCGCCGACGACAGCACCACCCTGCGGGTGCGCACCCCATCGGGGGGCCTGCACGTCTGGTACCGCACCACGGACCGGCGGCGCTGGCTGTGCTCATCTGGCTCCAGCCCTGGCCGCGCCCTGGCCTGGCAAGTTGATGTGCGTGCCCACGGCGGCTACATCGTGGCCCCCAACACAACAATCAGTCAGGGCACATACACGGCAATCGGCGGCGCCCGTGAACCGGCACCTCTGCCCGCCTGGCTGGCCAAGGAACTCGAACGCACCGGGCATCTGCCGACACCGAACATGCCGGTACCGCGCCCAGTCCCTCCTCGAGCGCAGCAGGCTGTCCTGGCCGCAGGCGGCAGCCGCAGCAGAGAATGCCTTCTTGCCTCCATCCTGGCGCCCGTCGAGGCGTGCGGCGAGGTCCCGGAAGGGGCGGCGTTCTCTGACACCCTCAATCGAGCCGCGTACACCTTGGGCGGTCTCATTGCTGCTGGCCGTCTCACACAGGAAGCTGCCGAGCGTTCCTTGAACGCGACCGCTCTGGCCGCCCGTCCGGGCCAAAGCCGTCGTATCGAGCAGATCATCCGCAGCGGACTGACCGCCGGGCAAAAACGGCCCCTGCACACCAGCGGAGGCCACTGGTGACCTCTCCTGGTAACGAGACCTTGTTCGACTTCGACCCGAAGGCGGTGGCCGCTCAAATCCACGCCCAGAATATCGCTGCGCCAGTGCCCGCCCAGACGAGTGCTGAACCGTCCGTGCACGGGCAGGCAACCCCGAACGGACTGCTCCCGGACACTTTGTCCGATCGCGGCAACGCAAAGCTGTTTGTCAGGCTGTACGCCCATGACTACCGGCATGTACCGGGCATCGGCTGGTTCCGCTGGGGCACCACCCGCTGGCAAATCGACGAAGATGACACCGTGTTGTGGGCTGCTGGCGACCTTGCGGAGCACCTCGCCACTCACGACACGCGGGGGCTGTTCACCACTTCCGCCCTGCACAAACACCGTCGACGCGCCCTGTCCACCACCGGCATCAACGCCATGCTCATGCAGGCCAAATCAGCTCCCGGCATGGTCCTCAACGCCGCCAAACTCGACGCCGATCCGTATGCTTTGTGCACACCAGACGGGGTCGTCGACCTCCGCACCGGATTCGTTAAAACACCCGATCCGAACAAGGACTTCCACTCTCGGTCCACCGCTCTCGGCCCTCAGCAGATGCCGACCCCCCGCTGGGAGAGGTTCCTGACCGACACCTTCGGAGACGACGTCGAGGGCCGGGAGATGATCGCCTACCTGCAACTGCTGCTCGGTTACTCAGTCACTGGCGACGTCGGCGGCCAGATCCTGCCCTTCCTCTTCGGCTCCGGCAAGAACGGCAAATCCGTCCTGCTGGATGTCTTGATGAAGTTGCTCGGCGACTACGCCGACGCCGCCCCGCCCGGCTTTCTCATGGCTCGACCCTACGAAGGACACCCCACCGACCTAGCCGAACTACACGGCCGGCGCGTCATCGTCTGCAGTGAAGTCAAGCACGGCGATAAGTTCGACGAAGCCCGCGTGAAGCTGCTCACCGGCGGCGACCGCATTAAGGCCCGCCGCATGCGGCAGGACTTTTTCAGCTTCGAACCCACGCACAAACTCTGGCTCCTCGGCAACCACCGCCCTGAGGTCGGCACCGGCGGCTTCGCCTTCTGGCGCCGCATGCGGCTGATCCCCTTTGAACGCGTCGTCCCCGATAGTCGGAAGATCGACAACCTCGCCGACATTCTCGTCACCGAGGAAGGCCCTGGCATCCTGTCCTGGCTAATCGACGGCGCCCGCCGCTACCTCGCCGGCGACCGCAATCTCACCGGACCCGAGCGGGTACGCATTGCGACCACCGCCTACGCCGAAACCGAAGACCACACGGGCCGCTTCTATGAGGAGTGCTGCCGTCTGGCCCCCGAACTCCGGGCTGAGCAGACCGCGCTTTACGCCGCCTACAAGACGTGGTGTCAGAATGAAGGAGCCCCCGCAGCCTCCTCACGCGCGTTCGCTTCCCGCACTCGCGAACTCGTGGGACTCGCCTCGCCCAAGGAGATGATCCTGTCTAACCAGCGCAAGCACTACCCGGGCATCGGACTGCTCACCGACGAGGAAAGGGAAGCCGTCACATGAGCTCCCTGATCACCGAGGACGAGATCAGCCACGAGACCGAGCTCGTGTGGCTGGAGGACATCGACCAACTGGACTACGTCCGACAAAGCCTGGACCGACTACCCACCCGCAAGGGACGCCCCGCCTACCACCGCGACGGACGCATGGTTGGCTACGCCCTCTTGGGCCCCACCGCCAAACCCTCGCGTGCCTCGGGCACATTCCGTCGACGGGTCTTCTGGCTGCTGCCTCACGACCGCGACAGCCAGCCCGACGGCCTGTACGCCAAGAGCGCGCCGGCCGAGGCCGTCGATCCCCGAACCCTCAGGCCCTGCGTCAAGGGCTATAAAACGGAGCGTTCCGAGGGTGGCCCACCGTCCTCCGCCATGCAGGAATTGGGCATAACGCTTCCGCTGTAACGCTGTCTCACGCACTGAACTTGACCCGTCCTTCGTGACGCTCAGCCCCTGGCTGGGTCGAAGCGAGCTTGTGCACGCCCATCTGTCCGCGCTGGCCGCCCGGGACACGGAGAGCTCCTACTGCCTGTACCCGTTCAGCAACCACCAGACCTTCTGCCCCTACCTCGTCGGAAGCTACGAGGAGGTAGGGCGCGAACTGGGAACGTACCTCGTCCTTGGGTTCCGCACCCTGTGCCTCGACGCTCAGAGGAGACCGAGCACAACGCCGTGGCCTTCGAACGAGCCGGAGCCGCGTTCGTGGGCCGGAGGTGATCCACCGACGGCTGCGGGGCCCCGCTCCTCTCGCGGACGGCCCGCAGCCGCGCGGTCCCCCCCCGGCTCCCAGCGCGCCTTTAGGGTGACCTGGATGTACGCGCGCCGGTGTTTGTCGGCCAGGTAGAAGTCGGAACGGACTGGTGGATAGAGGGGAGCGTTGTCGGCATCGGTGTACGTGGGGCTGCACGTGATGGCCGCATCGGGCGCCGGGTGGTAGAAGAAGGTGATCGAATAGCGGGCCTTGTGGGCATTCTCGCGGGGAGGATTCACCACCCGGTGTACCGTGCTACCCAACGATCGTTGGTCCGACGGGCCATCAGATCACCGATGTTGAGCAATTGGGGTGATGTCCGCTCCCTCCAGCGAACCTGAAGGGAGCGGTAGCTGCTGTCAAGGATGACCAAGGCGCGGAGATGCACTCCGAACGGGAGAGCGGCGCGAAGCCGGGGCGCGGCCCGGAGGAGGGCGATGTGCCCGAAGAACGCTGCTCACCAGGGCGATGGTCCGCCAGGCGGTTGACGACAGGATCCCGTTCCGATGGGTGACCGCGGACGCCGGCTACGGCTACAGCGAGGGCTGGCGCTACGAGCTCGAGCAGGCCGACATCTTCCACGTCGTGGCCACCACCAGCCACTACACCGCCGTCACATGGCAGGCCATTGGACCACCGGCTCCACGACCTGGTGGTCGGCCTGGCACGGCAGAAGTGGAAGCGCCGCTCCTGTGGCGACGGCGCCCACGGCCTTAGGATCTATGACTGAGCCAGAGCCGAGCTCCGGCCCTGGCACCGCCCGGACCGGCGTCACTGGGTGCTCGCCCGCCGCAGCATCACCGACCCCACAAAGATCGCCTACAGTGCGGCTTGGACGACTACCAGGTACGGCTTCACCAGGGCTGGTACCGGCACATCACGCTCGCCATGACCGCGCACGCTACCTGACCGTTCTGCGGGCTCAGGAGCTCGAAAGGGGCCGGCCCTGCTCCCACTGACGGTCCCCGAGATCCGCAGGCTGATCGCCCAGCTCACCCGGCCAACGCGCCGTGGCATCGCTCACGCCCTGCACTGGTATCGCTGGCACCGCCGACGCGAATACCAGGCCCGGACCAGCCACTACAAGAGACGAGGCCACAGCCCAAGAGCTGAAGCCTCGTCACGGTAAGCACCGTTGCGGTACTAGGGCCCGGCGCGGCCGCTGGCCACCGGCGGAGACCGCAAAGACCGACGCCACGGACGCTCTACTTGCCCAGTCCGCCACGCCCTTGCGGCCCGTGGTGCCGAAAGATCAGACCACGATGCTGAGGCCGCGAACCGAACGGCATAGCGACGTCGTCCCCGAACGCATCCGCGTCCTCAACCGGCTTCACGCCGTGCTGCGCGGCCTCCTGCCAGCGGCGTCCCCATTGGGCCGCTGGCGCGCTCTGCCGGCCGCCATGGCTGCCACCGCTATGAAGCATGCGGCCCCTGGGTGCCGCCGACGCCTGCTGCCGGGGCATAGCCCGCGACCTGCTGAACGACCTGCGCCGCCTGAACCGATAGGTCAGGGACATGAGACCGAGATGCGCGGCAACCCTCGCCGTCACCCGCACTACGCTCACCGCTTTGCCGAGCCTGGCACGGTCCTGGCCGTGAGGGTCATCGGCCACGCCGACGACAGCAGCCGCTTTCCCACCATCACCACTTCGCTAGCCACACCGGCAGCGCACCCCTGGACGCCTCCAGCGGCAACAACGTCGGTCATCGGCCCAACACCGACGGCAATCGCTCGCTGAACTCCGTGCTCCACATCATTGCTGTCTGCCAGATCCGTGACGGCGGGCGCGGACAGGGCTACTACCTGCGCAAGATCACGGATGGAAATAGACACCTGCGGAGGCTCATGAGCCGAACAAAGGCCGGTGCCACACGCTGGTATACGGGCTGCGGGCCAACCACCGGACCCTCAACGGCGGACGACTGTTGAGGGATTCTGAGAAAGCGCTCGGGCACGCCAGTAGGCGAAGCGCTGTAGCGGATCTCCGTCTATGAGCCAGGGCCAGGGGGTGACCACCGAACCTATCGCCTGGAAAACTTCCGCTGCGTCAGGGAGGCGTCTCGCGTGAACCAGGGCATAGGCGAGAACATTGAGGTCGGCGAGAGCAGCGGCATGACGCAGGAAACCTGGATCAGGCCAAAGTGCGACGGCCTTGTCTAAAAGACCAGCATGAGAGGGCTGCTGCCACCATCGATGGGCCAGGAGTGCTTCGAGGTTGCTGCGTGAGGTGCTCGCATGATGGCGCTTGACGGCGGCAATCAGTGGCAATCCTGCCGCAGGTGCGTCGGGAGGCATCATCGCACACCGCTGGTCGACGAAATCCAGCACCATGGCGTGTGAGCCACACTCGGCTGGCGAAAGATAGCCCAGCATCTGCAGATGCCCTTCCCGGTTCCAAGGGTCAAGGCTGACTAGCCGGTTCCAAACAGGTACTACCTCATGGTGGCTGCTCCGCAAGTCGCGCAGGATTGCGAGCAGCACGATCCAAGGCGCAGGGTCCTCTGGCTGCATTTCAGCTGCTTGGTAGCAGTTCTCAATTGCTGAATCCCTTTTTATGCTGCTCTCTTTGCAGCGCCCAGCAATGAGATTGGCCCAAGAATGGAGCAGCAAGGCGTCGGCGCAGTGGGGCTGAGCTTGCAACCACACCTCCGCTAGCTTTGAATCGGCGCTCGCAGCGGCCAGCGCCGAGAGGCGACGGGTGCGACGGTCCCAATTGTCGCCAGCGATGCGGATTACTCTCTCTACTGCAGGCACCTGAATTCTCGCAAGTTTCCGGAAGAATGGACTCTTCAGTTGCTTGCAGACTTTTGCGAGGGCGTTGTCATCGAGTTCCGGATGAAGGCGTAGTGCGACTCGACGCATGGTGAAGAGTGGCATGTCTAAGCAGGACGATCCTTTTGAAGGTACTCATGGCTTGGGGTGTTGCCACGTGACTTCCATCCGTAAGCAGCAATAGAGTTACGTCGCAATATTTCCCTGATCGCGTCGGTCGCCGTGACGAAATCTTGCAGCGAGATTGTGCTCCGAGAGAGCGGCAATTTCTCGTCAGAGGCTAGGAGTTACGCGGTATCGGTGGGCGTGTAGTGGCCCGTCGCCGCCCCTCCCGTGTCTCACGTGAACCGCAGCCTGGAGAGGTGCGCCTGCCGGAGTCCTGGCTCAGCGATCGACTGTCCGTCAATCAGGTGGCAAGGATGATCATGCCTTTGCGGCTTCGCTGTGTCAAACATTCCGAGGTCGTTGAACTCGCCCACTAGTCGATTTAGGCAGTTTCCGCTGGCGAGGGTTCACGGCATATGCAAAAGGCATAATGTCGGCTCGGAGCCGGCTCAGGGGGTCGGCGTACGGTGCTGCCCCCTTTCAGCTGCCCGGCTTGTGAGCGGTGGCATCTGGTTCGCCGCCGGGCGTTGTATCGGTCGGGCCGAGGATTTTGGGAAGATCGTCCATCCAGGCGGGCACTGCCTCTTTGCCCGGCCCACGGGGTTCGTATCTGTGCGGTTGCTCTAAGGCTGCTATATCGCGTCCAGCCGCTTGGGCGAGATTCTCGGAGTTCATGCCAGCGTCTCGGTCGGAACGCTCGAGGATCTTGGCAGATTGCTGGCTTGAGCCAGCGTTGTGCGTCGCGAGAGGTCTTCCCTCGGCGACTCTGCGGGCGACGTACGCCTTCGTGGTAGGGCCGAGTCGCATGCGGATCAGCGAGGTGGTGTGCAGAGCCCCGTTGAGCTGCCGGTCGCCGCTGCGGCTGAGCCGGTGCCGGTTAGTCAGCCCGGGGGATGCAGGTATCGACGAGACGCCACCAAAGGATGCGAAGGCCGCCTGGGACCGGAACCGGCCGGGATGGGACCAGCTGACCAGGATCTGGGTAGCGGTGATCGGCCCGACGCCGAGCAGGTCCAGGAGTTCGGGCGCCACCTCTCGGACGAGGACGAGCAGCTCGTCCTCAAGCTCCCTGGCCTCGGCCTACAGGGCCTAGATCCGCGTGGCGGTGGACCGCAGGGCCCGTACGGTCATGCGGTGCTCGACGTCCTGCATCGGGCCCTCCCGCAGTAGGGCGCAACGGGCAAGCGGAGCCGGGCGCTTGAGTTTCCGCAGCTCGGCGCGGAGCTCATCCGGCGCGGACACGCTCAGCGACACGAGCTGATTGATCGCGGCGGTGGAAGCGAAGACGGCCCCATGACGGGCGGTGAGCAGGACACGCAGGGCTTCGCGCTCGCCCCGAAGACGGGGCTGGATCAAGTGCGCGGTGACTAGAGCTTCCTTGGTCGCGTGGATCGCATTGATCATGTCGGTCTTGCGAGCGCCACGAACAGCAGGTCGCTTGGGTCGGCAGACTTCCACGACGTGCTCACCGGCCTGGTTGAGGAAGGCGGCCAGGCCGGCGCCTCACGATCATCACCTTCCGGCGGACCCGGATTACGGCTGCCGCCAGAGCTCAACCCGGCCCCGCCCTCTGGATCCTGATCACACGCAACGGCGCAGCGGGTTGCGCGCGCTCTGTCCCCGCGCCGGCACCGCTATGCCTGTGCTTTGTCGCTTTCCTGGTCGGCGGGTGTGTCGTCCACCGTGCTGGCTGGGTTGGTGGGTCTAGTGTTGTGCGCGAGGGTGTACAGCACGGTGCGACCTTGCCGGGTTCGTTCGACCATGCCCACCGCGACAAGGCGCTCCAAGGTGCTGCGCACGACAGGCGTGTTGCGGGCTCTCTTGGGGTGTTGCTGTTCCAGTTCGTCGCAGACCTCACCAGCCGTGCGCGGTTCGCCCTGGTGGCCGCTCAGGATTCCGGCCAGGAGCTCACCCAGTGTGGGAGGGGCGGCGTCCGTCTTCGTGGTCTTCTTCTTGGTGTTCTCGCCCTTAACCGGTTCCGGTGTGTCGTTCCTGGCTGCCGCCCGCAGTTGCGGGACTGCCGTCTCCTCCACGGCCGGGGCGCCCGGTGCCGGCAACTGGTCGCCAGCGGATGCTGCCTGTTCCGCATCGGTGGGCGCTTCAGTGTCCTGGTTGGGCTGACCACTGGGCAGGGAAGCCCGGATGCCGATCAGCCATCTCTCCTCCGCCTGCAGCTGGGCCAGGCGTGCCTGTACTTCTTCTACCTGCCGGGTGAGGTTTTGCTGCTGGGCACGGTTGTGCTCGAGGTCGGCCGCGAACTGCTGTGCGTAGCGGTCCTGGATCGGGGCGGTGGTGGCTTCGTCGGCCACGGGTCACCCTCCTCATCGTTGTGGGATGTTGCCTCGGGATGTTACTCACAAGTTCGCGCATCGACCTGCCGATCACGCGGGCACCATCGGAAGGTGAGTCCGCGCTGGGCCTCGAAACCCGGCACTGCGCAGGTTGCACTCCATTCACGGCAGGGCTGTTGTGCCTGGCTGCGGGCGTAGCATCGACTTGCGGTGGACCGATGGGGGAGGGGAATGTGACGGACAGGCATTGGGCCGAGAACGCCGTGCCGGAGCACGGGTTCGGACGCACTGTTCGTCCAGCAGGCCGGGCAGAATCGCAGCCGTCTGCAACGGCTGCGTGGTGCGTGCAGAGTGTCTGGCTGAGGCGCTCAACTAGGGTAGTGAGTTCGGAGTATGGGGTGCGATGACCGAACGAGAGCGCAGATCCCTGCTGCGCCGCAATCCTCACGTCACCTCCTGGCGGACGGTTCTGGAACAGGCCCGCGCCGCCGGCGAGCGGCCACACGCCAGCTGACCGCTCCCGAGCCGGGGCGCCGCCTCGTGGTGGTGGGAGTGGACGCACGAAAGTTGACGAGCCGCAGGCGGGTAAGCGCATCTGCGGGACTTCTGGCACCCGTCCACGCCTTGCTCGCAAGACCGTGCGGTTGAGCGTGAGTAGGGCCCGAAGCGGGGCGGGGTTCGGGCCCTACTACGTCGCGTATCCGCGGGGGACGGATGTGCGCGATGCCCATCCCACGACGCCTGGCGCCCGAAGTTACTGCGCGCTGTTCCGGCTATTCCATCGGTCACGGATTGACGACTGTGACGACTGGATGGCCGGCGCGATCAGGGGCGCTCGCCGCCTTCGACTTCCCTTGCACCCACAATTCTGGTCGGCGGCATGCTGCTCCCGCAGCCGGGTCACGATCTTCAGCTCCCGCGGTGGCTGGACCACCTCGGGCTCCGCCTCTGGTGCGCCGGGGGTTGCCGGGAAGCGGCTCGGCCATGCGGGAGCGATGGGCGTTGACCTCTCAACGGCCTGGCCGGGGTTGGCCCTACGTGATAGCGTTCGGCGACCTGCTCGGCCTGGGGCGCCCCGATGCGTGCACCCTCGCCGTAGCCACTCGAGCGGTCCCGGCAGATGACCTTCACCTCGGGGTGGTCACGCAGCCAGGCGGCCAGGTCCTCGCCCTCACGGCCGTCGAAGAGATGAAGCGGACGGTGGGTGGCCATGTTGATCAGGACCGTGCCGTAATGGCGTCCCTTGCGGAAGGCGAAGTCGTCCACACCCAGCACTTCCACGTGGCGGGCATCGGACTCGGGCAAGGATCTAACCAGCCGCAGCAGCACGTCCCTGCCCACGGAGATGCCGACCGCTGCCGCCTGGCGGGATCCTGCCCGGCCGACCAGGACCAGGCCGATCCCGTCAACACCCCACGCAACAGCGGGGTATGGCAGCTGTGTGGGGTGGTCAACCCCTCGCTCTGCTCGGCGAACGTCACCTCCGAGCAAGCGGGATTCTCACAGCGGAAGCGACGAATGCATAACTCGATCACGACTCCGAGCCCGCCCACGGCGACGTCACGCAGCCGACGTACATACTGACCGTGCACCCGCGCCGAGCCTTCGCCGCACCGGCATGCCACGGTCGTCGTTCGCGCCCGCGCCCTCAGAACCACCTTGTCCAGTCGCCGCTCGACCTCCTCGATCAGCAATGCGGACATGTGCGGAAAGAGATCCTCGGGCTGTGGGCCGGAGACGGCGGCGAGGGCGCCTAGCACTGGCTGCTGCACATCCTCACCGAAATCAAGAACCGCGGCGGCGGCGATGTCCTGCTGCTGGTCCGCGAAAGGTCTGGCCCGTCGACACCGCCCCGACCCAGGAGGCCGCCCCGGAGCGGTTCGCTGAGTTCGCCGACGCCTGGGACGGCAACTATCCGGCGGTCGTGAAGTTGTGGGAAAACGTCTGGGAGAAGTTCACTCCGTTCCTTTGCCTTGACACCGAGCTCCGCCGCATCGTCTGCACGACCAATGCGATCGAGTCGGTGAACGCGCGGATCCGGGATAGGTCGCAGGGCCGCCGATGGGTCAGCAACTACGCCTAGCGGGTGGACGCGTGTGCCGTCGGGGAGACTGCGAGCATCCTTGGCAGGGTTCGAACACGATCATGGAGGATCCGCCCTCGTGGCTCAGGACCGGCGCGCAGCCCTCTACTCGATGCGGAGGGAGCGGGGCGCGGGGCACACGGAGGTCGCGTGTTGGGTCGGCTGCCAAGGAATTCGCTGCTCAACGGTGCCGCAGCCGTGCGGTCGGTGCACCGGAGGCGGATGGGTCGTTCGCCTGTCACTTCGGCGCGGCACGGGGGAGTATCCCTTTCATGGCGGCGGTTGCGCACGTTGGCGAAGGTCAAACGACCGCGGAACGACCCTAGCGCCGGTGGCAGCGACTACGGGCCGGGACGCAGGATAGGTGGTGTTCCTGACAAGGCCGAACTGCGCTGTCGCTCCGTTTCCATCCCCCCACGGACCGGCGGGCGCGTGGCCGCGGGAGCTCGGCTGGCGGCCGGGCATCACCGGTCGGACGGCGCCCGTGAGAGTGCGCTGTCCGGCTTCCCGGCCGCCAGCGCCATTCCGCCTCTCGACGGCCGGTCGCCGGTGCACCGGCCAAGGGGCTCCCCCCTACCCGCGAGGACCTCGATGCCTGATCATTCCCCACAATCCGCGAAGGGACGCCGTCTTACTGCTCGGCACGGCAGAGCCGTGGTCCGAAGTCGGCAGCCAGCTTCGGACCACGAGCAAGCGACCGGCGCCATGCTCTGGGCGACGCCCACGGCTGCCGTGTCCGCAGTTGTGGCGATGACGGCGGCTGGCCTCGCCGCCGCCCGAGCGCGGATGAACTCACTCCCGCCGGAGTGGCTGATGCTGACGGTGGCTGTTGCCGGATGCGCGGTGGCCGTACTCATGGCCAGAAGACAGGCCCAGGCACTGCGGCGGCGTAACGCCGCCCGTGAAGCCACAGTCCATGACCGCCTCAGGTCCCTGCACGCCTTGGTGTCAGATGCCGATGCGGCGCTTCGCACGGCGACGCAGGACCGCGGAGCACTGGCCCCGCCTGGCACCCGCGCCGCCCAGCCGATAGACGCACTGGAGCAGGATTTGCGGCGCGTGCTCGACGCCGCGCTGTCCGCCGCCTCCCGCCAGCAGGTGCACGTGCTGGTGACCATCGCCCGCCGACTGCAGTTCCTGGTCACCAGGTCCCTGACACAGCTGGACGAGCTGGAGCGGGATGTCGAGGACCCCGAGCTCATGGACCGGCTCTTCCGCGTCGATCACCTGACCACCCGTACCCGCCGAGCGGTAGAGAGCTTGGCTGTCCTGGGTGGTGCCTTCCCGCGTCGGATCCGCACGCCGGTCCCGCTCGCGACCGTGCTGCGGCAGGCGGTGGCCGAGACCGAAAACTACCAGCGTGTTCGCGTGCTGCCGGCTCCTGACGCCTCAGTGCTCGGGCATGCTGCCGTCGACCTGGTCCACCTCCTGGCCGAGCTTGTGGAGAACGCGACCAAGTGGGCACCACCGGAGAGCGAGGTGCAGGTGCGCGCTGGTCGGGTGGGGGTCGGCCTGGCCGTGGAGATCGACGACCGAGGTCTGCCGATCCCGCCGGACCAGCGAGCCCGCCTCAACCAGCTCATCGCAAGCCCGGAGCACATTGACGTCGGCCTCCAACTGCAAGACGGGCGGATCGGCTTGGTTGTGGTCGCCCAGCTTGCCCGTCGGCACTCGATCGTCGTCCAGTTGGACGACAACATCTTCGGCGGCACCCGCGCGGTCGTAGTCGTACCGGACGCACTGTTGTTCCAACCGCAGGAGGAGCAAGACCCCCCAGACCTCGCCTCGCAAACCTCGGTCACCGATCGGGCCCCCCGGCATCCCGGCGCCTCCGCCGAACCCGCGATTGACGCCCGAGCCCTGCAGCCTTTCGCCGGCCATAACATGGGCCCTGGAGGGTCTGCTCCGCCCGGTTCGCCGCAGTCTGTAGCGGCAGCAGCGGCCGACGAGCCGCAGGCCGGTTCGGGACGTCCCCGCCTGCCTCGGCGCACTGGCTCGTATCTGCCCTCCGAGCTGTTGGAGGGCGCTCCGCGTAAGGAACCCGCGCCAGCGAACCCGAGTCTGATGGCCAGCTATGCACGCGGCGTGGAGAGGGCCCGGACTGACACCAGCTTCGCCTCGCCCGGCGCGGACCACAAGTGACGACAACAGCCACTCACCTCTTCGAGGAGCTTCGATGCCCCACTCCGACATGACCCCCCTCTCCGGTAGGCCGCTGGACTGGCTGCTCGAGAATTTGGTCGGCCGAGTGCCAGGCGCCCGCAGTGCGGTTCTGGCCTCCAGCGATGGTGTGCGCAAGTTCTGCCATGGTCTCGGCAACGACGACGCGGACCGGCTGGCCGCGCTCGCGACGGGACTGTTCTCCCTAGGCCGCATCGTCGGAGAGCTCTCCCATAGCCAGGGAGGTGTGCAGCAGGTGGTAGTCGAACACGAAGCGGGTCTGCTCTTCGTGTCCGCGGCCGGCTCAGGGGCGGTCCTAGGCGTGCTGGCCTCCCCCCAGGCTGACCCTGGGGCAGTGGGTTTTGCTATGACACAGTTGGTACGGGAGGTTCCCTCCCACCTGGCGACTCCGGCGCGTCCGGGCGTGTCCGCGACCCGCACCCCGACCCCCTGAGGCCGCATTGGACCACACCCCCTGGTTGGACGACGAGCGGCAGCACCTGCGCCCTTACGCCCTGACCGGCGGTCGCACTCGGCCGTCACACACCCTGGAACGGCACTGGCTGATCAAGGCGCGCAACACAGTCCCTCGGACAGTGCTGAGCCCTGAGGGCGACCTGGTACTCAAGCTGTGCCGCAGCGAACCTCTGTCGGTCGCCGAGGTCGCCGCGCGGCTGTGCCAGCCTCTTCAGGTCGCCAAGGTCATGCTAGGCGACCTGATCGACGACGGTGTTCTGATCACCGCCATGTCCGTCGACACCTCCGCCGATGCCAGCGACCCCGAATTGCTGAGGAAACTTCTTGCCGGACTACGTGCCCTCATATGACAACACCACGCTCACGCCCTTGAAGATCCTCGTCGCGGGTGGCTTCGGCACGGGGAAGACCACCCTTGTTGGCGCGGTGAGTGAGATCACGCCGCTGACCACCGAGGAGGAGCTCACTCTGGCGAGCGACCCGACCGACTCACTCGCCGGAGTTGAGTCCAAGATCACCACGACCGTCGCCATGGACTTCGGCCGTATTACGTTGCGCGACCAGAGACTCGTGTTGCTGCTGTTCGGCGCCCCCGGACAGCAACGCTTCTGGTTCATGTGGGACGACCTCGCAGAGGGGGCGGTCGGCGCGGTTGTCCTCGCCGACACGCGCCGCCTGGCCGACTCGTTCGCCGCAGTCGAATACTTCGACAGACGCCACCTTCCTTTCGTCGTCGCGGTCAACGAGTTCCAGGACGACGCCTATCGCTACACGCCCGAGGAAGTGTGCGAGGCGATGGACCTGCCCCATGGAGTTCCGGTCCTGCTGTGCGACGCCCGGGACACCACCTCAGCCACCGGCGTGCTGATTTCCCTCGTCGAGCACGCGCTGGCCTGCTCCAGCCAAGGCACGTGACCGACCTACGCGATTGGAGAATGCCATGTCGTTCGATCCTGAGGCGGGCCTGCGCCTGCAAGGCCCCGACGCCGACCTGCCCCGTCGGCTGGCCGCCCTGCGCGCGCTCGGACTGGGCGCCGAACCGGATCCTCAGTTTGACCGCTTCGCCGCCGCCCTAGCACAGGACGCTGACGCTCCCTACGCCATGGTGAACTTCATCACCGATCGGCAGTTTTTCGCCGGCCTGTTCGCATCGGCGGACCAGGTGGCGACCAGTTCCGCGGTGGGGCGCTTCATGGAACGCGACCACGGCTTCTGCCCCGAGGTACTGGACCGCCGCAAGTCCCTGGTCCTGCCGGACGTCTTTGCGGCTCCCCGATTCGCCTCCAACCCGGTCGTCGACCAGATCGGTATCCGCACTTATGCAGGAGCCCCGCTGATCGACGAGCACAGCGGGATCGCACTCGGCACCGTCTGCGTCGTGGGCACTGAGCCCCGACCTCTGGCGACCGGCCGCGACACCTTGCACCTGATCAAGTCCCGGCGAGATGAGCTGATGCAGCTCATCTACGAGCGCGCCGCCGACTTGCCCCGGTAGGCAGCCGCCGCTTCGCCGCCCCAGGCGGAGGCCGCCGGGGCGGCGAAGCGCTCGGACCACTGCGGGCCCGGCGCGGTGCCCAGCGCTACCTGCGCCAGACGCAGCACCTGCACATCCGACGTACCCGCTGGGGCGTACAAGTGCTGCAAGTCTCGCAGGTACCTCTCGACCGGCAAATCGCCCATCAACCCGGACGCAGCGTGGATCTCCATCGCCGCGCGAGCCGAATCCAGTGCCAGCTCCACGCTGACCAGCTTGGCGTTCATCAACTCGCCGTCACAGGGCAGCCCACGGTCTAGTCTCTGCGCGGCGTCTTCGACGGCGAGCCGCGCGGTCATCAGCCGTGACTGCATCCGCCCCAGCTTGTCCATGACTGTCGGCAGTGAGCTGAGTGCTTGACCGTAGCGCTGCCGGCCGGTGGCGAATGCCACGGTGTCCTCCACGACGGCCCGGTGGATGCCTAGCGCCACCGCCGCGAGGTTCAACCGGCCATAGAGAACACTCGAGCTGTACGCCACATCCAGGCCCTGCCCTTCGTCACCGAGCCGGTTTTCCACCGGTACCCGACAGTCGTCGAGGACGATCTCGCCAAAGGAGAAGCCGTGCAGGCCCAGCGCCGGTCGCCAGGCCCCCAGCGAGACGCCCGGGCGGTCAGCCTCCACCAGGAACGCGGAGAGCCCTCGGGACCCCGGTCCGGTACGCACGACCACTTTGTGCACATCGCCCACGTGGCTATTGCCCACGAACACCTTCCGGCCGGTGAGCACGTACTCGTCCCCGTAGCGAACCGCGCGCGTCTCCATACCCAGTACATGCCCGCCCGACCCTGGCTCAGTGACCGCGATCGTCGGCAGACACGCGCCGGTAGCCACCGCGGGAAGCCAGCGTCTCTTCTGCTTCTCGGATCCGAAGTGCAGGATCCCGGCGACTCCCAATTGCGACGCCTGCACGATAGCCCCTGACGCACCACTGACTCGGGCGAGCCCTTCGATGATCACCGTCTTTGCCAGGTGGCCCAAGCCCATGCCGCCGAACTTGGTCGGCACCGTAATCCCGATCCACCCCTGCTGCGCGATCAGCCGGGCCATCGCAGGATCCACGGCCCGGGATGCTTCCATCCCCGCTATCCGCGGCCGCACCTCGCTCTCCGCGAATGCGGCGACATCTTCCCTCAACCGGCGGCACGCGATCTCGATGTTTTGCTGCCTCATGTGATCCCCCTCCTGGGACGTCACCTACCGCGAGGGTCTGGCCAGGCCCGACACGGCGTCGAAGGTCCGCCCCAGGCGTATTCGCACACCAGGGCGGTGCGACGACTACGGTGCCGATCCAGTACCGGTCGCCGCACCGCCGGGCAGGGGTCGTTTCACGATCGCTTCACCTACCGTGCTCTTCCGAGTGCGAACGCCTCCGGCTGGCATGAGGCCCACAGACGGCGGGAGCAGTCACCAAACGAGCGCTCAACGACCCAGCAGACGATTGGGGTGAGGCACGTGCCCAGATTGGAAATCCTCCCGTCACCTCGGTCGGAGCCGAGAAGTGGTGAACGGTGCGGCCAGGGATGTAGAGGTTGCTGATCGTTGTCAGCCAGCAATGTGCGAGTCAAGAACTTATGTAGCGGACAGCGCGAGAAGGTGCTGGCCAGTTGTACCGAAGACAGACCTCGGAGTGCCAGCATGTGCAGCGGGTCCCGGTACGCAAGAAGCAGACCCGAGCCGGCCGTCCTGGCCGTCCGTGCGGCACGCGGCCCACCCGCTGCAGATCGGGAAAGGCGGGGTGTCGGCAACGGCTCACTTTCTTGTGCTGGGCTGCCGCCCGGTTACCGAACGCAATGATCATGGGGCAGGGCTGTGTGCGCACCCCGTTGATGAAGGGGCGGATGCCCCGTGAGGCTTGGTGACGGTTCGCCCGGGCGGATACGGAGGCAGGCACGGGCTCCTGTGATCATGAGGCGTCGAGTCCCTGATCACCACAACGGAAGACCCTGCCTGCCTGCTCATCATCGCCCATCCCGCCCGGCGTGAGACGGTTGGACTGCTTGCCCCCTGTCCGCCGCGTCCGACCCGCGCCGAGGCTCCTGGCCGCAAGGGCTCGCATTGGGTTGCCAGCATTGGGCGCGGAGATTTCGGCCCGGGCGGTCCTAGGTGTGCTGTTCGGAGAGGTTGGTGACGCGGGTGGCTGGTGCTTGGCCGTCGATCTGGTAGTTGTACCAGTCCAGCCAGTCGGGAAACGCTGCTGCCGTTGGGCGTCTGAGGTGTAGGCCCATTCGGCGAGCAGGGTGCGGTGGAAGCGTTGGACCTTGCCGTTGGTCTGGGGCCGCCAGGGCCTGGTCCAGTGGGGGCTAATGCCCAGGTCGCGGCAGGTGTCGCGCCAGGTGTTTTGGTGTAGGCCCAGGCGTTGTCGGTCAGGACCCGCTCGACGGTGACGCCCTGGGTGGCGAACCAGGCAGTTGCCCGTCGTAGGAAGGCCGCGCAGGTGGCGGCCTTCTCGTCGGGCAGGTGCTCGGTGTGGCCAGGCGGGAGTGGTCGTCCAGGGCGGTGTGCAGGTAGGCGTGTCCGGCGCCGTCAGGGATGCGGCCGAGTATCTTGACGTCGATGTGCACCAGTTCGCCGGGCCGGGTGCGTTCGTAGCGGCCGATCGGCTCTCCGGTGGCCCGGTCGGTGGCTGCCAGAGCGGGCAGGCCGTGCCGGACGAGGGCGGTGGAGGCGGCGACACCGGCGCGGGGCGGCCAGTCGCACCGGCCCGATCCGGTGCTCCCGCCGCAGCTGGACGACCTGGGCCTCGACGGCGGCCGGGATGCGCAATGGTTGGCGGTGCGGGCGGCTGGAGCGGTCCTGCATCCCGGCCGGACCCAGTTGGCGGTAGCGGGCTCGCCCAGCGGGCGGCGGTGGGGTGGCTGACCTGGAAGCGTTCCGCGGCCCTGCGCAGTGGCCAGCCGTCGTACATGACACAGCGGGCGAGACGCAGCCTGCCGGTCGGCGTCGGTGGGGCATTACGGTGGGACACGAGGGCCTCCCGCGATCGGGCGTAGATGTCGCACTCCGCACCCAACCCAGAAGGCCCTCACCTGTGCAAGCACCCAGCACGCCCGTCACCAACGTCCCGGGACAGCACACCTAGCTGCACCTAGCTGTTGTGTATTGCGTCCGCCCGGGCCGAATGCGGTCAGTGCTTGCGGGTGCGGCGCCTGCCCAGGAGGACAGTGGCAGTGGCTCCGGCAGTCACGAGGACAACGCCGATCACAGCGGGGCCGAGCGCGGACGCGCCGGTGGCCGCAAGGGAGCTGCCGGCCCGGGTCGAGGGTTGGGCGGGTGGGGAGGTGATGGCGGACCCAATGTCTGCGGGGTTATCGGCGTGCTGGGTGCTCTTGGCCGGGGCCGACTTGGCGGGGACCGGGGCAGGGGGCGTGGCGGCAGGCCGGGGGCCGGTGCCGGAGCCGAGCTGGATGTGGACATCTGCGCCGGCGGCGGTGGCCTGTGAGACACGGATGGAGACATGAGCGGAGGTGTCGGCGAGCGAAGTGTCCGCGACCAATGAGCCGGCAGCCGACTTGTCGTCCCGCTTGACATTGCTGATCATGACGGCGTCGCTGTAGCGGCCCCCGGAGATGCGATAGACGTTCACACCTTGGGCGATGTCGATGTCCGGCGTGGCGGAGTCGGGCGTGCGGTACTCCACGACGATGCGGTCGCCGCCGGACCCCAGCGGGAGGTCGATCGCGCGCACGCCGGAGGTCCCGGTGGCGTGCAGCGGAGTGAGACGGACGGTGGTGGTCGCGGTTGGTGTGGTGACCTGCTGGGCGGTCAGCCATTTGAGGGACTGCAGCTCGGGCGCAGTCAATCCCTTCTTCGCGCCACCTCCGCCCATGGGGGTGCGGTTGCTGTAACCGTCATCGGTGCAGGCGGTGAAATTGTCGGCCGTGCAGATCTGGCGTTCCTGGTGGTCGAGGCCGAGGTTGTGCCCGATTTCGTGGACGAGAGCGGCCTTGTCGGCGACGGCAGCTTCGTGGAACCAACTCACGTCCCCGGGCATGTTGGCTAGGCCCCACCAGTCGCTGCAGTAGTTCGAGCGCAGGACAATCGAGATGTGGTTGTAGTCCACGTCAGGAACCGCCTTGCGGGCCAGTTCGGCGATTTTGTCCGTATCACACGCGGCGGTGTCGTCCATGTCGAGGGTGATAGGTCCGAAGACGCCGTCGCCCTCGGCAGGCACCACACTCATCCGGCCGTGGGAATTCTCCGCATAGTAAGAGGCAAGGGAGTCAGTTGGGCCGAAGAAGTTGCGCACGGCTTGGTCGTGGGTCTGCTGGGGATCGGCCAGGGTGCGGTTGCGGAAGTCGACGAGGACGACAGCCTGCCGGTCGACCTCCGACAGGGTGGTCTCGGCCGCCGCCGCGGGGATGGCAGCGATGGTGGCAAACAGTGCGAGGGCTCCACCTGCAGCGAGCAATGGAGCCACTTTGCCGGACTTCGTGCGCAACGTTCGGGCAGATCCCGCCGGCGATGCCGTGCGGGCATGCGGTATGGAAGTGTAGGGCTTCAATGGGGTCTCCTCGATGGTACGGGCCAACATCAGAAGCGATGGTTGGCCGTCGTGGTGAGGGGCTGGCCGGCACCTGGGTGACGAGCCGAAGGTGGACACGGTTGGAGCGGCACGGCGCCAAATGCCGTGGGTTACCCGTCCGGGCCTAGTAGGCCGGTCTCATGTGCGGCCGCCGGGGTCAGGCTGCCTTCTGAAGCAATGCCGACAGGCAGGGCTGACACCGGCGGCAGCAGGAGGAACATGTGACCGGCAGATTTGACCTCGGCTCGCCGCCGAACGCCCGGTGCCCGGATGCGCCGCCATATGGGGGAGGTCAGGGCTCCGGACCTGATCATATACAGCAGCCCGTGCTCGCAGCGCACTTCTCGAGCATCTGCCAGGATTTTGATCGGACATCGATCGATCGATCCAAAAGTATTGACTCGATCTTTCGGCGTCCCTAGCTTCTGGCGACAAGCAACTGTCAGAGAGGTGTACGCGCCATGAGGATCAGAGCAGCACGGCGGCAGCAGGTGATGGGTCGCGGACTCGTCGCCGGCGTCCTCGCCGCCGTCTTTGCCGGCACGGCAGCCCTGTCTGGGCCGTCGGCCCAGGCCGCAGGAACAACCATCTACGTCGACTGCTCGAGCTCGACGGCGGGCAGCGGAAGTCAGACGTCGCCGTACAACAGCATCAGCCAGGCGAACGCCCGCACGTACGCCCCTGGTGAAACCCTGGCCTTCGCCTCGGGCACCAGCTGCACAGGCACCCTTACTCCCAAGGGGAGCGGCACGGAGTCCGCTCCGATCACGATCACGAGCTACGGCAGCGGCGCCCTGCCCGTGATCAACGGAAACGGTGCCGCCAGCGCGATCACCCTGACCGATCAGGACCATTGGACGCTCAGCAACCTTAAACTGACGAATCCCGCTTCGTCCCTCGCCCGCCGCACCGGCCTGCGGATCTCAGCCACGGACGGCACGGCCCACACCGGCTTCGACATCGGCAACCTCGTGATCGACCGGGTCGCGGGGCAGACGAACAAGGCGACGGCGTCAGAGGATTTCGTCCAGTCCGCGGGCATCGTCACGGGTGCCACGAACACGAACTCGACGCTCAACGACGTTTACGTGCACGACAACCAGATCAGCAACACCGGCGGCGGCGGCATCAAGATCCGGGTCGGATCGATGGCGACCAAGGGCTCTAGCGTCCTGATCGAGCGCAACACCGTCGCGGACGTGGGCGGTGACGGCATCATCGCCAGCTTCGCGAACTCCCCCATGATCCAGTATAACACCGCCTCCGGGGTGGGAAACGGCGTATACCCCTTCTCCGGCGGGAACTTCGCTGGCATCTGGGTGCTCGGCGACTACAACCCGACGATTCAGAAGAACGCCGTGTACGGCATCACCAAGTCCACCAACGACAGCATGGCGTTCGACTGCGACTGGGGCAACACCGGCAACTGCACCATCCAGTACAACTTCAGCCGCGACAACATCGGCGGCTTCTACCTCGACTGTGACAGCTGCGGGACCATCGGCGGGGCCCAGCAGATCATCCGCTACAACATCTCAGAGAACGACTGCCGGATGAACAGCAATGCCTCCGGCAAATCGGCCCTGCACATGTACAACAACGTCATCTACTGCACGGACAAGCCGTTCAACATCACACTTCCCGCGAAGAGTGTCGTGGAGAACAACATCTGGGTGGGTACCAGCGACTCCCGTCTGCCCACCGGCTCCGGCATCACCTGGAGCTGGAACGTCTTCCAGGGTGTCCCGAGGCCCACGAACAACGGCATCGCAGGCGACCCCCACTTCGTCGCCCCGGGCACGGGCGGCAACACGATCTACTCCGTCGACGGCTACAAGCTCAAGGCCACTTCTCCGGCGCTGGGCAACGGCTCGGTGGTGAGCGACAACGGCGGCCGTGACTACTGGGCGAATCCCGTGTCGGCCACGGTCAAGCCGAACCGCGGCGCGTACAACGGTCCCGGCCTGTAAGAAGTCGGGAGGTACGTTCGGCCGGGGGTCCTCACGGATCTCCGGCCGGCGCCGTTCAGCAAGCATGGCGCACGCCCGATGAGCGAACAGATCAGATGACCTAGAGCTGATCAGGTATCTTCTGAGTGCCCGGCCTCCCGGTCATGAGGCGGACAGGTGCCGCACCGCCGGGGCAGGCAGGAATCAGGACAGGAGGGGAACCCGATGACCACTTCGGCTCAGGAACGCCGCACGCGCATCCTCGATTTCTTGCGCGGGGTCAGCTCGATCCGGGTCGTGGAGCTCGCGGCCCAGCTCGGCATTCCGGCGGTCACCGTACGGCGGGACGTGGCCGCACTGGCCGACGAGGGGAAGCTGGAGCGAACCCACGGAGCGGTGTCCCTGCCCGTCGAAGGCACGGATACCGTAGCGGGTGGCGGCTCCCAGCGGCTGATTGGCATGCTGGTCCCGACCGTCGGCAAGTACTTCGACGAGGTCGTCGCCGGCGCCAGCGCGGCAGCCACGGCCGCCGGGGCCCGCGTGATCCTGGGGATCGCGCCGTACGGTGCGGACAGCGACCGTGCCCAGATTGAGCGGCTCGTGGAGTCGGACGTCGACGGCCTGCTGCTCGCGCCCAACTGGAAGCCGGGCCCGGGGCTCGTCGGAGCGGACTGGCTGGCCGAGCTGCCTGTTCCCACCGTGCTGGTGGAGCGTCGGGCCGAGCCCGACGGCCCCGCCGCCGAGCTCGACGCGGTCTTCTCGAACCATCGCCACGGGGCCCTGCTGGCCCTGCGCCGCCTGTCGGATCTGGGTCACCGTTCCGTGCTGCTCGCCGCACGTCGCGACACCTGGACCGCGCATGAGGTGCGGGCCGGTTACGCGGAGGCGGTGCGGTACCTCGCACTCGACGAGCTGCCGGTGATCGATGTGCCGAACACTACCGACCCTGGCTCGGCCGTCGACCTGGGGGAGGTGGCCGCGCAGATCGCCGGGGCCGTCGCCTCGGGGGTGCGGGCTGTGCTCGTCCACAACGACCAGGACGCCATCCAACTGCCCGGACTGTTGCGCAGCCATGGCTTGAGCGTCCCGCACGACTTGGCGCTGCTGTCGTACGACGACGTGTACGCGGCCCTGTCCGACCCCCCGCTGACGGCGGTGGCCCCGCCGAAGCGGGCGGTCGGTGCCGGCGCTCTGGAGCTGCTGCTGCGGCGTCTGCACACCGGGAACACCCTGCCGGTGCACCAGATTGGGCTACTGCCGACGCTTCAGATCCGAGCGTCCTGCCGCGGTTCCGTCTAGAGGCCGTGTATCCAAGTGGATCCTGAGCGGTGAATCGGTTCATGGGGCGGGGCGACCTCACAGGCGAGCCGTGGGTGGTGTTGGAGCCGTTGTTGCCGAAGGGGGCGAAGACGGACGGCCGCCCGTCTGGCCTCGGCGGCAGTCGATCGGCGGGACTTGCTCCGTCGATGGCAGCGGGATGGCACCTGGCACTGGGTTCTCACCCGGCTACAGTCCCTGACTGACGTGAACGTGCGATCACGTGGGACGTGAGCGTCGACTCCACGGTATGCCGAGCCCATCAAGCATGCGGCTGGGGCTCGTAAGCAGGCTGACCTGCAGAAGAAACCGCCGGGTGGCGCGGTCACCGAGCCCGGCGACCACGAACTGGTTCCGCTAACAGTTTGCGGTACGTGTTCAGCCCCGCGCTGCCGCGAGCGAAGCTGTTGGTGCTGATGCGCAGGGTGGAGCTGCGGACCATCTGGAGCGGCCTGTCCGTTCTCACTTGGGTGCCCATGAGGTCCTCGGGCACCCGAGCCGTTGGGGCGGGGTCAGCCGATGGTCCACTGCTGGTTGCTCTGGCCGCCGCACGCGGACTGGACGACCTTGGTGCCATTAGCGGTCGCGGTGCCCTGCATTGCCAAGCACAGCCCCGTCTGAACCGATCGGATGGTGCCGTCGCTCTGGACGTTCCACTGCTGGGTCGCACCGCCGTGGCAGTCCCAGACGACCGCATTGGAGCCGGACGCGGAGCTGTTGCCGGTGTCCAGGCACTTGTTCAGGGCGGTGAGCGTCTTGGCGGAGCTGGTGGCCCACGCCTGGTTGGGCCCGCCATGGCAGTCCCAGATGTCGAGTTCGGTGCCGTTGGCGGTGTTGCTCGCCGGGATGTCGAGACATCGGCCCGCGGCCGTGTTGCGGACGGACTTGCCGGCGGTGCCGCCCCAGCCCCGGGTGATGTTGACGCCGGAACCGGTCATGGCCGACTGGTAGTTGGCCTGGCCGGTGCATTCCCCGTACTCGTACTGCGCTCGGGTGGTGCCGCCGGTGGAAGTGCCGGTGGACGTGGGGCCGTCGAAGGTGACATTGACCCGCGGAAGCTGGGAGCAACCTCCCGGGGTGTCGTAGTACTCGACGAAGCCGCCTTGGCTGGGCTTGATGTTGCCGTTGCTCGCGGGGAGGGTCCAGCTGCCGATGTGGGTGCTCTGGTTGGTGGTGGTGTCGACGGCGGCGCCGGTCCAGGTGGTGCCGGAGGTGCGCTGGAGCACCATGTTGTAGGTGCGGCCGTAGACGGCGTCGAACTCGTAGCCACAGCTGACGCCGGGGCCGCCGTCGGCGCCCTGGTAGCAGTTGGGGTCGTTGGTGGTGGAACCGCTCTGGAAGGTGGAAAAGACGCCCCGCAGGCGTTCGCGGCCGTTGATGCTGGGGCGGGGCTGCAGGCCGGTGTAGGCGCCCTGGTTGCCGTTGAGGAAGTCGAACTGCTGGGCGAAGTAGGTGCCGGCGGTATGGCTGGTCTCCGGGTGGACGGTGATAGGGAAGGAGATGTTGGTCAGGCCCGCGGCGGGGGCGTTGGGTATTGACCAGCTGACGGCCACGTTGCCGCCGAACGTCTGGGCCGAGGTCGGGGTGATGGCACCGAGGAAGACCGCGGCGGTCACCAGCAGGGTTCCGGCAGCTGCCGTCAGGCGCCGTGCTTTTCGAGACATCGACATGTGTCTAACACCATTCTTGGGTTCTCCCCGGAGGAAGAGACGGGTCGGGGAGTCTCCGACGGCACGGCGGGCGCCGCCAGAGGGAGTTGGCGGTTGGTTCGGTTGGTTTAGTTCAGTCGTCAGCGTTGGGTCGCCGGACCGGTGTCGGCGGCCTGGATCAGGCCTGCGCCGCCGGACGACGAGACGGGGGCCGCCGTGCTGGGCGTGGAGCTGGTAGCCGTCGCTGAGCAGCCACCGGCGCTGACGGAAGGTGGCGATACCACCGCCGCTCCGACGAGGGCCACCATGGCCACCGCCAACTGGAAGAAGTTGTCCTATCGAGAGCATCCACATGAGAGGATTCAATCTGCGCAAAACATAGAGCCCTGGCCCAACTAGGTGCAAGGTGTGAACGCAAACGAATCAAGTAGATGGCGACCCTTGAAGCGCCGTCAGTGAAGCCTTCGCGACGTCGCGTCCGCGCGTCACATGCGAGTCCCGTCGGTGGCACGGGGCGACCGCTACGTAAATGTCGGTACGCCGCGGTCCCGGAGAGGCCGGACGAAGCCGAGGTCCTTGGGCTGTCGACGGGCTGATGCGGGCGCCTCGACGAGCAACTTGCCAACGCGAAATAGTCTGACGTAGCTAATCCCGCGTCTGCGGTGATGTAGCAGAACATGCGGTGCTCGATCTTGTGCCACTTCGAGGGTCAGGGCGGGGAAGTGGTTGCCTTCGGCCTTGGCAGTGATGAGCATTCGGGTCGCGGCTGGCCCGACCGCGATGCGGTCACCAGCGGCGGATGGACTCCATCGCGAACTCTGAGGTTCCGTGGACGTTTACCGCCGTTACCCAGCCGGTGCTGGTTTTGCCAGGCCATAGATCTCATGAGGATTGGCGACCGACTGGTCTCCGGTGAAGAAGGAGTGGAAGTCCACCTTGAACGGGCCCTTGCTGGGACGCCAGGTAGTCCGGGCCGGTCGCGGTTGCTGATCCATTTCTTGGCCTTGGTGTCGACGCTGATCACCGGTTGGTTGTCGTCGAGGAAGGCGGCGGCGTTGATGTGCGCAACTGAGCATATGGTCCAGGTGATGGGCGTTTTCCGTGGTCCTGGCGGCGCCCTGCAGGCTGTAGCCCAGGGCGTGCAGGAGATGCCCGACGGTCGTGGCGCTGACCGGGGTGGCCCAAGTCCCTTCCGAGGTCCCATGGAGGCAGGCCTCCCGGGCACCGACCAGTAGCTGCTACCGGATGGCGCGATCAGCCGCGGCCCTGCCCCCCGATGAACCGCAGGACACTGTCCAACTCGTCTACGGCCACCAGCGGACTTCGCGGCCCCAGCAGTCCCGAGGTGCCGCAGCCGCCCACCTCGCGGCACCTCGACTGGAGCCAGTCCCAGTCCAGCCCGAGATAGTCCGCGAGTGCCCGCAGGCGCAGCGTAGGAGTCGGACCGTCCACGACGCTGTCCGCCCGAGCGTGTCCGATCGCCTCCGCATATGTGCGGGCCACCGCCCGGTCCTCAATTGTCTCCACCCGCCAGACGGCCTCGGCCCGCAGCCAGTCGGCCACGACCGCGCGCTGCCCGCAGAGGGCGACTCCGTCGACCTTGCCGTAGGCCGGATCGGAGCAAACCCACACGGTGATGCCGTGCATCTCCATGAGGGCGACAGTCAGCAGCAGGAGGATGCGTTCGTAGGGTTCGCTGATCTTCACCGACTCCTCGGGCACACAGAGCGCTCGTCCGGGTGCCCCGGTTGTGGAGAACGCCCCCGAGCCGGCCATCACTCGGAGCAGGGCATGCTGATGTCGGAAAAACAGCCACACTGCGGCCTCCTCCCCGTGCTGCTCCCGGCCCCACGACAAAAGCGGCTCAGTGGCGGCGGACAGCTCGCGGGTCATGAGCGAGGCACAGACGAAAGAGCCCAGCCACATCTCCCCGACCCGGGATAGGCCCGGCACCGCTGCCCTGGCGATGGCCGACCGGTCGCGGGCGAGGTGGCTCGTCAGTGCCTCCTGTTCGACATGTAGGACGTGACCATCCTCCAGCAGGCTGCCGTCGATGTTGGCCATCGCCCAAACGAGGCCGTAGGTGAGGTCGTCGACCCGGTACTCGGTGGGAATCGCCAAAGTCCCCATTCCCAATGACAGCAGGCGCCGGGCCCGTGCGCTGTCCAGCGCGAACACCCCTCGATCACCGCTGAAGGCTCCTGAAGCCCCCAGCAGCAGCGCCCGACGCCGTGCCCCAGTGAAGGCCTGCACATGGGGATGGTCTTGCGCGTAGACGACCGCGAGGTCCCCTTGCGGACAAACGTCGTAGACCTGGACGGGCACAAGGGCGCCGTCATAAAGCCGGAGCCCGTCCAAATACCAGACGCCGCCAGCTCCCGGCCCTGGGTCGGAGGGGCACAGAGAGGAGGTGTCGTAGGCACTGTCGAGCGCGCCGACTGCGGCGAGTGATGCATCATGTGGCCGGCGCGGTAGGACGACGTCCCGCACCGGGGCCGGTTGCAGCAGAGCCTCGACGCTCACGCCCAGCATGAACTCCAGAACCGTCGCGGCGTCCCCCCGCGGCATCTGCTCACCTGACAACCAACGCTTGAACGTGACTTGGGAAGCGGTCACCGAGGCCAACCGTACGTTGCCCAGTTCACGCGCGGCTCGCTCCGCAGCACGAGAGAACTGGACGTCAAAAGCCGAGAAGCGCAGACACTCTCGTCTGCCCAGGAGAATCCGTAGCAGCGTCGGCGCCTTCATGAGCCCGCCCCCTGCCGCGATTTGGGCAGGGCCTGGGTGGCCCCAATAACACCCCGTGCGGCACGGCCCACCGGTCGACACATCCGGCCGCCGTCGTGCCGGCGCCCCCCACACGATCGCATGGCGGGCCGCGACAGGGCCGACGCGTAGGTCGCACCGGGTCGCCGCGCTTGCGGTGCGGCTCCCGGGATTGCGGGCCTGGCAGACGGGGCACCGAGACGTGCCATCAGGGCTACCGTCAGAGGCTCGAGCATCGGACAAGGACTCCAGGTCGGTGGCCGGCTTGCGGCCCGTTGAAGAGGATGCGGTGCGGAAGCACGGACGAGCATTGCCTGCGGGATCATGGCACGATCACTGGGCAGTCACTGGGCCACTGCTCGGGCCGGTGGATCACTTCGCCGAGCGCTCGGCGGAGTAGGAGGGGGTTGACTCTGCCTTCAGGATGCGCTGGCAGATAGGCCCAAAGACAATCACCGTGCGAGGGCGCTGTGTGGTCGCGCGGGGGTAAGCGGAGCCATGCGCCGCGTCCCAGGGCGATTGCATGCGGTACCGCCCCGGTCGCACTCACATACGCGACTGGTCCCGGCTGCTCGGGGCCTTGATTATGTAACCAGTCGAGCCCCCAGGCGGTGCGCTCACCGCGGATCTTGATCAACAGATGAGGCCTATAGGGAAGTACCGCATGCCTTCCACCGGACCGGGCAGCCACCAGCGCAGATCCATGAGAGGCCCACCAACCAGAGCGGCCCGGGCGGCAAGCAGCCAACGCTGTCTCGATGCCCGCCTCGGCGAGAAAGCCGCCGACGGTCAGGGGCAGCAGCCACCAGTTGTTGTCGCACGGCTCGTGTCGCAGTGCGCTGGCAAGCCATCGTCCTGCTCCTTCGCGCACGCCGTCGTCGAGCCGGTCCCAGAGCCACGGGTGGGTGAGCCGCAGGCTCAGGCCGATGGTCGAAGACCCCACCATGGCCTGACCTCGGTCGGTGATCACACCCCAAGAGGTGCTGTCGTCGTCCGAGAGGTCCCGTTCAGTGGTGGGTGTGCGGGGTCCGGCGTCCAGGCCGGCCGCGTAGCTCTCGAGCAGCCCGTCCGGTTCCCTGCCGTCGGCGACCCGCAGGGCGGCGAGCTGGAACGTCCCTACGTCCCCCTCCAAACCGTCGGAGCGCCGCCCGGACCAGCTGGCCGGGAGCCGGGCAGCTTGATGAGGGCAAGGCTGTGGCCGGCGTACGGCTGCACCGCGGAGAGCAGGCCGTTGGCGGCCGCCTCCCAGTGTGCCTTGGACCAGCCGATGTACGGACTGAGGACGCGATCCTCCGAGGGGAGCTGCATGGCGGTGATCCTTCATCGGACGGCTCCTTGGTCGTTCGACCGAGCCGTCGGTACATATCTGTACATATCCGCGCTGGAGTACAAGGGACAGAGACAGGCCAGCAAAAAGAGTCGATCAAGTAATCAATCGATCAAAGGTACCAGCCCTAGGGTCTGATTCGAAAGTCCGCATGCTACACGGCCTTTCGAGGCTACGGCCAGGGTGGGAGGAGGTCGGGACCAGCGCAACTGTGTCGATTGATTTGGATTGGAGCAGACCAGTTGATCGTAGGGCTTGGCTCTGATCGGAATCCGGCTCAGGTTGGCGGCAATTCAGCGGGACTTTGCCCGTTTTGGGGCTGGCCAAGGGCACGCAGGAGGTTGTCGGTGCCTTGAACGCCTCCAGCAGGGCGTCAGGGTGAAGTGCCAGGAAGATTCCTGGCGGTGCCGCCACCAGGCATGCGCCCAACGCTGTCATTACATGCTGTGCGGGCGCCCGTTCGTGGGGCGACCGGTCCAAGACCGTCCGGCCCATGCTGAACCCTGGCTAACATCCAGCGCCAGTCGCTGACCAGGGCAAAAACGGAAGTCCGGCTGGTGCTAGGACGTGACCAATGAATCATCTGATGAGTGACTCGGCTCGGGTGGGGGCGTGTGTGATCGAGGTGGTTGACTGAGTGCGATGCGTCGCGTGCCTTCTGCGGGTCGGACAGTCGGCATGGCAACGAGCTTGGCGTCGTACAGCATGGGGCCGCCGTTCCCGCGGAGGTCGAGCGCCTGACCTTCCCCAGGAAGCTGGGTTTCAGCGACACCGTATTGAGTTCTCCTAGGCCTGGTAGCCGGGGTGCTTCGGCCGCCGCGCGTGAAAGCCGTAGTACCTGCTCCGCCTCCGCGGCTCCCAGGCCAGGGCGGGTGGCGTACTGATCATCGGTCGTAGTGCTGCGGCCGGAGACCGGCTCACATGTGTGAATGGATTGATTTGCTGCCACTGGCCGAGCGCGTCGAGCAGACCGAGCGCAAGGCGCTACTTTTCCCGGGCAGACGCGGTGTTTGTGGCGGCATGAACACTGACAGCAACCTGGCAGTTTGCCCCGCTTCCCCACGGTCCGCAGTACCGCCGGGCCACCCGACCGACGCCGTGCCGCACTTGGGGAACGACACGTCGTCGACCCCCACACTTCAGGCGTGATCACTTCGGCCAGCCGCTCGGTGATCCGCCGCCTGACCGGCAGCGGATCCACGGCGACTGGTTCACGCACTGCTGTAGGGCCTGCGTGGTGCCGTCCGGCAGCCGCTCGGCCATCGGCTGGATCGACTTGCGCCGGCCGTCCACTCGCCCCACCGCCGCTGATCCCGCCGCGGCACCGACCCGAAGACGTCGGTCGGCAGTAGGCGGTGACTTCGTCCATGATTTCGTCTGCCTGGTTTCGTCCAGGCGAACGGTCTGGGTTGTTCGTTCCAGTCGGTGAGCCAGGCCCGGATGTCGCGTTCGAGGGCTTGGACGGAGCGGTGGACGCCGCGCTTGCGCTTCTTCTGGGTTAGTTCGGCGAACCAACGCTCGACCAGGTTCAGCCAGGATGCGCTGGTCGGCGTGAAGTGCAGGTGGAACCGCGGGTGGGCCAGCAGCCACCCTTTGATGTCAGGCGTCTTCTGGGTGTAGTTGTTCAGTGATCGGGTGAACCTGCGGTTCAGACCGGAACGTTATTGTCCAGGTCAGCGAGGAACTTCTTGAACTCTGCCGCCCGGTCGTGGCGGTGCGGGGAGCGGATGACCTTGCCGGTGGCGACCTCGAGGGCGGCGAAGGCGGCCCACCGTTGGGCGACGCGGTTCGGCATCACCTCGCCCTGGTAGGCCCAGGCCGCAAGCGTTTACTACCACTCTCTGATTGGTTGCACCAGCGGGCGAGCGTAGCTAGTCTCTCTCCTCCAGTAAGCGCTTTCTATCTAGGGGGTCAGACTAATGACACGCAGGACAGTGCGGATCGCCATGAACGGCGTCACAGGGCGGATGGGCTACCGCCAGCACCTAGTGCGCTCCATCCTGGCGATCCGTGAGCAGGGCGGTCTCGACCTCGGCGGCGGCGAAGTTCTCTGGCCGGAGCCCGTGCTCGTCGGCCGTCGCGAGCACGCACTGCGCGAGATCGCGGACGGGCACCAGATCACCGAGGTCTCGACTGACCTCGACGCCGTCCTCGCAGACGAAAGCATCGACATCTACTTCGACGCCCAGGTCACCTCGGCCCGTGTCGGCGCCTTGAAGAAGGCGATCGCGGCCGGTAAGCACCTGTACACCGAGAAGCCGACCGCCACGGACCTGGCTGGCGCGCTGGAACTCGCCCGCCTCGCACAGGACAAAGGCATCAAGCACGGCGTCGTCCAGGACAAGATCTTCCTGCCGGGGCTGCTGAAGCTGAAGCGCCTGATCGACGGCGGCTTCTTCGGGCAGATCCTGTCCGTGCGCGGCGAGTTCGGCTACTGGGTCTTCGAGGGCGACTGGCAGGAGGCCCAGCGCCCCAGCTGGAACTACCGCAGCGAGGACGGCGGCGGCATCGTCGTCGACATGTTCCCGCACTGGGAGTACGTGCTGCACGAGCTGTTCGGTCGCGTCACCTCCGTCAGCGCCCAGGTCGCCACCCACGTCCCGCAGCGCTGGGACGAGCAGGGAAAGCCCTACGCGGCGACCGCCGACGACGCGGCATACGGCACCTTCCAGCTCGAGGGCGGCGCGATCGCCCAGATCAACTCCTCCTGGACGGTACGGCTCAACCGCGACGAACTCGTCGAGTTTCAGGTCGACGGCACCCACGGCTCGGCGGTCGCGGGGCTGCGCAACTGCCGGGCACAGCACCGCTCCGCCACCCCCAAGCCGGTGTGGAACCCTGACTTGCCTGTCACCGAGTCGTTCCGCGACCAGTGGCAGGAGATCCCGGACAACACCGCCTTCGAGAACGGCTTCAAGGCCCAGTGGGAGCTGTTCCTGCGCCACGTGGTCCTCGACGAGCCGTACCACTGGGACCTGATGGCCGGCGCGCGCGGCGTGCAGCTTGCTGAGCTCGGACTGCAGTCGTCGGCGGAGGGCCGGCGGCTCGAGGTGCCGGAGCTGTCGCTGTGACGATCCGACTCCCGCGGGCCGACGGCTCCTTGAACGCGTACGAGCCGCGCACCGAGCCGCTGCGCTTCACGACCTCGGCCGCGTTCACATCCCGTACGGTCTTCTCCGCCGCCCATGTCGTCGCCAACCCCTACGCCGACATCAGCCCCGACTCTCCCGCCGCCGTCGACTGGGACGCCACGCTCGCCTTCCGCCATCACCTGTGGTCGCACGGGCTGGGCGTGGCGGAGGCCATGGACACCGCTCAGCGGGGGATGGGCCTCGACTGGGCCGGCGCGGCGGAGCTGATCCAGCGCTCGGCAGCCGAGGCGAAGGCCGTCGGCGGCATGATCGCCTGCGGTGTCGGCACCGACCAGCTGACCGGGCCGGCGTCGCTTGCGTCGGTACGCTCCGCCTACGAGGAACAGCTCGCCCGCGTCGAGTCCACCGGCGCGCAGGCGATCCTGATGGCCTCCCGGGCGCTGGCCGCCGCGGCGGCGTCCGCCGAGGACTACCTGGACGTCTACGGCCATCTGCTGCGCCAGGCCTCGGAGCCGGTGATCCTCCACTGGCTCGGCCCGATGTTCGACCCGGCGCTGGAGGGCTACTGGGGCTCGCCCGACCTGGACGCGGCCACGGAGACCTTCCTCGAGGTCATCGCGGCCCATCCCGACAAGGTTGACGGCATCAAGGTCTCGCTGCTGGACGCGCGGCGGGAGGTGGAGCTGCGCCAGCGCCTGCCACGGGGCGTGCGCTGCTACACGGGTGACGACTTCCACTACCCCGAGCTGATCGCGGGCGACGACCAGGGCTTCAGCCACGCCCTGCTCGGCGTCTTCGACCCCCTGGGACCGCTGGCGGCTGAAGCCGTCCGGGTGCTGGACACGGGGGATACGGCGGGCTTCCGCGCCCTGCTCGACCCCACGGTTCCCCTCGCCCGCCACCTGTTCCAGCCCCCGACCCGGTTCTACAAGACGGGAGTCGTCCTGCTGGCCTGGCTCGCGGGCCACCAGGACCACTTCACGATGGTCGGCGGCCTGCAGTCGGCCCGCTCCCTGCCGCATCTGGCCCGCGCCTACGAACTCGCCGACGGACTCGGCCTGTTCCCCGACCCGAAGCTGGCCGAGGAACGGATGAGGAACCTGCTGTCGCTGTACGGAGTGGCCAAGTGAACACGGACATCGCGCGTCTCTCCGTCAACCAGATGACGGTCCGGCAGCTCAGCCTGCCCGAACTTACCGACGCCTGCGCCCGCTCGGGCGTGCCGGGGGTCGGCCTGTGGCGCGAGCCGGTCCGGTCGTACGGCGTCGGGGCGACCGCCAAGCTGGTCCGCGACGCGGGCCTGACGGTGACCACGCTGTGCCGGGGCGGCTTCCTCACGGCGGCCGACGCCGGGCCCCGGGCGGCCGCACTGGCCGACAACCGGCGTGCCATCGAGGAGGCGGCGGCCCTGGGCACACAGGTCCTGGTCTTGGTCTCGGGCGGCCTCCCGCCCGGTTCCCGGGACCTGCGGGCGGCCCGCGAGCGCATCGCCGACGCGCTCGCCGAACTGGGGCCCTACGCCCGGGAACACGGCGTGCGCCTGGCCGTCGAGCCGCTGCACCCCATGTACGCGTCCGACCGCTGCGTGGTCTCCACCCTCGCCCAGGCCCTCGACCTCGCCGAACGATTCCCCGCCGACCAGGTCGGCGTGGTCGTCGACACCTATCACGTCTGGTGGGACGACCGGGCCCCGGAGCAGATCGTCCGCGCGGGTGCCGCGGGCCGCCTCCACGCCTTCCAGCTCGCCGACTGGACCACCCCGCTGCCCGAGGGCGTCCTCAACGGCCGCGGACAGCTCGGCGACGGCGCGATCGACCTGCGCGCGTGGAAACGGCACGTGGACGCGGCCGGTTACACGGGCCCGATCGAGGTCGAACTGTTCAACGAGCGACTGTGGGCGCGGGACGGGCGGGAGGTGCTGGCGGAGACGGTGGAACGGTTCTGGACCTACGTCATCGGGTGACGCCGGGTGCACCGCACCGGCACCGTAGGCGGGTAATCGTTCCAGGGTGAGCCGGTCCTGTTCGGTGACCTGGGCCCGCATCGCCCGGCTCTAGTGGGCGGACAGGGCGTCCCAGACCAGGGCCACTCGCTCGCTGCGGTAGAACACCTTCATCTGCTCCAGGACCTCGATGAGTCCGGCGGTGTCGTAGCTGCCGGGCTTGAGGTGGAAGCACAGGCGGGCCCCGCGATCGGGGTCGGTGGAGTGGTGGCCCAAGGTCCCGGCCATCGGCGCACGCTTCCGGTTCAGGCGGTGCCGCAGGAGCGGAGTCCGCCCTCGGGACGAGTAGCTACGGCGGATCTGAGGGAGCAGGGAGACGCCTGATTCGTCGAGGAAGACGATCCAGGCACGTGTGTTCACGGCCCCTTTTTGATGCGCGGCCACTCGTGCGCGATCCAGCGGGCGATCTCCGATTCGTCCCGCTCGACCGCCCGCCGCTCGGGCCGTTGCAGGCTCCATCCGAGCCGGCCGGTCAGCAGCCGCCACACCGACGCCCTCGACAACACCACCCCCGTTGTCCGGGTGACGACCGCGCCGACCCGTTCCAGGGTCCACAGGTCAGCCTCGAAACCATCAGCCTGGGCACCTTGCTCCAACGCGGCCCGGACCATCTCGACCTGGGTGTCGTCCAGCTTGGGTGGGCGCCCGGTGGCTGCCCGCCGCCGCAGCGCCGAAGCACCGCCTTGCTCCCACACCCGCCGCCAACGCCGCACACTCTCGGCACACACCCCCACCGCCCTCGCGATCTGGGCATTCGAGACGCCGTCCTCGAACTCCTCGACTGCCCGAACACGACGCGCCTCCGTCAACTGAGGCCGCGACAAAGGAGGAAGGGAGGAGCCGACGACCGAAGGGGAAGGTTGTAAGCCACGCCGACAGCCTCCCACCCACACGGCCACCACACCCACCGAACTCATAGCGTGTGGCGACGGCGCGGAAGCCCTTGAGTCGGTTAATGGCACGTTCGACAATGTCGCGCTTCTTGTAATGCTCGCGGTCGAATTGGTGGGCCGGCCGCCTTGGGATCCTCGGTTCTGCCGGTGTCTTTGCTGGTCGAGACGCTCGGGGATGGTGTGACGTGTAAGCCTTGTCGGCCAGGACACGGTCGGGCCGGGTGCGAGGCCGTGCGACTCCTGGCCGGGGCAGGGAGATCTGCTCCAGCAGTAGACGCGGCGGCTGGTGGGCGAGGTGATCGCGAAGCTGTACCGGGTGCGGCTGAGTGAACCCGGGGTGGCTGCACTTCCTGCCGCCCTACGCGCCCGAGCTAAACTCCGACGAGCTGGTCAACGCCGACTAAGCACAACTTGCCCACGCAGAAGCATCGGGTCCGGCATCAGGGCGAACTCGCCGCCACAACCCGCCAGTTCTTCGGCAGGCGCCAGCAACAACCGCACGTCCGGGCTACTTCGGCGGTCCCACCGTCCGTTACGTCTTGGACGAGAACCCCCATGACTTTCTGATAAATATCAGCTGATCGGACGATTGATCTTCTTGTGCTGTACACCGCTGGCGCGGGGTCCGACCAGGGTAGTTCAGCTGGCATTGCCGCGGCGATCAGGGCCAGTGCCCTGGCTATGACTCGATGCCGTCGGTCTTCGAACGACAACCCGTTCGAGACTGCTCCGGCCCAGACGTACGTCACTGTCCAAGCGTTCGCCTGGACAGTGACCTAACCTCGGACTTGAAAATGCGTTGGAGGGAACGCGGTCGGCGAAACACTGCCCGCGCATTGATCCCTGCCTCCCATCGCATCTCCTCGCATCGGCGCTGATGTCACCTACTCAATCCGCCACCACGGTATGGCGGTGGACGATCCGGTGAAGCACCCGCGAACCGACGCTACCGGTACGTCGCGACGATGGGGATCGTCTCGTTGAACAGACGGGCCAAGTCGGAAGGACGCTTGCCGTCGATGCTACCGAACTTCTCCCCCTCCACCGTGATGTTCGGGTTCGAGTAGTAAGGCACCCGTCGGCAGTTCGGTTTGCAGCTGGAGGCGGTGTTGTACGCCATGATGTCGACCAAGCCGTTGGGAGTGACGTGTCCGTGGTCGTACGGGTAGGCCTTGTTTCGCTTCGGGCTGGTGTCCCAGTCGTGATCAGCACCGAGGTTGTGGCCCAGCTCGTGGGCGAATACGCCCGCTTCTCCCGTACCCGCTTCCGGCACCAACCACTGCCCTCCGACGACGCTGAAGGCCAGGTCCTGCGTGGCTGTGCCGAAGTTATTGCTCGGCTTGTAGGCAACACCAGCCACACCGGGCACCACAAGCGAAACCAGATCTGCATGGTACTGGTTACGCAGTGACGCTACGGCAGGGTCGCCGGACAGCCAGTGTAGGTCTGTACCCTGATCGCCGCTTTCGACGTAGTCGACTTGCTCGGTGTGGACCACATTGACAGCACCATCGATCCCACTTCGGGCCAAGGCGTCGTTCATGGACTGAGCACTGGCCCTGGCCGCCTGGTCGATGCCGGCGGTACCGCCCTGTTCGGCCGCGGCGTCAGCGGTGTACACCACCAGCAGATCAATCGTTCGACCTGCCGAAACTGCCTGAGCCACCTGGTCAGCAGAAGCTGCCTGAGCGGATCCCACAGTGATGGATGGCGCCCCAATGGCTACGCTGGCACCTAGTGCAAGAGCTGCGCCCCACTTGCGTATGCTCATGATCAGAACCCTCTCTTTTTGGGGTGTAAGTCGAATGGCTAAGACGCGAGTTGCATGTTTCGCGTAGCCCCCAGCGGCACCTCCTTTCGGTTCGTGCGGTACTCAATCAATGCGGTTCCGCCCCGTCCGTGCCGCTGCAGACGAAGAAGCAGTTGGGGGGAATAAGCCCTCTGCGGACGTCAACCTCGTGACGTAGCCCGTCGAAGCCACGCCGGAATGGCGAGCGCCAGGAAGGCGAGGGAGCCAAGTGCGGTGGCGCCGTGCAGGCAAAGGTGACGCCCTGAAGCCCGGCACGTGAGCCACGACAGTTGCACTGAATGACGCATATGCACTCTTCCAGGTTGGCGATTGCCATGGCGCGCGCATGCCAACGCTCCGAAGCCGAGGCTCCCTAGCGGGGCGACCTTGTTGCCTGTCGTAGTTGAGCGCCTTAGAGCGCACGATGTCAATAGATGTTTCAAGAAGCGTCGAACAGAGCAGAACCACTCACGATACAGTCACTCGCGTGAACCGGCCGTGCTCGCCGTTGCCTCGAACGTCACATCGTCGACCGCTGGTTCGACGTTGCGGCGCAGGCGAGAACGAATGTTTACTGGCTACAAGATCCTGTTGGACCTGCTCGCCGAGTACCGCGACACCCACGAACACCCGATCCCGGTGGCGATCGAGACCTCCCAAGGTCTGCTGGTCGCCGTGCTACGGCAGGGCAAGCGGAAGGTCTTCGCGATCAACCCAATGGCCGCCGCCCGCTACCGCGACCGGCGCAGCGTCTCCCGCAAGAAGTCCGACCCGGGCGGCGCCCTGGCGCTTGCGAACATCTTGCGCACCCCACCGGGTGTCGCCCGATGACAGCGACCTGGCCCGCGCCATCGCTGTTCTCGCCGGCGCGCCCAGCAGGACGCCACCTGGAACCGCCAGCAGATTTCCAACCAGCTCGACTCCCTGCTCCGCGAGTACTACCCAGCCGCCCTAGCGGCGTTCGAATCCTGGAAGAACGGCCTCTGGCGCTTTGAGGCCCACGAAGTCCTCAAGCTGGCTCCAACTCCCACGCGAGCCGCTCGACTGACTCACCCCCAACTCCAAGCCGCCCTCAAACGGGCTGGTCGCCGACGCGGTATCGAAGCCGAGGCTGAACGGCTCCGCGAGGTCTTCCACGACGACTACGCCCACCAACCCGCCCTTGTCGAGGACGCGCTCACCAGGCAGATGGTCGCCCCCCTGGTCCAACTTCAGGCCGCCTGCACCGCCCCCGACGACCTCGTCCAAGCGGTGGAGGAAGCTTTCCCTCAACATCCGGACGCTGAGATCATCCTCAGCTTTCCCGGCCTCGGCGTCCAGCTCGGCGCCGGGGTGCTCGCCGAGCTCGGGGACGACCGCGGCCGTGTCGCCGACGCTCGCGGCCTGAACCCAGCATCACCCGCCGCCGGGTCAAGAACGACCACCTCAACCACGCCAGCTACCTCTGGGCCTTCTCCGCCCTCCGGGCCTCGCTCGGAGCCATGGCCCACTACGTCGCCGCCGCGACGAGCACGGGGACTGGCACGCTGCCGCCCAGCGCAATCTCTTCAACCGCATGCTCGGACAGAGGTTCCCCTGCCTCGGCCGGCGCGAACTGTTCGATGAAAGCACCGCATTCCCAACTGCCTTGGCCGCTGCGGCTTGACGGCTTGGGGTCTCTTCCTCGGACTCGCTGCGTCGCAGCACCTCGGACCCCGCCTGGGAGGCGGGGTCCGCAATGGTGGTGGCTGGATGCCGTGGTAACCGCAAACGCGTCGAACGGCTCATGCGCCACTCCTCTCTGGACTCAAGATCCAATCACGATCAAGGTGGAGGGCCCCATCACAGGGCTGCGGCCTCAGGAACAGAGCGCGGCGATGGCCTCGTCAACTGCCGCACATGTGCGTTCGGTGTCGTCGTCGTCGAGCGCGGCGGAGACGAACCAGCAGGCAAGGCCATAGGAGTTGATGTGGATGCCGCGCAGCAGCAGTTCATGCCGGAACCGCTCGTAGCGGGCAAGGTCGGCCGAGAACAGGTCTCGATAATTGCGGGTGGGGGAGCCTTCGGGGCGGAAGACGACTTGGAACATCGCACCGACGCCCTGCACGATGCAGGGAATCCTGTTGTCTCGGGAAGCTTTGAGGATCGCCTCCATGATCCTTTGGCCGGCTTCGTCGATCCGCCTGCAGACTGTGGGGTCGGCGAGGTGGTTCAGGGTCACTAGGGCGGCGGTGGAGCATAGAGGGGAGCCGTTGTAGGTACCGCCGTGCTTGATCTGGTTGTCGCCCACCTGTTCCATGATCTCCTGGCGGCCGGCGAAGGCGGAGATTGGAAGCCCGCCACCCAGCGCTTTCGAGTAGACTGCCAGGTCGGGAACGACGCCGAAGAGGGTCTGTGCACCGCCCACTCCGGTGCGGAAGCCCGTGCAGACCTCATCGAAGATCAGAACGATGCCTCGTTCGGTGCATTCCCGGCGGAGCGTGTCCAGGTAGCCGGGGAGGGGCATGGTGCAGGCGTTGTTGGCGACGATGGGCTCACAGATCACGGCTGCGACCCTGCCACGGTTGGTGTCGAGGATGGAGCGAAGCACCTCGGCATCGTTCCAGGGGCAGACCACGACGTCATCGAGGACGCCTTGGGGAATGCCAGCAGAGTGAGGCAGGGCGGTGGGTGCGTGATACGGGCCTACCTCGGCTTCGGTCGATTTGGCGGAGACGGCGAGCGTGTCTGTCCAACCGTGGTAGTGACCTTCGAATTTGACCACGACGGAGCGGCCGGTGAAACCCCGCGCGGCGCGTACCGCACCCTGGACGGCCTCAGAGCCGGAATTGGCATAGCGCACCAGATCGGCACACGGCACCGACTGACAGATCCTCTCCGCCAGTTCCACTTCTGGGACGTTGCAAGTTCCGAACATCGTCCCGCTCGAGAGCACGCTGGACAGGGCATCGGTCAGCAGTGGGCTCGCGTGCCCTAGCACGGCGCTTCCGTAGGAGATCAGGAAGTCCACATAGGTGTTGCCGTCGACGTCCCGGATGTGCGCCCCCGAGCCGCTTTCCATGTACAGCGGGTGGGGTTGTGTGCCCGTCTTGAGGATGCGGGAGGAGGAGCTGGTCCCGCCGGCGAGTGAGAGCCGAGCCCGTTCGAAGAGCTCACGACTCCTTTTATATTCCATCAAGTGCTCCCAGTTAAAGCGGAGTTAGACGTATTGACACCAGTAGAAGCGGAAGTGATGCTGTTTGCCCGGAAGATGCACAATTACCGAGAGGGAGTAATCGAGCATGGTTGAGAAGGTGGCTGTCGTTACTGGCGCCGGCAGCGGAATCGGGCGCGCCTGCGCCCTTGGCCTCCTGTCCGAAGGCTGGTCGGTGGCATTGGTGGGTCGCCGGATCTCAGCGCTGCAGGAGACGGCACGGCAAGCGACCGGGCATGCGGGCCGGGCTGCCGTCTTCCCCTTGGACATCGCCAACGCCGAGGCAGTCTCACGCGTGTTCGCCGACCTCGGCGCACAGTTCGGCCGCCTTGATCTGCTCTTCAACAATGCCGCCGACACCATGCCCTACACCCCTACAGAAGACGTAGCCGCCGAAGACTGGCACCGGGTGATGGACTCAATCGCGACAGGCACCTTCCTGTGCTCACAGGCCGCCTTCCGCATGATGAAGAACCAGACGCCGCGCGGCGGCCGGATCATCAACAACGGCGCCCCTTCGGCCCATGTGCCGCGCCCCGACTCAATCGCCTTCACCGCCGCCAAGCACGCCGTGGCCGGCATGACCCGTTCCCTGTCCCTCGACGGCCGCAAGTACGGCATCTCCTGCGGTCAGATCGACATCGGGAACGTGACCCCGGTCGACGGGCTCCAGCCCGCCGTCCTGCAGGCCGACGGTAGCCGACGAGTGGAGCCGACCATGGACATCCGCCACGTGGTGGACATGGTCGTCGCGATGGCGACTCTCCCTGTGGGCGTGAATGTCCAGGCCGTTACCGTGATGCCGAGCGCCATGCCCTACGTGGGCCGCGGGTAATCCGGCAGGGCCCGTGCCGGCAGAGACGAGCACAAGGGGGCCGTTGGTCTCAGGGCCCGTCCGGTCGATGCCCACGCGAGCTCCTCTGCGCAGACGGACTCTCGTATGGGGAGAAATGACGCTCGGCGAAGAGCTCAGGCCACTGATCGCCTCCGAGGCCGAGCTCCCGAGCCTTCGAGAGCATATGTCGCCAGTAGGGCTTGACCGGCCGCCAGCGAATGCCCACCTGCCCGTAGGAGCAGTCCACCATGTACCGCTCGCGGCTCTCCCCGTGCGGAGCCGGGCGGCGAGCGTGGAACAGCGCCGAGTGGATCAACACGGTGGAGCCTGGCGGTAGTTGGCTGATGAGTACCTCACCAGGAAGCGCCACGGTCCCCAGATGCGCGCGTGCTGTCTTCTCGGCGACCTCGCGGTGCGAGCCAGGAAGGAGGGAGAGCCCACCTACGGATGCGTCCAGCCCACCAAGATAGTGCAGGGCGTGAACCATGGCGTACGTACGCTCCGGTTGCGGGTGAACCTCGTAGTCGTGGTGCCAGCTCTTACCCTCAGAGCCCGGCGGGCGCCGGTCGCTGTGAAGGTGATGGAAGACGAAGTCCGGGCCCAGCAACTGGGAGAGACGAAACAGCAGCGACGGGTGCTCGAGGAGCTCGCCGTGCGCTGGCATCTCCAGCTCCAGGAGCGGGGGGACGCCGAACTCCTCCGGGAAGAGGGCCGAGGCTATCGATCTTTCCCGCAGCCCGGAGTCCACCCAGTGATCGACCTCGGCCTTCACACGTTGCGTGAGCCCAGCGGGCAGGAAGCCCGGCAGAACGAGATAGCCCTCCTCCCTAAATCGTTTGATGGCACCGGCGCTGAGAGCGACGGCAGTGCCCACATCCACTTCTGCGTCGGGCATGTCCGTAGGTCCTCCCGTGAATCGCGGAGCAAGCCTCACCCAGCTGATGCCGGTGCTCTGACGGGGCAGTCGTCACCTCCACACCAGCCGGTTCACCCTAGTCATAAATGCGTGAAGCTGTACAGAAGAGGGGCTCATCAATCATTATGATGCAGTTGGCTGGGCTACCGCCAGGGTCGCGCCGACCGCGAGGCGGGCTCAATCATGAAAATCCTGCACTCATCAAGGAAGGGTGGCGTTCGCCATGTGAGAGGACTCGTTCGAAAGTGCGCTACGTAGCGGTCTAAGTGGCAAAAACTGAGCATTATCCAACGGCGCCACACCTCCACGCCCCGTCGATCCTCGTCGAGCCGATCTGCTCGACTCTCAGGAGTCCCGAATGTCCGATCCCTACACATCCCTCACCGCAGCGGAGATAGCCTCCCAGCCCAAATGCTGGCGGCAGGCAAGCGAGACACTCGCCCTGCACGCGACTGACCTGCCCCGCCGCGGCGAGCGCGTCGCGGTCGTCGGTTGTGGCACTTCCTGGTTCATGGCTCAGGCATACGCAGCGTTGCGCGAGAGCGGCGGCCATGGGGAGACGGATGCCTTCGCCGCTTCGGAATTTCACCTTGGGCGCAGTTACGACCGGCTCCTTGCGATCTCTCGTTCCGGCACGACGACCGAGGTACTGGACCTGCTCAGCCGCGTCCGTGGGGCAGTGCCCTCCGTCGCGCTCACCGCAGATGCCGCTACCCCGGTGATGACGGCGGCCGATTCCGTGGTGGTTTTGGACTTCGCCGACGAGGAGTCGGTGGTGCAGACCCGCTTCGCCACCACCGTGCTGGCGCTGCTGCGCGCGCATCTCGAAACGGAGAACGCCCTGCCAGTGGGCGTGCGTACTCTTGCCCAGGCGGTCCGGGACGCGGAGTGGGCCTCGATCGCGCCGCTGGACGGGGAGTTGACCAGCGCCGAGCAGTTCACCTTCCTGGGCAGCGGTTGGACCTACGGGCTGGCGCTGGAGGCGGCGCTAAAGTTGCGCGAGGCCGCCGGAGCGTGGACCGAGGGTTACCCGGCCATGGAGTACCGGCACGGCCCGATCAGTATCACCGGACCGGGCCGCGTGGCATGGATGTTCGGCTCGCTGCCGCAGGGGTTGGCTGACGACGTCGCTCGAGTCGGCGGCACACTGATCGCCAGTTCTCAGGATGTGCCCGGAGGACTGGACCCCTTGGCCGACCTGATCCGCGCCCAGCGCCTGGCAGTCGCGCTCGCAGCGGCGCGCGGCCACGACCCCGACCGGCCCCGGAACCTCAGCCGGTCCGTAGTCCTGGACAACAGGGATGCCTGACCGTGACGGCGCATGCGTGATCGCCCTGGATGTGGGAGGCACTGGGATGAAGGGCGCGCTCCTGAACCGCCAGCTTCATTCCCTGTACTCGCTGCGCAGTCCGACACACAGAGACGCCGGCCCCGAAACGGTGGTCGCACATATCGCGTCCGCGCTGGAGACGCTCGCCAAGCAGGCTGCCGCCATGGGCTTCAGTGTCCTGCGGGCGTGCGTCGTCGTTCCCGGCATCGTGGACGAAGACCGTGCCCGCGCCGTCTACTCGGGCAACATCGGCTGGCGTGACCTGCCGCTCGGCGACATCCTTGAACAGCGCATGGGGATTCCCGTGACACTCGGGCACGACGTACGGGCCGGCGGGAACGCCGAGCGAGTCCTCGGTGCCGCTCGCGGTGCTCGCGATGTGCTCTTCGTCCCGATCGGGACTGGCGTCTCGGCTGCTGTCATCAGCGACGGTCGGCCCGTACGAGGCGGGGGTTTCGTCGGGGAACTCGGGCACATCGTCGTCGATCCCGACGGCGCCGCCTGCGTCTGCGGCGGCCGCGGATGCGTGGAAACGGTAGCGACCGCAGCGGCGATAGCGGCAGCGTTCACTGTCCGATCCGGCCGCTCCGTTGAGGGCGCCGACGAGGTCGCGGCCCTCGTGGCGCAGGGTGACTCCCACGCGCTTACGGTCTGGGCCCGGGCGGTCGAGGCCTTGGTGACGGCCTTTACGATCGCGTCTACGCTGCTCGCCCCGGAGCTGATCGTGGTGGGTGGTGGCCTCGCCGCAGCGGGTGACCTCCTGCTGGACCCGATCCGTGCCCGTCTGGCGGGATGCCTGACGTTCCAGCGGCGCCCACGCCTCGTGCGCGCGAAACTGGGCGACCAGGCCGGATGCCTGGGAGCCGGCCTGCTCGCGTGGGAGGCAGAGATTGGAGAGACCGGCATCCCCTATGGAGCAGAGGAGCCGCTTTCGTGATACTCACCGTCACACTCAACGCCGCCGTCGACGTCACGTGCTTCGTCGACAGACTGGATCCTCACACGTCGCACCGCGTCGACGGCGTGCACGAGCGCGCAGGTGGCAAGGGCATCAACGTCGCCCGCGTGCTCACAACCCTGGGACACCCCACTTTGGTGACCGGACTCTGTGGCGGCCCCACCGGTCGGCTCCTGCGCAGTGAGCTCAAGTCTGCTGGCCTGCCGGAAGAGCTCGTTCCCATCGCGGGCGACTCGCGGCGCACGCTGAGCGTCGTCTCCCGCGACGACGGCGACGCGACCGTCTTTAACCAGGCTGGACCGCACGTACAACCTTCGGAGTGGAAGGAGTTCGCCGAGCGCTACCGCCAACTCGTACGTAAGGCTGCTGTGGTCGTGCTTTCGGGCAGCCTTCCCCCAGGCCTGCCCTCCGATGCCTATGCGAAGCTCATCTCCCACGCCGAGCGAGCCGGGGCCCGCACCATCCTGGACACGTCCGGCCCGGCCTTGAGTAGCGCGCTGAGTGCGGGGCCTGACGTAGTCAAACCCAACGCTGTCGAACTGGCCACCGTTACCGGCTGCTCCAACATCGCGACGGCGGCCGACGATCTGCGCTCCCTCGGTGCCTCCTCGGTCGTGGCCTCCTGCGGTCCGGAGGGTTTGTATGCGGCCACCCAGGACGGTATATGGCAGGCGGCACCCCCCGAGCAACTGTCAGGTAACCCGACCGGCGCGGGGGACGCATGCGTCGCAGCGCTGGCCGCCGGGCTTGCAGCCGGCGAGCCGTGGCCCGAAATGCTGCGCGAGGCTGTGGCCCTGTCAGCCGCTGCGGTTCGCGCCCAAGTGGCCGGCGACTTCGCCTTCGACATCTATCGCCGATTCCGGACGGCCGTACCCGTGAAGGAAGTCCATGCCTCTGACACCCACTGATGAAATCGCCCGCGACGCCCGCGAGAAGACGATCGGAGTCGGTGCGTTCAACGTCGTACAGATCGAGCACGCCCATGCCATCGTGAGCGGGGCCGAAGCGGCCGGACAGCCCGTGATCCTCCAGATCAGCGAGAACACCGCCCGATACCACGGCTCCCTCGAACCGATCGGACTCGCCTCACTCGCAATCGCGCGGACGGCAAGCGTCCCGGTCGCCGTCCATCTCGACCATGCCGAATCGGCCGTCCTCGTGCACGAGGCCGTGGCCCTCGGGTTCACCTCCGTCATGTTCGACGCGTCAAAGCTCCCCTATGATGAGAATGTCGCAGCCACTCGAGAGATCACGGAGTACTGCCACAGCCGGAGCGTGTGGGTGGAAGCCGAGCTCGGTGAGGTCGGCGGCAAGGAGGGCGCCCATGCCCCAGGCGTACACACCGACCCGGACGAGGCGCGCGCATTCGTCGCCGTCACCGGCGTCGATGCCCTCGCAGTAGCGGTGGGTACCTCCCACGCGATGCTCACCCGTGACGCCGTCCTCGACTTCGCCCTCATTTCCCGGCTGCGCGACGCCGTGAACGTTCCTCTCGTGCTGCATGGCTCGTCCGGCGTCGGTGATGCGGACCTCGCCAGGGCCATCAACGCAGGCATGACGAAAGTGAACGTCTCCACCCATCTGAACAAGGCATTCACCCAGGCGGTCCGTACCTGCCTAGAAGCCCATCCACAGGTGGCCGACCCCCGCACATACCTCGGCCCCGCCCGCGGCGCGGTCGCAACCGAGGTGGCCCGCCTGTTGCGGGTCCTGGTGAGGTCGAATTAGGCTGGCTCCCCCTTTCGAGTGCCGTCCCTGCGATGGGGTTCGGTGCACCAGCACGTGACTGAATCCCGATCGCCGGTAGGGCGAGGACCAGACGGTTCCTGCCCGACCGGCGATCGTTGCTCATCGACCACGCCGAGTAGTGCCGCCCGGCGGGTTACACGCGCAGCACGTCGATTCCTCGGCTCGAGATCTCCTCGACGATCTCCTCGGGGGCGCCCTTGTCCGTCACCAGAACCGACACGGCGCTCATCTCGCACACGAGGGCGAAGGCCCGACGCCCCAGTTTGGATGAGTCGGCCACGACGATCACCGTGCTCGCGCATTCGGCAAGGGCGCGGTTGGCGCCAGCCTCCGACTCGTCATGAGTGGCTGCTCCCAAGCGCGGGTGAACGGCATCCACACCGAGGATGGTGTAGTCGAGAGCCAGGTTGTGGAGGACGGAATTCACCAGCGGGCCGACGAGCTCGTAGGAGTTCGGCCGGGCCACTCCGCCGGTTACGACGATCTTTACATGGGGGCGGACTGCCAGTTCATTGGCGATGTTGATCGCGTTGGTCACAACCGTCAGTGTGGTGCTGGCGGGGTCTGCCCGTACGGCCAATTCCCGGGCCACCTCGGACGTCGTCGTACCCCCGTTGATGCCGACGCTGGAGCCCGACGGGATCAGTGCGGCGGCGGCCTTCGCGATGCGCTGCTTCTCATCCGCCTTGCGAGCCACCTTGTAACGCAGCGGCAGGTCATAGGCGACAGCACTCACCACTGCACCGCCTCGGGTGCGGGTCAGCAGGTTCTGCCGGGCCAGCTCGTCCAAGTCTCGCCTGATCGTGGCAGCGGAGCAGCCCAAACGCTCTGCGGCGTCCAGCACGTCGACATGCCCCTCTTCGCTGAGGATCTCCAGCAGTCGAGTCCACCGTGAATGTGCCGCCACTTGTTCTCCCTCGCTCGTACCGGGAGTCTATCGCGCAAGGATATGCGCGTAGAACCCGCACATGAGGCTGCTCTCTGCTGCGCATGGGCAGGAGCCGATGCGGGGCGCGATGGATCCGTCCCAGCGAGTCGAGTCGTCGAATGGGGATGCGCGTGTGAGGGCCCGGACGGACAGGTCCGGGCCCTCACACGCGCAACGGCGGCCGCCGCGGCCTTCGGCGGCGTCCCTAGGCCCCTGCGCGCCCCGTGCGCTGGCCCGCGGCGAAGTACGCCACGAGTTCGGGGTCCAGGGGCGGCACCTCGTAGGGAGTACCGCCCTCACGGAGGGAGCGGGTCGCCATCACGCCAGCGGCCACGCTCATGCGTGCGGCGACTGGTGACGTGTCGGTGATCCCGCCCTCGCGGACGAAGCGGCAGAACTCCTCGACGATCAAGTTATCGGCGCCGCCGTGCGAGCCCTGCGCCTTCGGGATCCGGTGGACGACGTCGGCGTCGGCCCGGTAGTCGGTCGGGCCGGTGTTCCATACCCGTACTTCGTCGCCGGGACCATCACCGAAGTTCTCCAGCCGTCCTTCGGTGCCGATGACCGTGTAGTTGCGGAAGTAGTCGGGGCTGAAGTGACACTGCTGGTAGGCGGCGATCACGCCGTTGTCCAGCTGCATGTTCATCACCGAGACGTCTTCGACATCAACGACGTGATGGAGGTCTCGGCGATGGGTGGGCGGCCAGTCGAAGTCGCGCAACCAGCCCTCTGAGCGCGGGGTGTCCGGCGCGCGGCGGGGAAGGTCGCCGTAGACCATTAGATTGCCCATGGCGTTGACGCGCCTGGTGTAGCCTCCGGCCAGCCAGTGAACGACGTCGATGTCGTGTGCACCCTTCTGCAGCAGCAGCCCGGTGGTGCGGCGCCGGTCGGCGTGCCAGTCCTTGAAGTAATAGTCGCCGCCGTACGAGACGAAATGCCGTACCCAGACGGTCTTCGGCTCACCGATGTCACCGCGGGCGATGATGTCGCGCATGAGCTGGACGACACCCATGTGCCGCATGTTGTGGCCGACGTAAAGACGGGTGCCGGTCTCGTAGGCGGTGCGCAGGATGGTGTCGCACTGCTCGACGGTGATACCGAGCGGCTTCTCGACATAGACCGCCTTGCCGGCCTTGAGCGCGTCGCAGGCGATGGCCTTGTGCGTGTCGTCGGGGGTGGCGACGATCACGGCGTCGAGCGAGTCGTCGTCCAGGAGCCGACGGTGATCGTCGACCGCCGTCGCTCCCTCGATCAGCTCGGGCACCCGGGCGCGTACCGAGGGGTCGATGTCGGCGACCACCGCCACGACTGAGCCCTTTCCGGGCCGATGCGCGGTGACCGCCAGGTTACGTCGCAGACCGAGCCCGATGACTCCGATGCGTAGATCTTCCACGTGCGGAATTCCTTTTCTGCGTTTAGGGGCGAGGTGAGCTGCGGACTACTTCTTGCGCGCGGCGATGGCCTGCTCGACGGCGACTCCGCAGCTCTTCCCGTTGATGACGGCTGTCTTCAGGCGAAGTCCGGGATGTTCGCCGGGTGGGGGTACTTCTTGACCGCGTCACCCGACAGGTACGGGGTGAGGTCATCGTTGACGGTGACTGGGGCGTGTCCACCGCCACCGGGCTGATGAAGGGTGTCATCGGCTTCGTCCTGATCGTCCTCGCCAACAAGCTCGCCCACCGCCTCGGAGTACTACAGGAGTCGGGCACACACAGAAGCAGCAGCACGCCGTCCCGCAGGAGCCGTACCCGCAGCGGCCGTCGGCCTGATGACCTTCGCATCCGGCTCCGCCCTCCGGCCTTGCCGCCCGACGGGCAGGTGGGGTCCTGCCGGCTGTCGGGCGGGCGGGAACGGTAGGTGTGTCCTGGCGGGGCGAGTTAGACGCAGTAGCCGACACATCCACCTCCTGCGTCGAATGGCGAACGGATGGGGTTTCACTTCGTGGCCCGGAGATGAGGGCAGGGCCCACAGCTGGGGTGGCCCCGCAGGATCAGCAGCGAGCTGACAGGGCCCCCAATTTTGGGCCGACCGGCGCAGTCGTGACAAGACATGCTCAGCAACTATTTCCTTTGCGCAGATACGCGCATGACTGATCGCGGAACTGACGACCTTGGGAGCGATTGAGGCCGGGCCATGTTGGCTCACCGGATCGGTTCGCGGGTGAGTCTGAGATCCTTCTCCTCATCAGCACACCACCAGACGGCTTGCCTATCTACCGAGTCTGGACCGGCTCAGACGATGCCGCGTTCTGCCAACGTGTGAGCGAAGCGATTGGTCTTGGCTACGAATTGCCCGCAGGCCCCCGCGGTCTGCAAGGGTGAGAACGTCATGGTCGCTCAGGCGCTGGTCTGGCCGACGCTGCCGTAGCGACCGTGAGAGAGGCGGTGGTCGTGATCGGCCCGTGACGTGAGAGAGGCCGCACGGGTTGGGTGCGTATCCTGGCCCGGCACCGAACGGGTGCTCGTCCGGCACTCTGCCTGCTGATCAACCCCGCCGGTCGGGTTCCACGCGCAGCGCCGTGGTCACCACCCCTTAAGGCAGAGTCCACGGGCGGGATCAGGCCATCGTGGCGTGCCTACGTCGTGCTGATCGGTGCTGGGGCAGTCCACCGTTGCCCACCATCGCCGGCTTCTGCGAGCCTCACACCGTCACCGGCCTCAGTGAGATAGCGCCCGGTCCCCTGGTTCCCGGATCGGTGACCGTACCGCTGGTGGCGATGTCGCCGACGCAGTCGAGGGTCTGCAGGGAATTCTTGCCATCCGCTACCAGGCACAAGTCCGAAGGCAGTCGGACCGTGCCGTCGGCCGCCAGCACCCAGGACCGGTCGAACCCGCCGGGGCCGTCACTGGTGCACCTCTTGAGTGTCACGGCCGCGCCGTCCTTGGGACGGTTCCTGGGAGCCAAGCACCTGTTGTCGCGCCCCAGGCAAGAGGCTGGCCCTTGGCGAGGCCCTGGCCCTGCTGCGGCGATCCGCTGCACACCTCGGCCCGGGGGCAGGGGGAGATGACGGGGGGACGCGGCCAAGAAAGTATCGGTCACAAGCGAGGCTTGGGTTGACGTAGCGCGCCTCAAGGAAAACAGAACCAGCTCGCCCACTCTCCCCCGTCAGCCCACGTGTGACGGCACGTCCACTCGGGGTGTGCACCATTGCTCGATCTTGCTCTAATGCTTGTCCATCAAATCATTATTGCGCATGATGAGCCCGTCATCGGCGACGTATTGCGAGATCGCAGGTCTGGCTATCGATCCACCAGCAGCACCTGCAGACGTCGTTGAGGCGCGTCCGCCGGCCCACGACACATCTTGGGAGTGCGCAGAGCTATGGGTGATCTTCGAATCGGCGCCATCGGGCTGGGACTTCGGCGCAGCCTGGCCGAGACCGCACACCGTCGGCCCGGCGACGGGTCCCGTGTCACCGCGGTGGCTGATCTGGACGAGGCCACGGCGCGGAAGGTGGCCGAATTGTTCGGCAACGTCACTGTCGATACCGACTACCGGCAGATGCTGAAGCGGGAAGATGTAGACGCGGTCCTGGTCGCGACGCCAGATCACACTCACGCCGAGGTCACCATCGATGCCCTGCGTGCGGGCAAGGCCGCCTACCTCGAGAAGCCGATGGCCGTCTCGCTCGCTGAGTGCGACGCCATCCTCCGGGCCGCCCATGACACCGGTTCACGGTTGTACGTGGGACACAACATGCGCCATATGCAGGTCGTCCGCCTGATGAAGGAGATTGTGGAACGGGGTGACATCGGGCGGCCGCGCAGCGTGTGGGTGCGTCACTTCGTCGGCCACGGCGGAGATTTCTTTTTCAAGGACTGGCACGCCGACCGCTCCAAGGTCGGGAGTCTGCTGATCCAAAAGGCCGCTCACGACCTCGACGCACTGCACTGGATCGTCGGCGGCTACGCCGAAACGGTGCAGGCGCTGGGCGACCTGACCGTCTACGGCGACCTTCCGCGGCGTGCCGCCGGAGAGCCGAAGGCCGACGACTGGCTGTCCCGTGACAATTGGCCTCCGAAGTCGCAGCGCGACCTCAACCCGACCATAGATGTCGAGGACCTGTCCGTGGTCAACATACGCCTGGACAACGGCGTGCTGGCCGCCTATCAGCAGTGCCACTACACCCCCGACTACTGGCGCAGCTTCACGGTCATCGGCGACGAAGGGCGGATGGAGAACTTCGGCGACGAGGCCGGAGGAGCGATCAGGGTGTGGAACAAGGGGCGACGCCAATACGACGAGCGCGGAGATGCCGAGTACCGGATCCCGGGCAGCACCGGAGGGCACGACGACGCCGACGTGAAGGCGATCGAGGAGTTCGTCGACTTTGTCCGCGAGGGGGCCCCCACCAGCACCTCCCCGGTTGCGGCCCGGATGGCGGTCGCGGCCGGCGAACTGGCGACCCGGTCCCTTCGAGACGGGGGAACTCCACTCGCGGTACCGGAGCTGGACCCGGTGCTGCGCGACTACTTCGACAACGGCCAGTCTCGGGCGAACAGCCCGGCGGCCCATTGAGACAAGAGGTTCTCACCATGACGACTGCGGACCGCTTCGACCTGACTGGGAAGGTCGCACTGATTACCGGAGCTGCCGGAGGCATCGGGCGCGTTACAGCCGCGCGGCTGGCCCGCGAGGGTGCCTCGGTGGTAGTGACCGACATCGATGAACGGGGATGCAAGGATCTCGCCGACGAACTGACTGCGCTAGGGCACCGCGCCCTCGGTATCGCTTTGGACGTCACCGAGCGCGACAGCGTCGGCGCGGCGATCGCGACCGCAGAGAGCGTCTTAGGACCGGTCGATCTTCTGGTGAACAACGCGATCGTAGCCTGCCCGATCCCGCCGAAACTGCACGAGGCTCCGACCAACCTCTGGGACACGGACCTCGACGTCATAGTCAAGGGTGGGGTGCACTGCTGCCAGGCGGTCCTCCCCTCGATGATGGAACGGCGCACCGGGGTTATCGTCAATATCGTCTCGGTCAATGCCTTCGCCTTCTACGGACATCCGTCCTACAGCGCGGCCAAGGCGGCGCTGGTGTCGTTCACGCGCAGCTTGGCCGTCGAGTACGGCCCTTACGGGATCCGCGCCAATGCGGTCAACCCGGGCACAATTCGCACAGCCGCATGGGCCGAGCAGGAGGCCAAGAATTCGACGGTCTTCGACGCGCTGACCCAGTGGTACCCCCTCGGAAGGGTCGGCGATCCCAACGACGTCGCGGCCGCCGTCTGTTTCCTCGCCTCCGGTAGCGCCGCTTGGATCACCGGCTCGGTGCTGACGGTCGACGGCGGACTGACCGCGGGGAACTCCGTGATGGCACGTTCCGTCGAGGGCAGCTGACCGCGGGCGCCAGCAGGCTCACTCCCCTATGCAAGGACTCCGAAACATGCGCGTCATCCATCTTGTCCAATGCGGGCCGACCACCGGAGGTACGGTCAGCCATGTCGCCACCCAAGTCGCCCACCAAGTTCACCGGGGGCTGACGGTGAAAGTTGTCGCCGGGAGCGACGGTGTCCTGACCGAACGGTGCAGGGAGGCCGGCGCCGATGTCTGCGTCGACCGGACGCTCCTGCCGAACGGAGCCGACCCCGCCGAGCCGAACAACTCCCGTACGCTGCACGAGCAGGGCGCGCAGTGGGGTCCCGATATCGTCCACGCGCACTTGATGCACGCCGGTTTTCGGGGCCTCGAGCTGTCCACGGCGCTGGGGGTCCCGCTGGTGTACACCCAGCACATGTACAACCCCGTCGATGCGTTCCTGCGCGTAGCCTCCGCCGCGAACGCACAGCTCACGGTCATCACCGTCACCAAGTTCGCTGGCCTTTGCAAGTTTTTCGGCGACGGGGACCAGGTGCGTCATGTACCCAACGGCGTGGACGTCCCCGCACCGTCGGAATTCTGTCTGAACGACTCACCGGGTCCCAACTTCTTGTACTACGGGCGGCTGTCGCCGGAGAAGGGCGCCGACACCGCCGTCCTGGCATTCGACCTGATCCGCCGCTCCATACCGGATGCTCAGCTCCACCTCGTGGGCACCGGACCCGATGAACCGCTGGTCCGCAGAATGGTCTCGGCGCTCGGCCTATGCGGCAACGTGCACTTCTACGGAAGCGTCTCGGGCGCGCTGACCGGGCAGATCGGGGCCGATGTGCTGCTGGTGCCCTCGCGGGCCGACGCGGCCAACCTGGTCGTGCTCGAAGCGATGGCTTCGCATATCCCCATCGTGGCAACAGAGGTCGGCGGCATCCCGGAGATGATTCGAAAGGACGTCGACGGGCTGCTCGTCGCCCCGGAGGATTGCGAAGGCCTGGCCAAGGCCGCCTTGGAGGTTCTCTCTCACCCGGACCGCACTGGACTACGTACGGCCAGCGCGCACGATCGGTATCGGGGGCTGTACACCGCTGACCTGATGGTGCAGCGCACCTGTGCCGTATACGAGGAAGTGGTCTGTGAAGTGGGTGCGTGACGGCAAGCCGGATCCGGCCGATCAGTCCGAGGGGCCCGGCGACGGCGCGTCCGGACAGGCTCGCAAGGCGCGGTTGGCCTGGCAGTCGGCTGCTCTGGTCGTCCTGCTGGCTTCGACCTGGCTGATCGTGCAGGCGTCGCTCCGCGGGGCCAGTACCGCCACGGTATCGGCAGGCCGTACTGGATTTACCGTCCTGGGACTGCTCGCCCTCACCTGGTGGTCGGCGTCCCGAACTGCACCGGCTGGGAAGGAGCACTCTGTTGCGGCCCCCCGGCCCCGCTATCGTTGGTGGCAGGTGGCCATCCTTGCGCTGACCGGCGTGACCGCCTATACGCTTCTGTCGACGCTCGCCATCAGCCTCGCTGGGCCCGCACTGCCCGCCCTAGGCATGTCGCTCACGCCGGCTGTGGTACTTCTCGCCGAAGGCGTTACGGCCCGCAAGTGCCCACCGGTACGGACGATCGTCGGAACGGTCATTGCGGTCGCCGGAGCTGTGCTCTACGCAGTACCGCGACTTGCCGGGAACCTCGGACAACAGGTCGCCCTGGGCTCGCTCGTAGCCGTGGCTGCTCTATTCTCTATGGCGTTCTACGGGATCTACTTCGAGCGGGTCAACCGTGGATACCGGGGAGCGATGGCCCCGAGGATTTTGCCGATCTTCGCGGTCGGCACGATCCCCCTCGCGCTTTGGGCCCTCGTCGCCGGGGGTGAGGCCGGATGGGCGGCGCTGGGCATGCTGGCTCTGCTCGGGATCGTGGTTTATGTGCCCGCCTACCTGCTGCAACACCGCATTCTGCTGGTGGGTGGCCCATCTTACTCGGCGCTCCTCGGGCTCGCGGTGTCTCCACTGGTCGGTGCAGGCTCCGCGATGCTCCACCTGGCCGGCGCCCCCACACCCATGCAAATCGCCGCCATGGCGGTCACTATTGCCGGCATGGCTGTTGTCATGCGCAGCAAGCTCGCGACCTCCGAAGCCGACGCCACCCGGTAGAGGGGATCAGGCACGTAGTCGGCGAAGCCCGGCCACGGATGCGCGTCCTCAACGCGGACCCGACCGCGGGCGGCCATCCGTCGGAACGTTTTCACCGCCAGCCAGGGCTGAGGCAGAGGCCGTCGTGTCGGTACTGGAGCTAGCGCAGGCCGCGCCGGACGGCCGTGATCAGTCGGGGTCGGCAAACGCGCGGTTGGCTGTGGTGGTGCGCCGTAGCACGGACCAGATGCTCTCGACCGGGTTGAGGTCGGGTGCGTAGGGCGATCGTTGGAAGACAGTGACCCAGTCGCGGTCGGCGATGTAGTGGCGCATGCCGGCGGTGACGAGCGTGCTGAGATTGTCCCAGACCAGCACGACCGGTCCGCCGAGCTGCTGGTGGGCGGTCTGGAACAGGTCGCGGTAGTCCTTCCAGGAGAAGCTTTTGCGCCCGTCGGGCCGGGCGTGGGGGCAGGGCCGCCGGTAGATCAGCCGGGAGAAATCGCCGGCCGTGTAGCAGACCAGGGCAGCGACCGCTAACGACGAATCTCTAACTCAGGTCATTAGTGCGAGACAGGACTGCCGTGGCACGGGAGATGCTGGCGCAGCAGTCCGCGCCCGGGTCGGCGCCGAGCGGAGGATTCGCTGGAACCTCGCAGTCGACTCTATGCGTGCCCACTGGCACAACCGGACGCGACTCCGCCCGCTGTCTCTCTGCTCATCAGGGCGTGGCGGAAGATCCGGACGACGTCAAGCACGGTTGGTCACAGGAGAAGCTGTGCGCGACAGGGGCTGCCGCCCCGGGCGCTACCAGTTTGACGTACGGCATTGATCAGGTGACCATTATGTGATCGAGTGCGTCTGGACGCCACGGGTGCCAGCTCGGTCGGCCCCGCGACTGGCATCTTGCACTCGATACCCCGTAATGAAGAGGAGATCCGATGGCCGTGTCGGCGCACGAACGACGGACGCGCATCCTCGACGTCGTCCGCAACGCTGGGTCGATCCGGGTCGTGGAACTGGCCGAGCGCCTCGGAATCCCGGCGGTCACTGTCCGGCGCGACATCGCGGCGCTCGCCGGCGAGGGCAGGCTGGAGCGCGCGCACGGCACGGTGTCGGTACGCGCCAGCGAAGCCCGAGGCTGGCGAAGTGGGCCCGGGCGAGTGATCGGCATGCTCGTGCCAGCCGTCGGCGCGTACTTCGACGACGTCGTAGCCGGTGCGAGTGCTGCTGCCGCTGCGGCCGGGGCCAGGGTGATCCTCGGCATCGCGCCGTACGGGGCCGATCGTGATCGCGCGCAGATCGAAAGGCTGTTGGACTCGGACGTCGATGGCCTGCTGCTGACGCCCGGCTGGACACCTGAAGAAGGGCTCAGAGGCAGCGACTGGCTGGCCGACCTTCCAGTACCTGCTGTGCTGGTGGAACGTCGAGCCGCCCCCGCGACTCCGGCGGCGCAGTTGGACGCGGTGTGTTCGAACCACCGGCACGGGGTGCTCCTTGCCCTGCGCCGCCTCTCGGAGCTCGGCCACAAGTCGGTCCTCCTCGCTGCCCGCTTCGACACCCGCACGGCACACGAGGTCCGCGCCGGGTACACGGCCGCGGCACACCAGCTCGGGCTGGCCGAATTGCCGGTGATCGACGTGTCCAGTTCGCCTGGGGGCGAGCAGGAACTGGCAGCGCTGATCGCCGAAGCCGCCCGCTCGGGTGCGCGGGCCGTACTCGTACACAACGATCAGGACGCCATACAGCTGCCGCCGCTTCTGCGCACGCACGGCATCACCGTGCCCCAAGACCTTGCGCTCCTCGCCTACGACGACGTATATGCCTCGCTCTCCGACCCGCCGCTGACGGCCGTGGCCCCGCCGAGAAGCGCGGTCGGCGCCGAAGCCCTCGACCTACTACTGAGGCGGCTCAAGGCAGGCGACTCTCTGCCGGTGCACCAGCTCGAGCTGCTACCAACGCTCAAGATCCGTAAATCCTGCGGCGAACCGGTCTGAACTCGCTGCTATCCACAGTGGCCGCCGTCCGTGAGGACGGCGGCCACTGTGCTGCGGGGTGCCGGGGTCAGGAGCCCGGCACCCGGTATCAGGCGGGCGTCCGGCAGATGTCCGCGGAGACCGCGCGCATCGTCGCCCGGTGCATATTGCCGTCCGGCCAGGTGGCGGTGATCGACCAGCTGCTGTCGGGGAGCGTCGCGACGGTGACCTCTACCGGTGCTGCTGCCCCTCGGGCCCCGGACCCGTCGAGGCGGAACGCGCCCACGAACAGGCAGGCTCCCTCGGTCGTTGCGCCCCGGAGTATCGAGACCGCCGCCGCCGGGCCGAACGCCGTGCCGTCCTTTGATCGCACCACGACAGCCGTGTCCAGGCCATATATACAACGGGCCTCGGCCCGGACTCCCCTCTCGTTGATGACTCGCCCGGCCAGCCCGGACTCCATCAAGACTTTCGACTCGACCCGTTCGCCTGTCACCGCCCAGCCGCCGTGCACAACCGCAGTGCCTGGTGGGGCGCCGGCCACGACGTGGCAGCGGACCTCGTCCGCTCCGTGCGCGATCGTGAGCGAGGTGATGGTGGCTCCTGGCAGCGGCCGGCCACCGATGCTCGGCCGGTGGGCAGAGGCGGCCCAGCCGGCGCCGGCGCCCAGGGGCTCGATCCGGCCGCGTTCGCTGATGACGCCGTCGATCTCCAGGCCGAAGTGGTTGTCCGGCAGGTCGGTCGTCGGACCGGTCACGGTGGAGTGGGCGAGGGCGGAGTAGAGCGGGTCGTCGGGAGCGACCTCGTCGCGGGGCTGGTCGTCGCTGCCGTGGTTGTGGAGACGTACGACACCGTCCGCTGCGGTGGACTGGATCAGCCAGCCCGGCGCGGGCAGGCCCTGTATCCGGTCCGAGCGTTCGGCTGGGGCAGGCTCCTCCGTCGCCGTCCATACAGGGTGGTCGGCTCGCAGCAGAAGGCCGAGGAAGCCGCAGGTAGCCCAATAGGGGGAGGCGGGGCCCGAGTAGGGCTGCACCAGCGGCGAGTAGGGGCCGTGCCAGCCGAGGGTGAGCAGTCCGCGGTCATCCAGCGCGCCCCGGTCGAGGAAGTAGCGCAGCGCCCCTGAGGTGATCCGGCGTGTGCTTCCGGGGGACAGGGGCGTGCGGCCGGTGAGGGCTCCGGCCCAGACGGCGGCAGCGGCGCCGAACCGATAGCTCAGTGAGCGCCCCTGGTGGACCGGAGCCCCGTCGGCTCCGAAGGTGGCGGCGTAGCTGTCTAGAAAGGCGGCGAGCCGTTCGCCGTACGCCGCTGTCAGGACCGCGTCACCAGCCAGGTGCGCATGCAGGACCGGCAACAGGTGTAGGGCCCAGCCGTTGTAGTGGTCGAAGGCGCGGGGGCGGCCGTCGGTGTACCAGCCGTCGCCCAGGTACCACTGGTCGATCTTTTCCAGCCCCCGGTCTACGGCCGCGCGGGCGGCCTCGGTTTCGATGCCGACCTCGGCGAGGAAACCGCCGACGGTCAGGGGGAACAGCCACCAGTTGTTGTCGTTGGGTTCACGGCGGAGGGCTTCTGCGAGCCAGCGCCCGGCCCGTTCGCACACGCCGTCGTCGAGCAGGTCCCACAGCCAGGGGCGGGTGAGGCGTAGGCACAGGGCGACCGTCGACGCCTCGACCATGGCTTGGCCGTGGTCGGTGATAGCGCCCCAAGACATGAGGTCGCCGTCAGCGAGGTCTCGCTCTGTGGTGGGGTTGCGGGTGCCCGCCCCCAGGCCCTCGGCATACCGCTCCATGAGACCGTGCGGGTCTTTGCCCGCGGCGCCGGCAACACGCAGGGCGGCGAGCTGGAATGTGCGCGCATATCCCTCTAGACCATCGGAGCGCCGACCGGACCAGCTAGGCCGAGGGCCGGGGAGGTCGATCAGGGCGTGATGTGGGCCAGCGTAGGGCTGCACGGCGGCGAGCATGCTATCGGCGGCCGCCTCCCAGTGTGCCCGGGTCCAGCCGGTGTACGGACTGAGGGTGCGGTCCTCGGGCGGGAGCTGCATGGCAAGGATCCTTCCAGGCAGGGAACACTACACCTGATCAAATAATCAGCTTGATCAAACCGTACCAGTCGCAGGCAGGCCTACGGAGGGTAGAAAACATACATCGATCCCGCTCAGGGACCACTTGCCCGGGCATTCCCAGCGAAGGGCCCTGATCGAACCCGGTCAGTTGATCGAAAGGTATTGACTTCGATCTACCCCCCTCGGAAGATGTGGTCAATCCAGCGTGACCTAGCGGCGCCGAGGGGACTCCGGTGCCGTGACTTCTCTAAGGAGCCGCGCCATGTCTTCCTCCTCGTTCCCCCGCCGCAAAACATACGGTTCCGGCCTCGTTGCCGCCACGACCGCCCTGTGCCTCGCCACGCTGTCCGCGTGCGGCTCCGGCGGCGACGCGGACACGCCCTCCAAGGAAGACCCCGTCGCCATCACGTTCTGGGGCTGGGCCAAGGGGACGCAGGACGTCGTCAATGCCTTCAACGCCACCCATCAGGACATCCGCGTGACGTTCCAAGAGATCCCGTCAGGCAACGCGGGCGGCTACGCCAAGATCTCCAACGCCGTCAACGCGGGCAATGCGCCTGACATCTTCAACGTGGAATACCCGCAGCTGCCCGACTTCGTCAGCCGCGGCGCCGTGCAGGACATCAGCAAGTACGTGCCTGACACCCTCAAGTCCAAGTATCTGCCGCAGGCCCTCAAGATGACGACGCTCGGCAAGTCAACATGGGCCCTTCCGCTCGACGCCGCACCCCAGGCCTTCTACTACCGCAAGGACGTCTTCAAGAAGGCGAAGATCACGACCCCCCCGAAAACCTGGGACGAGTTCCGGGCGGCAGCGAAGAAGATCAAGGAGGCTGACTCCAAAGCCCGTATCGCCACATTCTTCCCCGACGACCCGAGCACCTTCGAGGTAATGGCCTGGCAGGCCGGCGCGCAGTGGTTCAAGCCTGGGAACGACTCTTGGAAGGTCAGCTTCCAGGACCAGGCCACCCGACAGACGGCCCAGTACTGGCAGAAGATGATCAACGACGATCTGGTCCACGTCGCCCCGTCCTTCTCTCAGCAGTGGACCGCCTCTCTGCAAAAGGCTCAGACAGTCGGTTATCTCGGCGCCAGCTGGGGCGCAGGGGTGCTGGGCGGCACGCTTCCCGACCAAGCGGGCAAGTGGGCGGCAGCCCCGATGCCGACCTTCGACGGGCAGCCGGCGAGTGGCATGCTCGGCGGTACCACGTTCGCCGTATCTAAGGACAGCAAGAAGGCCGAGGCAGCGGTGAAGTTCGCTGAGTGGGCGACAACGAGCGAGGACGCCATCAAGGCACGCATCAACTCGGGCACGTCCTCCTCCTACCCGGCTGCCACGAATCTGGTCCCGGTTGCCCAGAACGCCTTCCAAAGCACTCTCTTTGGCGACCAGGACCTCTACGGCCTGTACTCGAAGGCCGCAAAGTCGATCAGGACCCGGTGGACGTGGGGCCCGGTCATGGGCACCACCAACAACTCCCTCAAGGACTCCTTCGCCAAGGTCCACAGCGGTGGCGGCGACATCATCACCGCCGTCCAAGGCGCCGAGACGGCGACCAAGAAGGAACTGGAGAACCGCGGGATCAAGGTGACCGGCTGATGGTGGCCCCTGCGCCGCGGCGAGTCCCGTCCCTGGCCGCCCCCGCCCCTCGGCGGGGGCGGCCAGGGGCCCCGGCCCTGCTCCTCCTCCCGTTCTTCGGCCTCTTCACCACCTGCACGCTGATTCCCATCGGCAACGCGATCTACCTCAGCCTCTACAGCGAAAAGGGGTCGGGCCTCGGCTTCGGCGGTGTGAAGCGGGTCTTCAGCGGTATCGGCAACTACACAGAGGCCCTGGGGGACGCCGCATTCCGCGACGGGTTCGTCAACCTCGCCCTGTACTGCCTGCTCTACATCCCGCTGATGATCGGCCTGTCGCTGCTGCTGTCGCTGCTGCTCGACTCGGCCCTCGCTCGGGCGAAACGCATCTACCAGCTCGCCCTGTTCTTGCCGCACGCTGTCCCCGGCATCATCGCCGCACTGATCTGGATGTACCTCTATACTCCGGGCGTGAGCCCCGTGGTCAGCGCCTTGGACTCGGCGGGTCTCCAGCTCGACATGCTGGGCAATCCGGTACCCGCCGTCGTCAACATCGCCCTGTGGGAGTGGACCGGCTACAACGTGATCATCTTCTTCGCGGCCCTCCAGGCGATCCCCCGCGAGGTCCTGGAGGCGTCTGTCGTCGACGGCGCCGGCCCGCTGCGTACAGCCCTGAGCATCAAGCTGCCCCTGATCCGACCATCGTTGGCCATGGTAGGCCTCTTCACTGTGATCGGCTCGCTCCAGCTGTTCACCGAACCGATGATCCTCCACGGTGCGGCCCCTGGCGTCGTCACCACCTGGACGCCCAACATGTACGCCTACACGGCCGCCTTCGAACGCAACGACTACGGCCTGGCCGCCGCCTCCTCCGTCCTACTCGCCCTCGCGGCCGCCGCCCTCTCGTTTATTGCCACCCGGTTCTCCGGCGGGCGCTCCACCAAGGCGAAGGGAGACGGAGCATGAGCACGACCAGGCCCATAGAGTTCCAACAACGGCGTCATACTCCGCGGCGGGCCCCCGACCTGGACATTAGGCGCCCGCGCCATTGGTCCCTGTCGAAGGCCGCTGTGAACGGCGTCCTGCTAGCGTCAACGCTGTACATGATCCTGCCGTTGCTGTGGCTTCTGACCGCAGCGGCCAAGAACACCGGGGACCTGCTCGGCGGCCGCACGCTCTCGCTCGACCGTTGGCACCTTGGCGAGAACCTCGCCCATCTGGCGGCCACCGGCGACGGCGTTTACTTCCGGTGGTACCTCAACTCGCTGCTGTACGCGGGGGTCGGCGCCGCGCTGTGCGCCTTCATCTGCGTAGCAGCTGGCTACGCGTTTCATGTCTACCAATTCCGGGGCAAGGAGAAGCTCTTCGGTCTCGTCCTGTTGGGCGTGCTCGTGCCGACCACGGCGCTTGCGCTGCCGATGTATCTGCTCGCCTCCAAGGTGGGGATCGTCAACAGCTTCTGGGCCGTGTTCCTGCCGTCGCTGGTCAATCCCTTCGGCGTCTACCTTGCCCGGGTGTTCTGCAGCGGGTACGTCCCTGGGGAGGTCCTCGAAGCCGCCCGGATGGACGGGGCGGGGGAGTTGCGGACGTTCTGGTCGATCGGCGTTCGCATGGTCATGCCTGGCTTCGTGACGATCTTCCTGTTCCAGTTCACCGCCATCTGGAACAACTTCTTCCTCCCGCTGGTCATGCTCTCCGACACAAAGCTCTTCCCGGTGAGCCTCGGGCTCTACTCCTGGAACACCCAGACTCGCGCCTTCCCGGAGTACTACCCGCTAGTGGTCACCGGTTCTCTGCTCGCCGTCATCCCCTTGGTCGTGGCCTTCATCGGATTGCAGCGCTTCTGGAAGGCAGGCATGACGGCTGGAGCCGTCAAGTGACGCCGACCGCCTGTGACCGTCAGACCCTAGCGCCAGACTCTGCCCAGGAGACGCCGTGCACAACTCTCTTCCCGTCGATGACGCCGGCTACGCCCCAGTTCCACGCCGCCGACCGCGTGCCCTGCTTGCGATGCACGCCGACCTGGCGGCCAGGCTGATTGACGAGCAGACGATGCGGAGGATGACCTCGATCGCCGATCTAGACCCGCACCTGGTGGTCGACAACTTCAACACACTGGAGGCCTCGGCGGCCCTCAGCGAGGCGGAAGTCATCGTCAGCTGTTGGGGCTGCCCGCCTCTGACCGAGGACGTGCTGGACCGGGCACCCCGGCTCCGCGCGGTCATCCACGCGGCTGGGTCCGTTAAGCATCACATCACCGAGGCCTGCTGGCACCGTGGCATCGATGTCACATCCGCCGCCTGGGCCAACGCCCTGCCCGTCGCCGAGTACACCGTTGCCTTCGTGCTTCTGGCGGGCAAGGAAGTGCTGCGGATCCGTGATGACTATCGGCAGCGCCGCGCCGACCAGGACTGGCAGGCCGCCTACGCCGATGCTGGCAACTACCGCCGGACCGTAGGCGTCATCGGAGCATCCCGGATCGGCCGCCGCGTTCTGAAACTGCTGCGACCACACGACCTGGAGCTGCTCGTCCACGACCCGTTTCTCCAGCCCCGGGAGGCGAAGCGGCTGGGCGCAACGGCCGTCGACCTCAACGAACTGTGCCGCAGGAGCGACGTGGTAAGCCTGCACGCCCCCGAGCTGCCCGCCACCCACCATCTGATCAACCGCGAACGGCTGGCAGCGCTACGCACCGGGGCGACGCTGATCAACACCTCCCGCGGTTCGCTCGTCGACCAACAGGCGCTTACCGAGGAATTGGTGTCCGGCCGACTTGACGCCGTGCTCGACGTGACCGCTCCTGAGGTGCTGCCCGCCGAATCCCCACTCTACGGCCTGCCCAACGTGGTGCTGACCCCACACATCGCCGGCTCGCTGGGCAACGAACTCCACCGCATGGCGGCAGCGGCCGCCGACGAATTGGAGCGGTATGCCAACAGTCGGCCGTTCGCGCACCCGGTCTCAGCCGAGGAGTGGGAGCGCTCCGCTTGAGACGGACCGCCAGGTGCTCGCCCTGTGGCCTGTTTCGATAGAGCACCTTATTGCGGATACAGACCAGGGTGGTGGCCATGCCCGACTTTCGGTCGCGCCAGGGCATAGCCACCACCCTTCGGTAATGCCGCCCTCAGACCGTCTCCTACATGGTCAGTTGACGGTTGTGTAGGGCATGGGAGGGTGGACGGTGGGGATGGCTCGTTCCGGATGGCTTGTGGGAGTTGGCAAGCCGTTGCTGCCGCCGGCGCAGGTGCGTCCACAGGGCGGCGGGGTTGCGAACATCGATGATGAGGCGTGTTTGCCGCGATCATTTACGTGCTGGTCAGCGGCTGCGCGTGGCGGGCGTTGCCACCGTGCTTCGGTGTTCACCCGACCGGACAGCGTCGATCGTCGACTCCCAGTCGGTGCGGACTCCGGCGAGGATCGTGTGCTCGATATCCGGCGGACGGCGGGAAGAAGGTCGGCGGCCGCAGGCGGCACCCGGTCGTCGCCTCCTTCGGTCTGGTCCTGGTCGTCGCGGTAACCGTCCTACGTGCACGGCCGACGCCACCGTCACTCCGCCACCTGCGGTCTGGCGGGCCGTACGGCAGGGCGAGGTGAGCATTACTAAAAGAAACCATGGAACGAATTGGTGTAGACCTCTTGACGAGGCTTCCCTGCTGCCAGTTCACTCCGGTGTCAAGTCTCTGCAGAGGGTTCTGTCGTCTGCGATTCGCGATTGTCACGAAGGGAATCCCTATGGCACCCGACCGGACATCACATGTCTCCCCGCCACCACCGCTCGACCGCTCCGCGTGGCGGACCAGGATCCGCCGCGCCCTCGCCGGTGCCACCGCCGCGGTAGCGCTCGCCGCCGTTGCCATCCTCCCGACGGCCGCGACCGGACATGCCGCCACTCCTGTCCCGCCGACCGTCCCTGCCCTCCAGCAGTGGACCGGCACCTCAGGGGGCTTCGTCCTCACCCCGGCCGTCCGCGTCCTGGCCGACAGCACCTACGCCGGGACCCTGACCGACGACGCGCAGCAGTTCGCCGCGGACCTGTCTGTGCACACGGGGACCACCGTGCCGGTCGTAAAGACCACCCCGGACCAGGCGCGCACCGGCGACATCGTGCTCACCCTCGGATCGGCCGACACTCAGCTCGGCACCGAGGGCTATGCGCTCAAGGTCGCCGGGGCACTCACCGTGACCGCCCGCACCGACGCCGGCGCGTTCTACGGCACCAGGACCGTCCTGCAACTCCTCGGTCGCAGCAACATCGTTCCAGGCGGCACGGCCCGCGACTGGCCCGCCAAGCCCGAGCGCGGCCTCATGGTGGACGTCGGCCGCAAGTACTTCACTATCGGCTGGCTGCAGCAGCAGATCCGCGAAATGGCCCACCTCAAGCTCAACTACCTTCACCTGCACCTGTCGGACGACAAGGGCTTCCGCATCGAGAGCACCAGCCACCCCGAGGTCGTCTCCACCCAGCACTACAGCAAGCAGGAGATGACCGACCTCATCGCCTACGCGGCGCGCTACCACGTGATGGTCGTCCCCGAGATCGACGCCCCCGGCCACATGGCGCCGATCCTGGCGGCGCATCCCGACCTCCAGCTCAAAGACTCCTCTGGTACCGCGGCGACCGGCAAGATTGACCTCTCCCTGCCCGGCGCCTACACCATCGTCGACGACCTCGTGAAGGAGTACCTGGCGCTCTTCCCCGCCCCCTACTTCCACATGGGAGCCGACGAGTACCTCACCAGCTACACCAGCTACCCTCAGCTGCTGACCTACGCGCAGGCCCACTACGGCAGCGGCGCCAAGGCCGCCGACACCTACTACGGCTTCATCAACCACGTCGACTCCGTCATCCGCGCCGCGGGCAAGACCGCACGCATGTGGACCGACGGCATACACGGCGACGGCACCGTCACACCGAACGCCGACATCATCGGCGAAAAGTGGAACTCCGCCGGGCTCAGCGCGCAGGCGCTGGTGGATGCCGGCCACATCGTCACCAACGAGCCCCGTTCCCAGCTCTACTACGTGCTCGGCGGCTACAAGCCCCCGACGGCGTCCCTGTACACGACGTGGACGGCCGACACCTTCGACAACGGCGGCACCCTGACCGACCCGACGAAGAACCGCGGCTCCAAGCTGCACATCTGGTGCGACACGCCCGGGGCAGAGACTGAGGAACAGGTCGCTGACGGCATCGCCAAGCCCTTGCGCGTCCTGGCTCAGCAGACCTGGGGCTCGCCCAAGCCGACCGCCGCCTACCTGGACTTCGTGCCCGTTATGGGCGCGGCCGGACACTCGACCGGCCACCCCTCGGCCGCGCTGCCGGGCAATCTCGCCCAGTACCGTCCGGTCACCACCTCCAGCGTCGAGCCGGTCCTGAGGGCCAATATGAACGGCGCTGGCAACTCCACCAATAACACTGACTACTTCGCCGGGGCCAACGTCACCGACGACGCCGCCACCACACGCTGGTCGAGTCTGCGCGCCGACCCGCAGTGGCTTCAGGTCGACCTCGGCGCCTCGCAGTCCATCGGCCGCGTCAAGCTGGCGTGGGAGGCGGCCTACGGGAAGGCGTACCAGGTGCAGATGTCGCAGGACGGCACCACGTGGACGACGATCTACAGCACGAGCACGGGCAACGGCGATACCGACGACCTCACCGGGCTGAGCGGCCAGGGCCGCTACCTACGGCTGACCCTCACCCAGCGCGGCACAACCTACGGATACTCGCTGTACGGCGTCGAGGTCTACTCCCCGGATCTCGCCCAGGCCCGGCCCACCACTGCCTCGTCCGTCGAGACGGCCGATTTCCCGTCGGAGTACGCCACCGACGGCGACCCGGCCACACGCTGGTCGAGTCTGCGCGCCGACCCGCAGTGGCTTCAGGTCGATCTCGGCGCCTCGCAGTCCATCGGCCGCGTCAAGCTGGCGTGGGAGGCGGCCTACGGGAAGGCGTACCAGGTGCAGATGTCGCAGGACGGCACCACGTGGACGACGATCTACAGCACGAGCACGGGCAACGGCGATACCGACGACCTCACCGGGCTGAGCGGCCAGGGCCGCTACCTACGGCTGACCCTCACCCAGCGCGGCACAACCTACGGATACTCGCTCTACTCAGTGCAGGTGTACAGCTGAGGGTGGCACTACCCGGACCCAGCGCAATGCGGGGACCGGGTAGCGCCACGACTGTCAACGTCCCGCGCTCATAACGAGCTGGTGCGTGATAGCAGGTGAGGTGTGTCTCTCCTGTTCGGGGCTGTGTCAGCCGGTGATGGCGCGGTCGGAGACGAGACCGGCGATGGCTTGGTAGGTGGCAGGCAGGACGTCTCGCCGGTGGGTCCAGCGGGTCAGCTGCTTCCAGCGTTTGTGGTCGGCGAGGGCGTGTTCGACGGTGATGCGCTGTGAGGAGTGGCGGTGGCGGGCTCGGCGTCGGGCTTCATGGACTTCGGGCGGGCTGATCTTGTTGCCCTTCCGTGGCGGCGTCACCGCCTGCCCGGGGTGGTCACGGCGGAGCCCGAGGTAGCCGTCGTCGAGGCAGTTCCGCTACCTCAACGAGCAGGCGCGCGATCACAGGGACGCGTGCGACCCGATGATCAGTGGGGATACCAAGAAGAAGGAGTTGATCGGCGACTACAAGAACGCGGGGCACGAGTGGCGGCCCGCCAAGCAACCCGTGAGGGTTAACACCCACGCCTTCCCCGGCCAGGCCGAAAAGGCCATTGCATACGGCGTCTACGACATGGCGGCGAACACCGGCTGGGTCAGCATCGGCACTGATCACGACACGGCGGCGTTCGCCGTTGCCTCGATCCGCCGCTGGTGGCAGGCCCGCTGCCGGCACGACTACCCCCGGGCACACCGGCTGCTGATCACTGCCGACGGTGGGGGCTCGAACGGCTACCGCACCCGCGGCGGGAAGTCTCATCTGGCCGACCTCACTGCCGAAACCGGCCTGGAGATCACCGCGTGTCACCTGCCGCCGGCACATCGAAGTGGAACAAGACCGATCGCTGCGCCGTGCTCCCGGTCGTACGAGGCCGGGCCAGGTGGGCGCTGACGCCCGTCGCGCGCCGTTGCTGCTTCCGAACTTATGGAGGCTCTTCGGCTTCCGGTCCCGCGGTCTAAGACCGTGTCTTACATGGTCAATTGACGGTTGTGTAGGGCATGGGGGGGGGTGGACGGTGGGGATGGATCGTTCCGGATAGCGTGTGGGAGTTGGCAAGGTCGTTGCTGCCGCCGGCGCGGGTGCGTCCATGGGGCGGCGGGGTTGCGAACATCGATGATGAGGCGGTGTTTGCCGCGATCATTTACGTGCTGGTCAGCGGCTGCGCATGGCGGGCGTTGCCACCGTGCTTCGGAGCGTCGAAGTCGACCGTGCATCGCCGCTTCGCCATCTGGTCTCGCGCCCGAGTATGGGGGCGGCTGCATCATAAGGTTCTCCAGCTCCTGGACGAGCAGGACCTGGTCGACCTGTCTCGTGCGGTGCTCGATTCAGCCCACGTGAGGGCTAAAAGGGGGCGAACTTGCAGGTCCGAGCCCCGTGGACCGGGATAAGCCCGGTTCCAAGATGCATGTCCTGTCCGACGCGAACGGACTGCCCCTACGGGTCGGGCTCTCCGCGGCCAACCCACACAACACCCTCGCCCTGAAGCCGATGCTGTCCCATTTCCACATGGGACACGAATCCCACGCGGCCGACTCAAGCCCGTGCGCCTCCATGCAGACAAGGCGTACGACATCCCTCACCTGCGGCGATGGCTATGGGGTAAACGCATCGGCGTCCGCATCGCCCGCAAGGGCATCGACTTCAACGAGCGACTCGGCCGACGCAGGTGGGTCATTGAACGCACCATGTCCTGGATGACCGGCTACCGCCGTCTCTACCACCGTTACGAGCGGAAACCAGGCAACTACCTGGCCTTTCTCGGGCTGGCATCCGCCCTCTGCTGCTACAAGCGCTTCCTCAAACTGACCATGTAGGACACGGTCTTAGGGTGGAATGCTGCTTCGGTATCGGCCACCTTGTCGATACAGCAGCGTGTGACCAGCGGTTTCACTCGGGCAGGGAGGACTCGGTCGGCCAGGCACCGCCCGTTGGGCTGCGGCCGCCCGCCCCGAGCGGTAGGTCTAGCTCTGCGGTGACCCAGTTCCCGGTCCGTGTGCGGGCGACCGTCAGCCGAGTGGTAACGGCTTCGATCAGGGTGAAGCCTCGCCCGAAGCAGTCGGCGTCCTCGCGGACTCCCAAGCCCGCAGATGTGCTCCACTGGCCGTTGTCCCTGACGATCACGGTCAACACCCCTGGGCTGAGCTTGAGCAGCAGAGTGACGTCTGGGCTGGCGCTGTGAAGCACCACGTTGGTGACGAGTTCGCTCACGACGAGCGTGAGCGACTCCTGGACTTCCTCGCAGAGATCCCAGCGCCGGATCTCATCTAGGGCATGACGCCTCAGTACTGGTACCGAGGAGGGAAGGGCCGCTGCCGAGGCAGCGCTGACAGCACGACTCTGCAGGGGACAGAGTCCCGGATGTACCGAGACTTCGCATTTCGCAAGGTCGGTTGCAATCATGTTGATCCCTCGGGAAGCGAGGTGAGAGGTGAACCGCAGAGCTGCGGCGGGGCCCTAGTCCCGACGGGACCGATCTGGGCGGAACACTCCTTACGGAGTTGATTACATCTCGACCATATGGCGATCGATTAATCTAGTCAAACCCTGAGGTCATTTGATCACTTCTCAGCAGGAGTGATTTTCCCGCAGGCCGCAAGCTCAAGATCTCCTGGCTTGACTCTGTAGGGAATCTTGGAATCTCCGCGGTCCACGGACACGGCGAGGTGCCATGGTTCCAGTGCCATGCCGAAGCGCCACATTCGCAGCGAACCGTCGTCCAGCGCCGCGTCGAGCAGACTGTACGGGGGCGGCCGTAGTCGACCTCGGTGCCGGTGTCGCCGGTCGACTCCGAAGCTCCGAGCAGTTCCTCGTTGTACTCGCGCATGACGGCCTGGTCGGCGGGCTGCGGGATCACTGCCGGACCCTGCGTCGGCGGAGATGAGAAGTGACGATGCCGCAGGGTTTGCCCAGTTCATGACTCTGCTGGAGGAGCACGATGATGACGAGGGCACCCCGATTCCTAATGGCGATCGAGACGGCACGCGGACTGCTCGTTGCGTGTCTGCGGTGCACCGGCCGACCGGTCTTCACGATCAATCCGCTGGCGGTCGCCCGCTACCGGGACCGTCACTCCGTCGCCCGCAAGAAGTCAGACGCTGGGGACGCCGCGGCCCTGGCCCACATTCTGCGAACCGACATGGTCGCCCACCGGCCGCTGCCGGCGGACTCCGAACTCGTTCAGACCATCGCCATGCTCGCCCGGGCCCAGCGGGACGCCGTCTGGGCTCGCGGCCAGGCCCACAACGGGCATCGATCCCAGCTCAGAGAGTTCTACTCGTCGATCCTCGACGCCTTCGCGAGTCGAAAGCACGGCGTGTGCTCGAGGGAGGCCCGCAGCATCCTGGCCGCAGCACCGACCCAACATCGGCTGCGAAGCTGACACGGCGGCGCCTGCAGTCGCTGCTCGGGCAGGCCGGCCGCATCCGCGGCATCCAGGCTGAAGCCGAACGTCTCCACGAGGTCTTCAAACGCGACTACCTCCACCAGCTCCCGCGGGTCAAGGCGGCTCTCGGGCATCAGACATCCGCTTTGCTCAGGCAGCTGAACACCGCCTGCGACAACGCTGACCAGCTCGAGGAAGCCGTCACGCAGGCCTTCGAGGAGCATCCGGATGCACCGGTCATCCGGAGCCTTCTAGGTTTCGCCGCACTGACTGGCGCCCGGGTCCTGCTAGTGGGCCATGATCCCGGCGAACGCGTGTGCGTCACCTGCCTGGCCTGCGTGATGACGAAGGCCAACGGGCGGCATTGGCTGTCTGCAGCGAGTGGACCCTGGTGGTCAGTCCGCCGCGGTAGCGTCCGAGGGCATGGCCGGCCGGGCAAGTCGAGGTCGTCTTCGGCGTCGGCCTGGGCAAGCAGAGCGGTGAAGACCTTCTCCCAGGTTCCGTCGGCGGCCCACTTCCGCAGGCGGTTGTGGGCGCCTTTCCATGACCCGGAGTGCTGGGGCTTCACCTACGTAGTCATTCGCTCAGACTACTGATTACTTTGCGGTCATTTGATGCCAGTCTATTGACTCGATCATCGATGCGGGCCTAGCTTCGGCGCACCCTAACCTCGCGCTTTCATGAAGCGGGCTGTCCGGCAGGCGGTCAGGAAAGCAGAAAGTGGCCCTGACGGTCAGACGAACGTGATTGGCTAAGCGACGTAAGGTCAGTCCCGTTCAACGCAGCTCGTCAACCGAGTACCGCCCCGCAGGAGCGGTGGAGCGGGCTGGCAGGTAGCAGCCGATCGCCGACTAGCTAGGGTCCGCCTTCAAACGGATCTTGCCCCGACGAACAGCGCCGAGCACGTTCACCACCGTGCCGGACGAGGGGCAGTTGGCCGGCTACTTTCTGCTGGATCGCGACGCGCGGCGGCGGGCGATGGCCTGCGGGCGCGAGGTCGCAGCTCGGCTATGCCGTCCAACTCGGCACCGTACGGTTCCTGGGCACCTTCCTGGACAACTCCGAGGAGGCGCCCTCCGAGGTCGTGGAGTACGTTGCCGACCAGCTCGGCCATTCCCCGTTGGTGTTCGCCGGATACGGCGCCGAGCGCACCCTGTGGGACCACCAGAAGGCAATCAAGGACGCCTACGGCTACCGGGATCTGAAGGGCGACGCCTGGTGGAAGCTGGCCCGCTGGGCGTGGGACGCTGCGGGTCGGGCAACGGGCGCCCCATCGCTCTGTTCGACCTCGCCACTCTGCAGCTGGTCGAGAGCAAGGTGCTGCTGCCCGGCGCCACCGTCCTGGAGCGCATGGTCACCTCCATCCGCGAGCACACCAACCGCAAGACCTGGCGTACCCCGCGGCCGCCAAACCGGATGCCGCCCAGGGCGGCGCCCTGACCGGGCTGCTGCCGGTCGAGGACAGGCGCCGCACCTCCAAGCTGGACCGGCTGCGCCGACGGCCACCCTGGTGGCGTTCGTCGCCGCGATGCGCACCCGCGCCGCGGACGAGGCGATCGAGGTCTTCGACATACTGATGTCCGACCTCGCCCTCCGCGAACCTGGCCGCCAAGCAGCGCATGCGCACCCTGGGCGACCTGGACTCCGCCGCCTTACTGCTGCGCGAGGCGTGGATCACCCTCAGCCACGCCGCCGCCGGCCCAGAGCAGGACGCCCGCAGCGCAGGTTCCGATCAGCCCTGTGAACGCGTCCGGTGCAAGCGACGAAGACAGTGTCGAGCAGGGTGCCAGCGGGGAAGAAGCCGCTGCCCAGCCACAGCCCCGTGCCGCGGCGAGGCCAGCGGAGAGCCCAGGCCGTCCGGGGCCGGGTGCGGGGGCGGCTTACAGGCGCCTCAGCCGACGCGGTGTTGCTCCGCACACCCACGCTCCTGCAACGGCCTGCACGGCTGCAGCGGGGCCACTAGGTTGGGCGGGTGACGACTGCCTCTGCTGTTGATCTGCCCCGGCTGCCGGCCAACCCGTCGCTGATCAGCCTCTCTTACCACCATGAACACCCCGCCCGAGCGTACGAGTTCGACAACACGCTGGAAGCCTGGACGGTCGCCGCACGGATCGACGCGGCCATTCTGGCCGAGGACATGGCCGCCCACCACGATGTCGACCAGGTGACCTTGGACCCCATCGAGGACGTGGCAGTGGGCCGCATGTCGTTCGTGCGGGTGCGCATGTTCGGCCCCGACGACCCCTTCCAGGCCATGGACGCCTATACCGGGGACCTCTCCCGCATTGGGGAAACGGTGCTGGACATCGGCCGAAGCAAGTTCGCGCACGCGTTCGCGAAGACGCTCGCACACCCCGTCGGCGACCTTCTGATCATGGACCGGGTCATTCTCGAGCCCGCGTGGCGCGGCTTCGGCCTGGGCCCCGTCCTGGCCAGCGTGGCCATCCGCCGCCTGTCCCAGGACTGCGTCGCCGTTGCGTGCGAGCCAGGACCAGCCGATGGCCGCGAGATGACCGAGGAACAACACCACCAGGCGGCCGCCAAACTCGCCCGCCTCTGGTCCACCATCGGCTTCGAACCGTTTCAGGACGGCGTACACATCCTCGACTGCCACTTGCAACGCCCCCAGGACCTCCTAACCGAGCGCCAGAAGGAATTCATCGCGCTGTGCCGCTCCTGGCGCGAGCACCGCAACTCCTGACGTTCCGGGATCTGTTCAACCGCATGCCGACGGCCGGGACGCAGCCCCGGCCGTCGGGATTCAGGCCTTGCCCGCCCGTCGACCAGGCCGCGCACGGGTGTAGTCGCCGGCCCGGTGGTGAGCAGACTTAGTCAAGGAGGGTGCCGATGCCGGATCCGGGTGCAACGTTGTAGTCCTTGGGGCCGAAGACGCTGACGTTGCTGGTGCTCCCTTTGGTGCTGGTGCTTCGTAGCAGCCAGAGGGCGCCGTGCGGTGGTCGTCGTAGGGGGCGGAGACAGCGAGGTCCGCCTAGCTGTCGCGGTTGAAGTCGGCGCGGCGGAGCTGGGAGCCGAGCGGCTACGGCCGCTGCCACGGCGAGACGCACTGAGTGACGCACGAAAACGCCTGCACAACCACAGACGCCCGGACGGCGTCCGCGAACCAGAACGACGGCCCCCTCCCGGGCGCCCGGCATCGGCAAGACCCCTAGCCATCGGGCTCGGGGGAAGGCCGCCCACGCCGGCTACTCGGTCCTGTTCGACACCGCCAGTAACTCGCCCGCCTGGGCGCCGCCCACCACGTCAGCCGCCTGGAGGCCGAGCAGATGCGCCGTCCCAGCGCCCACCAGCCGCGAGCCGGGAAGCGCGTGGGTTATCGAGGGCGGCGCACGCCGGGCTCGATCTAAGTCGAGGAGATCGACAGCGTTGAGGAGTGGTTCGTCGGGCGGTTTGGTAGGGATTGTTCAGCCCAAATGGTTTTGCCGCGGCGGCCATAGCGGCAGCCCCAGCGGGTGCTTAGTTGGGCGATCAGGAACAGTCCTCGTCCACCTTCGTCGATGGTGAGGGCGCGCCGGAGGCGGGGCTGGGTGTTGCTCGGGTCGGTGACCTCGCAGACCAGGACGTTGTCCCGGATCAGCCGGAGGCTGATCGGCCGATTGGTATGGTCCTGCGACCCGCCGGAGGCGCCGCCGTAGCGGATGGCGTTGGTGACCAGTTCGCTAATGATGAGCTCGGTGGTGAAGGCGAGTTCCTCCAGTTCCCAAGCAGCGAGTTGGGCCGTACAGGCCTCGCGGGCGCTCGCGACCTCGGCCGGATCCGCCGTGAAGTCCCAGCTCACGGTCGACTCGGCCGGCAGCGCGCGCGTACGGGCCAGTAGCAGGGCGATGTCGTCGCGTGGCGAGTGGTCGCCGAGTTCGGCCTGGATCGCGGGGCCGACCTCGTTGAGGTCCCTATCAGGTCCGCACTGTGCGGACAGGGTGCTGATCAGCTGTCGCAGTCCGTTGCCGATGTCCTGGTCGTCGCGTTCGATCAGACCGTCGGTGTACAAGGCAAGCACGCTGCCGGGTTCCAGGGTGATGGTGGTGGTCTCGTACGGCATGCCACCCACGGCGAGTGGTGGACCCGGTGAGAGGTCGACGAGGTGGGTGGCGCCGTCTGGGCGGATGACGACGGGCGGCGGGTGGCCGGCGCTGACCAGGGTGCACTGGCAGGTGACCGGGTCGTAGGCGGCGTACAGGCAGGTTGCCCCGACCGTGTCCTGGAGCTCGGGAGGTGTTTCCTCGGCCAGGCGCTGGATCAGGTCCGCGATATGGGTGAAGAGGTCTTCTGGATCGAGTTCCAGCTCGGCGAGAGTCCGCACGGCAGTGCGTAGCCGGCCCATGGTGGCGCTGGCGTGCAGGCCGTGACCGATGACGTCCCCGACGACCACGGCCACGCGCAGGGAAGGCAGCGGGATCACGTCGAACCAGTCGCCGCCGATCTCGGCTCCGCCGCCAGCCGGCCAGTAGAAGGCGGCAGTCTCGGCCGCCGCGCTGTCACTGGTCCCCTTCGGAAGCAGCCGCCGTTGCAGGGTGACGGCTGCCCGATGCTCGCGGGTGTAGCGGCGCGCATTGTCGATGGCGAGCGCACCTCGGGACGCGATCTGGCGCACGAGGTCTACTTCTCGCCGGGTGAACGGTTCGGGCTGGTCCACCCTCCACACCGACAGGATGCCGAGTGCCAGGCCCCGGGCGTAGAGCGGTGCCACAATGGTCGAATGGCCGCCTGGCACGACCAGCAGGTCGACCAGCCGCTCATCGCCGCCGAGGACGGCGATGAATTCCTCTCGGCTGAAAAGCACCGCCTGGGCGTGGAGAAGGCTGTCCTGGAGTGGCTTGTCGAACTCGGGCATCACTGGAAGCAGCTCACCGACGTGGACATGGCTGGCCGGCCACGCGCCGTAGAGCGACGCCACTGCGACCTTCATCATGCGCGTGTTGCCGCCGCCCATCCATAGGGACGGCTCGTCGCCCACGAGCACCTTCTCGGACAGGTCCATCGATGCCATATCTCCGAGCGCGGGGACGACCGCGTCCGCCACTTGCTGCGCGGTGCGCCTCAAGTCGAGGGAGCCGCCGATCCGGAGGGCGGCCTCGTGCAGCATATGAAGGTGCTGACGGTCTCGCTCCTGTTCGGTAATGTTAGTGAAGATCGTGGCCACACCTGTCGGATGCCCCCGCGCGTCCTCCAGTCGGAACGCGGACAGTGACAGCACCCACTCCCGCTCGGGCATCTGAATGAATCGCATCGACTGATGTCGCTCGACCACCGGGACACCGGTTGCCATCACCCTTCGCAGCATCACCTCGACGTTCGAGGCGTCTTCTGCCGACAACATTTCCCGTATCAGGCGCGCAGGAGGCGCGGACGGGCCGCCGAACATCTCAGGAGTCACATTGGTCCGTACAATGGACAGGTCGGTGTTAAAAAGGCCGACACCGATTTGATCCTGGGCGAGCAGCCCGCGCAGACACGACACGCTGTGTTCCCACTCGGTTACCTGCCACGTCGGCCCAGCCAGCACCAGCAGCTCCGAGGAATCTGCCAGCGGCACAACCCGGAACGTCACCTCCACTGTGCTACCGGACCGGGTGCGCAGCATCACCCGCCCCGCGTCCTGCATGCCGGGTAGCGCCTCGGGAGCACCAGCGAACAGGGCCTGCACCGGCTGGCCGCAAACCTCCGCTGCCTCGCGCCCCACCAGCTCCGCCGCCGCTCGAGACCACCGCACCACCGTCCCCCCAGCATCGAGGATGGCCACGGACGCAGCGCCGAAGTCCAACGACCGATCGACGAAACCGGACATACTGCACCCTCTCCATGTCAGCAAGGACCGACCCCGGAGACCTCCATTATCACCGCGACCACGGTGCTCCGCCGAGCACAAGCAATGCCCCCAGCCTGTTCGGCAGCTCCCTTTTGCGAGGAGGTGGAGTCCATCAGGGTGCGGTGTGGCTGGTGCCGAGACCTGCCCGAGCATCCGACTGAGTGAGCGGCGATCTGCTCGGTCGCCAGCGAGCTCACCGTTGGCAGTGGAGAGACGCTGCGCAGTGGGTCAGCGGAGAGCGCACCGGTGCCACATATGAGGAGTCGGCGGAGCTGCGGCGGCTGCGCACGGCGGTGCGGGAACACCCATCTCGATGGCTACCGCCCCCCGCCCGGTCCGATCCATCCCCCAGCCTGGGCGTATAAAAGTGCGTAGTGCATGCCCTTCTTTTAACCGTGGCGGGAGATGCACACGCGTTCACCCCACGTTGGACCGGACCCACAGGACCGACAGCGCGGGGAAGGAGCTTCGCGATGCGCGAACTCCCCTGGCCTCAAGGGGGCCTAGTACTGCAACGGTGCTTGTTCTGATTGCTGGGCAGTTTTCAGGGACTGTGGCCCCGTCGTTTGTAGTGACTGAGGCGGGCCTGGTGTTGGCGCCTGCGGCGCCATGTCGACCAATGCAGGATGTGTTCGACCGGGGTGGGTCGGCGGTCGGTGAGCCGGGTGATCAGTCGTCGGATCTCGGCAAGGTTAAGGCGGATGAGCTGGGAGGATCCGTTTCTGCTTTGTCCGTGTCCAGTTCTCGGGCCCGCAGCACTGGCAGGCGTGGGCGGCCATGGCGAGGGTCATGTGGCGGTGCCAGCCGGGGTAGCGGCGGACTTGGTAGTCGTCCAGGCCGCACTCCTGCTTCGCGGTCTGGAAGCACTCCTCGACCGCCCATCGGCTGCCCGCGATGCGGATCAACTCGTGCAGAGTGGTGTCCGCGGGACAGTAGGCGATGTAGTAAGAGATCTCCTCGGGCCTGCTCACGCTGCGACGGGCGATCATCCAGTGCCGGCGGTCCTCGCGGTGCCAGGGCCTCACCTCAACGCGGGCCCAGTCATAGATCCGCCGGCCGTGGGCTCCCTCACCGCAGGAACGGCGTTCCGACTTCTGCCGGGGCAGAGCGGGGAACAGATCATGGACGGGGTGGTCGATCGACCAGCAGGTGACGACGGTGTCATGCCGAGTGGTGGCCATGGCGTGGAAGACGTCCGCCTGCTCGAGCTCGAACCGCCAGCCCTTGGAGAAGCCGTAAGCGGCGTCCGCCGTCACCCAGCCGAACGGGATCCGGTCGGCGATGGCCTTGCGGACCATGGCCTTGGCCATCGCCACCTTCGTCTCGAAGGCGACACTGTCGTCGATGACCGCTCGCCGACATCGCTCACGGTCATCCGTCCACGACGTCGGCAGATACAACCGCCGGTCGATCAATGTGCGTCCGCGGACCGTCGCGTAGGCGAGGAAGACCCCGATCTGGGAGTTCTCGGTGCGTCCCGGGGCTTGTATTTCAATTAGTGCTTATTCAGGCGGAGTTGGTGGGACGGTGGACCATGACCGTGCGTGCACCCGTCACTGCCTTACGGGCCAAGTTCGATCGGCTCCTGCCGCATCTCGACGAGCGCCCCCGTCGGCTTTACCTGGCGAGCGAGGCCGCGGCCATCGGCCACGGCGGGATCGCTCTGGTTGCTGCCGCCTCTGGGACCAGTTCCGCCACCATCGCGCGTGGCGTCACCGAGCTGGCCGGGGACCCGGTGCCGACGCGGAGGGTCCGGGCTGCGGGAGCTGGCCGCAAGCCGTTGACCGTCACCGATCCCGGTTTGCTGGCGGCTCTGGAGGCGTTGATTGAGCCGCACACCCGGGGTGATCCCGTCTCCCCGTTGCGGTGGACCACCTTGTCGCTGCGGGCCCTGGCCTCGACTCTGACGTCACAGGGCCATCCGGTCAGTGCCGCAACCGTCGGGCGCTTGCTGCGCGGCCTCGGCTATAGCCTGCAGGGCACCGTCAAGACCACTGAGGGCGCCAGCCATCCGGACCGCGACGCCCAGTTCGCCCACCTGAACGCCGCGGCCACCGCCTTCCTCGACGACGGACAGCCGGTGATCAGCGTCGACACCAAGGCCAAGGAATGGCTCGGCAACCGAGACCGGCCTGGTCGCACCTGGCGGCCAGGCGAGGACCCGATCAAAGTCGACTGCCACACCTTCACCACCAGCGACCAGCCTGTCGCCATCCCGTATGGGATCTACGACATCGCCCCCAACACCGGTTGGGTCAACGTCGGGACCGACCACGACACCGCCGAGTTCGCGGTGGAGTCCATACGCCGCTGGTGGCAGCGCCGCGGACAGGTGCACCACCCGGACGCAACCCGGTTACTGATCACCGCCGACGCCGGCGGCTCGAACGATCCCCGCCGCTGGACCTGGAAGAAACACCTGGCCGCCTTCGCCCTGGAGAGCGGCTTGGAGATCACGGTCTGCCACTTTCCGCCGGGCACGTCGAAAGGGAACAAGATCGAACACCGAATGTTCTGCCACATCACCGCGAACTGGCGCGGCCGACCACTGACCAGCTACCAGGTCGTCATCGAAACCATCGCCGCGACGACCACACGCACCGGGCTGACCATCGATGCCGAGCTGGACACCGGCAGCTACCGCCTGGGCACTACGGTGACCGCCGCCGAGTTCCAGGCCCTGCCGATCACGCCCGACGCGTTCCACGGCGACTGGAACTACACCATGGCGCCAGTCCCGCCCCGAACGCCACAGACGCCGGCGACCGCCCGGCGGATCGACCCCGACCTGACCACGATGCTCAGCAATCCGGCCCTGACCGGCATGCCGCGGTCCGACTTCGAACGCCTGGTGGCAGTCTCCGAGCCGTACTGGGACGCGCTGGCCGAAGCGGCCTTCCAGCGACGCTTCCACCGTCCTCGCAGTTACCTCCACCCGCAGACCAGCAGCCTGGACCACTACCACCGCCTCCTGGCAGCGCTCTTACGTAGACGCAGGGCGATCACCAGCACCCTCCTGGCCCAGCTGCTGGGCGTTACCCGCACCAACCTCTCCAACCAGTTCCAAGACGGGCACCGGCTCCTGGACCTGCATCGGATCGCCGTTACACCGCTGCCTGGGTCGCCCGCCCGGACCCTCGGACAGGTTCGAATTCACCTGCTTGTCGAGGATCAACCGAAAGATCAACCCTGATAGTTATTCAGAAACAGGCCCCCGCGGTGCCGGAGTACTGCCGCTGGACCCGGCCGAACGGACACCCTTCTTCAGGAAACCGGTGTCATCGACGATGAGCACTGCATCCCGGTCACCGAGGTGTTCCACGACGTAGTCACGCACGTCGTCCAGGACCTCCTCGGCGTCCCACTCGATCCGGTTCAGCAGCCGGTGGATGCGATCGGGACCGCCATGACCAGCCTCCTCCGCCAGCGTCCAGCCGTTCTTCCGCTCCAACGGCGCGACCAGCCCCGCCTATAAGCAAGAGCCGACTGACGCGGCTCCTCCCGGCTGAACCGGTGCATGAACCACTCATGCACCGCCTCGAGCTCACCCGCCCACAACCTGACATCAGCAAGGTCCCCACCCATAACCAGACCAACGACTCAACTGGCCACCAGTCACGGCAAGCACCGTTGCAGTACTAGCGGTCAGCCCTTCGCTTTGGGCCTTTTACGGCTTCGCGGTCCTCGGCAACCTCGGTTACGGCGCCTACAGCGCCGTGGACCAGGCGCTGATGGCCGAAGTGCTGCCCAGCGCGGGCCACCCCGCCAAGGACCTGAGGATCCTCAACAGCGCTAACACCGCGCCACAGATCGCAGCGCCCCTGATCGCACTGGCCGTTGTGCCGACCCTCGGCTTCGCAGGGCTCTTCACCCTAGCGGCCTTCAGCGCCCTGACTGGTGCCTCCTGCATCAAGCCGATCTGCCGGGTTCGCTGAAGTGTTTCCACCACAATGCTGCTTCGCCTTCTCCACAGGGACACCAGGTCACAGGACGCCGTCGCGGGTACCGGCGGCCGGTGCATGCATAACGCGCTCGTACACGGAGCACCCATCGTCGATGATCAGCGAGGTGCGGGCGAAGACCGCCTGCGGATGCATGAGAAGGATCCCGGTCTCCGCTGCCGCCTGGTGATCGAGCCGTCGCGGTCGTGGCCGGTCTCTTGGCCGACCGCCTGGTCTAGCAACCGTAGACGCCGGGCCGGGGTTCCGGTCGAGAATGAGCGGCTGGGGACCACTCGGCGACGGGGCCGTCTTGCCGGCGACGTACAGGAATTTGGTGTAGACCGACGGTCCGAACCCGGGGATGCGGCCCCGCAGCCCCGCGGAGGCTGCTTCGGCGCCGTGTTTGCGCAACCTGGTGACCGCTTCGGCCAGCATCGTGGGCGGATCCTCGACGTCCAGGATCTTGTGCAGGGCGGCGGGGCGGCCGAGCGCGTCGCGGTCCGCGTAGTGGTGGTAGGGGGTCGTCGGTGACACGCCCGCCAGCCTCGCCACCGCCTGGAGCGACAGCGCGGCGCTGCTGTCCTCCTCGCGCAGCCCGCGCGGCGCGCAGACAGGCGGCGCGCAGATCGCCGTGGTGGTGGGCGCCGCCCCAGTGGACGTGCCCCTCCCCATCTGTTGACATGCTCGCGTTCTAAGGTGGGATGATGCTGCGTGAACATGCTCACTATGGCGCAATTTCCAGCATGAAAACCCATCGGGTGGCTGATTTGCGCGGGGATGGCTCCTATGCGAGGAGTACAGAGAAGATTTCGACACCGCTCGCGGTGGGCGGAAGCCGCCACAGCAGGTCTCGTCACCGTGCTCGGTGCGGCCCTCCTCACCGCCCCCCGCCTTGAGGCGAGCGCGGCGACACCGTCGAGCGGGGTACTCGACGACGCCCACAAGAGTGTGACCTGGCAGAGCCCGGTCTATCCCGCGGAAACGGGGTCAGCGCGTCGCGAAGCTCGACGTCGCCTGGGTCGGCAACGGCTACGGCATGGCGCTCGACGCCTGCGACAGGGCGAAGAGCGGCCTCGAGGAGAACAGCGACGCGCGTGGCTTCGGTAGCCGCGATGGAGTGACATGAGAGATGAAGACGACGGGCGCCCGGCGTGCCGCCCGCAACTATGGGGCGGCTACGGGCGCGGTTCCAAATTCGACTGCTCATGGTGCCAGCAGCTCTTTCTGCCAGGCAATGAGCGCTCCCAACGGGGCGAGGAGATGGCATCACCGGGAAAGAACGGTCCTCCTCGCCGGCGTTACCGGACAGCTCGCCGCGCTGAGCTCATGCGGACGGTGATGGTGTTGCTCGCAGCAATCACCACCATGGTGGCTGCGGTGGTAGAGGTGTTGCGAACCTGACTGGGTGCCGCCGCCGAGCCGGAGGCCGGCGTCGAGGGTGGCGACGATGCGGGCACAGCCGCCGGCCACGCCGTGCTAGCCAGGCGACGAACTCGTGGGTGCCGCCGTCGGAGTAGGTCCGGATCAGCGTCTGCCAGCCGCGCCGGTAGCGTTTCGGCAACTGGGCCCGAAACCGGCGGGGACACTACGGCGAACCGCCACCGCTTAACAACCCAAGCTCGGCGAAGGAGTCGAGGCTGGGGGATCTTTGATTGACCACAACCCCACATCGCCCCTAACAGCAACTAGCATTCCCTCACGAGAGGTGCAGTCCTTGAAGACGTGCGAGGTCTCTGTCATCGTCACCTGCTACAACTACGGAAGGTTCTTGCGACGCGCACTCGATAGTGTGCTAAGACAGAGCTTTTCTGACTGGGAAGTCATCATTGTCGATGACGGCAGTTCCGATGAAACTCGTGAGGTCCTGCATAAGTTCATGGAAAGCCATGACCAGGTGAGGATCTCGACGCTTCACGTACGGAACGGAGGGCTGGCGAAGGCGCGGAACCTGGGTATTGCGCTCGCGCGGGGCACCTACGTGACGTGCCTCGATGCGGATGACTCGTTCGCGGCACACGCCCTCGATGACATGGTGGCCGCACTCAGAGAAAACGAGAGCATGGCCGTCGTACGTCCGGGGATGAGCATCTTCGAGGAAGTTGAGCACGAGCGCCGCCTGCTACAGGTGGACATCATGCCCGAGTACTCGCTTTCAGACCTGGCCGTGGAGAATCTTGCGCCCTACTGCTCCATGTTCCGCTGGGAAGCGTGGCAGGAGGTAGGTGGCTACGACGAGACCATGCCAGCCTATGAGGACTGGGACTTCTGGCTCTCGCTGGGCGAGCGGGGTCACACCATGGGCAGGACCTTCCGGTCCTCACTGTGCTACCGACTCAACCGCGACGGTCTGTTGCGCTCCTCGCGAGGACGCGATCTTGAGCTGCGTGCACGCATCGTTAGGAATCACCCGCAGGTCTACGACGAGGCTGCACAGGACCTGGCAGCCATGGTTCTCGACGGTGCACGTGTCGATGAGCTACTGACGCAGGATCCGCATGGGATCTTCAAGGGTTCCCGGCGGGCGCGCGAGTTGACATCGCCTGCGCCGCGCCGGCGCTCAACGCCATCTCGAAACGATCACCGCTGAGATAACGTCATTGGCTACGTACGTCAATCGCCAAAGCCGTCCTCACCCTGGAGCGGCGATGCTGAAGAGGCTCAGTCGAGCGTTTTGATGTACTCATTGGTAGGCCCGAGGTCGGGCCTACCACACAGATGCAGGCGTTCACCGATGTGCTCGAGCTCCAGAACGGTGATCAGGTTGTCTCCGACTCGCAGCAGCGGTGCGGGAACGTAGAGAGTGTTCTGGGGCCCGATGTGCCAGTAGCGGCCCAGAAGCGTCCCGTTGACCCAGACAAAGCCCTTACCGAACCCGGGCAGAGCGAGGAAGGTGTCGGCGGGTGTGGAGACGGTCAGCCGGGCGGTGGCGAATCCCGCAGTACCAGCGGGAGGCGTCGCCGATACGGCCCTGTGGAGATCCGACCGTGTCCACTCGTCCAGCGGCACCTGATGCATCGTCCAGCCGTGGACAAGTCGGTGCTCCACCTGTACGCCGCCGAGAATGCCCTTGCCCTGTCCGAGCAGCGGCCCGTAGTTGATCCGGCCCTGGTTCTCCACCAGCAGTTGCAGCCGCACTGTCCTGCCCGTGCCGCTGACGGTGAACGATGACGTCGCCTGGTCCAGTACGGCTGTCGGTGCGCCGTCGACGAAGACTTGAGCCCGGTCATGCAGTCCGCTAACGGTCACCTGTTGAGCGCCCTGTGGCAGCACCGGATGGGCTGTGTACAGGACCAACCCGGAGGCTTGGCCGAGTTCCTCGAAACTAAGCGGCACCGGCGCGCGTAGTGGCTCGGACACCGCAGTGACAGCTTCCAGGAGTCCTGCAGACCGGGTCACGTCGAGGGTCTGGGCCTTCAGCAGGGACGGGTCGGCCGGAACAGGCGGCAGAGGGCGGCCGCTCACCGCGGCCAGTTCCTCACGCATGTCGAGGAACTTTTGGGTCACTGCGCCGTGTTCGGCGATGGGCGCATCTGAGTCGTAGCTGGTCACGGTGGGCTGGATGGTCGAGCCATCGTGATTGGCGCCGGCCCAAAGACCGAAGTTGGTTCCTCCGTGAGCCATGTACAGGCTCACCGAGCCGCCAGCGTCGAGGATGCTCTTCAAGGTTGCGGTGGCGTTCGGCGACGGGCGTGTGTGGTGCTTCTCACCCCAGTGATCGAACCAGCCGTTCCAGTACTCGGCGCACAAGAATGGCTCCTCGGGCCGCCTGGAATGCAGTAGCTCCAAGGCGCTTGCGGGCTTCGAGCCGAATGTGGCCGACATCAGTTCGCCGGGGACGGTGCCGCCGTCCAGCATGAGCGGTGTCGGGCCGTCGGCCGTGTAGAGCAGCTCGGTGATTCCCCGATCCACCAGGGCGTCGCGTACCCACTGCATGTAGGTGTGATCGTCGCCGTAGCTGCCGTATTCGTTTTCGATCTGCACGGCGACGACGGGGCCGCCCTGGTTGGCCTGCAGTGCGGCGATTCGGGGGATGAGTTCATCGAACCAGTCGGCGACCGCGTCGAGGAAGGGCCGGTAGCTGGTACGCAGGCGCATGCCTGGAGTTCCTGTCAGCCAGGCCGGCAGTCCGCCGTTGTCCCATTCGGAACAGATGTATGGTCCCGGACGGACAATGACGTCGAGGCCGGCTTCCTGGGCGAGGCAGATGAACCGCTCGAGGTTTCGCCAGCCGTCGAACTGGACGGCGCCGGGTGTGCGCTCGTGGAAGTTCCAGGCGACGTAGGTATCGACCGTGTTGAGCCCGAGGGCGGCCACCCGCTCCAGGCGGTCGGCCCACTGCTCGGGGTGCACACGGAAGTAGTGCAGGGAGCCAGCCAGGATGCGGTGCGGGCGTCCCTTGCGCAGGAAGACGTTGTTGGAGTGGGTCAGTGTGGCCGTCGTGCTGTCGGTCGGTGTGGCGGTCGCGATGTGAGTAGGGCTCACTTGATGGCTCCGGCGGTCATGCCTGCGCGCCAGAACCGCTGGAGCGCGAGGAAGGCGATCAGAAGAGGGGCGATGGATACCAGTGACCCGATGACGACACGCGGTGGCGGGACGGCCACATGGCTGGCGTTCCAGCCGACCAGGCCCACGGCTACGGACTGGAGCCGATCGTCACCGAGGATTATCGGGAGGAGGAGGTGATTGTTCCAGATTTCGACGAACTGGAACAGGAAGATGGTCACCCGTACGGGCAGCATCATCCGCATTCTCACCTCCAGAAGAGGCGGAGTTCACCGGCACCGTCGAGCCCGCCGGCCTCCAGCACCTCGTCGGGCACGGTTTGCGCGGCAAAGACGCGCGCGAGGTATGCCCCGAACGGACTTACCACGCTGAGCACTAGCACGGCCATTGGGTTCAGGTCGATCGCGTCAACGGCGGTCCGCTGTTCCCACTCTCCGCGGAGCAGATGACGGGCCGCCCCGCGCAGGCCTGGCCGCTTTCTCGCCGTGCGGAATCTTTTGGTAGGGCACGGGCCACAATGATGTCGTCTGTCATGGGTCAGGTCACGGCGCCGAAGTCCGTGCTGATGTCTTCGCCCCTCAAAGTGCGCGCATGGTAGGAAAGGTTGAAGATGGCGTGTGGCGTGCCCGTGGCCAGTTCAGCGTCGACCTCTTCCCCGGCGAGTATGCGCTCAGCCAGGTTCTGGGAGGCGGCGTCGTAGACCTTGGGGTGCTCGGCCACGATGGTGGCGCGCAGGACGAGATCACGGCCGCGATGCCGGGCGAACATGCCGTCAGTGCTGGTGCGGTAGTGGAGTAGCGGTTCGGCGACTCGGGTCATGTGGCTGCCGTACTCGCCGAGGGTGATCCAGAAGTTCCAGTCCTCGTAGGCCGGCATTCCCTCGTGGTAGCCGCCCACTCGCTGCCAGGCCGTGCGGCGGAACATGGCGCAGTACGGCGCCTGGTTCACGGACGTCGAGGCGTCGAAGTCATACTCCGGATACTCCCAAATCCCTTCCTCCACGCCGAAGGATTGCAGGAAGGGCCGGGCCACGTCCGCGGACTGCTCGCGGTCCAGCGCGGCTGACAACCTTTCCAGCGCAGTGGGGGAGAAGTAGTCGTCGGCGTCGAGGCAGGTGATGTACCTGCCTCGGGCCACGCTTATGCCTAGGTTGCGGGCCCGGCCCAAGCCGCCGTTGCGGGTGAAGAGCAGAGTCACTTTGCGGTGGGGGTGGGCGTCGGCGAAGGCCTGAGAGATGTGGCGCGAAGAGTTGGTGCTGCCGTCGTCGACGACGATCAGCTCCCAGTCTGCCAGGGTCTGAGTCAGGACGCTGTCTAGGGCCCAAGGCAGGACGGTCGCGTAGTTATAGGAGGTCACGACCACCGAGACGAGGGGGTTAGCGGATGAGGGACGCATGTGGCCTTCCAAGCTGGGTCGATGACGTCAGGGTCGTTCCAGACCATGCTGAACTGAGAGCAGTATGTATGAATCTGATTGAACTAATCGAGTTCCATGCAGATTCCATCGAGCAGCACTGTAATGCTCACCATGGGGAACAACACTCTCAACGCAACAGTGGGCAGCGACCGGGCGCAACCCCCCGTGCGCCAGGCCGATGGCACCTTTCGGGTCGAGCCCACCATGGACGGTGTCCGGTGATGACCGCGTCGATCAGGGCCTGGAGCTCAACGGGTGGGTTCTTGTCCGTCCAGGCTTGCCACCATCGGTTGAGGGTGAGGGCTGGGGTGAGCCAGGAACGGATGGCGCGTAAGGCCCTGGGCCAGCAAGGCTCGTGGGACCGGGCCGGCGCCCCTCTCTGACCCCTCGTTGGGGCACGGGTCCGGTGCGGTGGAGTCCGGGTGGGCCGAACCATTGGTCCCAGCAGAAGGAGAAGGCGCAGTTGACCAGGGTTTGGTGGCGGCGGATGGCGCGGTCGGAGCGGATCTGGAAGTCGGCCTAGCCCAGTTCGTCCTTGATCTGTTTGTAGCTCTGCGGCGGTGGAGGGTGCTGGTGGTGGCGGGTCGAGCGGGCAAGCCCATGCGGGCGGGGATGCGGCGAGTGTGTGGCCGCGGTCGGCGATCGAGCGGGCGAGGATGCGGTGGCGTTCGGCGAGGTGCGTGCGCCGGTGCTCGGGGGTGTCGGGGTGGTTAAGGGCCCGGAGTCGGCGACCCAGTCGGGTATGCGGCGCGGTGGTTGGGCCGGTGGAGGCGCAGCTGGGCGTGGATTTGTCGGTGACGGCGTCGGCGCGGGCCAGCGCCGCGCGCCCAGTGCCAGCGCTGGTGGACGGCGGCGCGCCACGTCTTGAGGTTGCGGCGGATCGCGGCCAGTGAAGTGGCGCCAGCGGCAGCACAGTTGATGGCCTGCCTCAGCGCCGCCTCCCGCGGCTGAAGGTTCCGGGTGCGCTCCAGCAGGGCGAGCAGGTCAACCGCCTCCCCATGCCGTTCGAGCATGCCGTCGGTCACCGGGACGCAAGATCGAGGTCCGGGGAACGGACACGGGCAGCCCGAAGGGATGGTCCACCTCGCGGGTGATCGCTTCCGCAGTCCCCTCGCGGAACGACGACCCCTTCCCCTCCTCGAGGAGGTTTCGGTGCTCGACACAGCGGACGCCCGCGCGCAGGTCCCGGTTGGCGCCGCGGGGATGGTAGGCGGGCACGGTGACGTAGCGGTTGTGGTTCAGAGACACCCTAGTGCCGCATCAAGCAACGTTCGCCCTGTCTACGACCTCGCGTAGGCGTTCGTCGGCAGCGTGCTTGTTCCGCCAGATGATGTAGCGGCGGATCATGCTGCCCTGCTCCTTGTGGCTGGCATGATCGGTGCCGTCGAGAGCGAAGTAGCGCAGGGCTGTGAACTGGGCTTCGATGCGGTTGAGCCAGGAGCTGTTGGTCGGCGTGTAGGCGAACTCGACGTTGTTGGCCGCTGCCCAGTCGCCGACCCGGGTGTCCTTCTTTGTGGTCAGGTGCGGGGAGAAGTTGTCGAGCACGATCGCGATGCGGATCTCGGGCGGGTAGAGGCTGCGCAGGTAGCGGCAGAACTCCAAGAATCTGGTCCGGTTCTTCTTCGGCTTGATGTGGCCGTAGAGCTTGTCCCTGCCCAGGTCGTAGGCGGCGAACAGGTGGCGGACCCCGTGTGGTCGTGTGTAGGTCGCCCGGCGTCGGGGCCGGGGCCCGCGGCTGGGATCCTTGTACTTCCCACCGCGCTCGGCCCAGTGCCGGCCGGGGTGGGGCTGGAGGTTGAGCGGCCCGAACTCGTCGAGACATAAGACGACTTCGGGCTCACCGTCCTCAGGGACCACCTCCCCGTCGGCGATCGCGTAGAGGTGCTCGACGCGGGCCTTCTTGGCCGCGTAGTCGGGGTCGCGTGAGCTCTTCCAGGTCTTCACGCGTTGAAACGAGACGCCCTCCTCGCGGAGCAGTGCCCGCAGGCCCTCGTGGCTGATGTCGTCGACCACCCCCTCGGCGACCAGGAAGTCGGCCAGCTTGGCCAGGCTCCAGGTCGAGAACGGCAGGCCATGCTCGGCCGGCTTGGACTTGGCGATCTTCTTGATCTCACGGCGTTCGGGGAGGCTGAAGGTCTTGGGCCGGCCGCCCTTGTACTTCGGATAGAGCGAGTCGAACCCGTCCGCGTTGAAATTGTGGATCACATCTCTGACCCGGTCCGGGCTGGTGAACGTCACCTCGGCGATCTTCGCCACGGGCATGCCCTGGGCGGATAACAGCACCATCTGGGCCCGCCGCCAGGTCACCACCGAACCGGTGCCTCTACGGACGATCCGCAGTAACCGCCTGCCCTCGTCGTCATCGATCTCCCGGACCTGCACACCTTCAGCCACGCGATCATTCTGGCCGTCCGGCGCCGCCCAGGACAGCAACAGAGTGATGCCTCATCGCAGGGCGAACGTTGCTTGATGCGGCACTAGCTGTAGCGCTCCATCGCCGGCATGCTTGAACATGCTCGATATTCCGGCTTACGATGCACGAACTGACATCGATGCGGGAGGAGTCGATGCTCGATGCATCACCCTGAACGCGCCCGATCGGGCGAGCTGCTACCTCAAGGCGCCCCGGTCAGGCGTTGTAATCCTCCAGCGGGCCCTCTCGCACGGTGTCGAGCGTGAAGCAGTGGAATCCACCGCCGAACAGTCGTCGATGGCGATGCTGAATGGGAACGGCAGTGAACCCCTCCTGCTCCAACGTCTTGATCAGCTCGACGCATTCAGCGTTCACCAGGACAGTCTCCGGGTCGACCGACAGGACGTTCAGGTCGATGTAAGGGCTTGTGAGCACCAAGTCTTTGTTGTCATACGTAGGGAAATGACCCGCATCGGGCTGAGGAGGGACGATGAACTTCCAAGCATTGAAGGGGGCGGGCAGCAACTGCCTGAGATCCTCGTGGCGGGCCAGGAAAACTCCTGGCCGCAGGGCCAGCAGCATGCTGTCGATGTGATTGTCAGCCATTCGAAACACGCGGTGCACGCGATATGTGCCGGCCACATGGCGCTCCAACCAGTCACAAGCGGCCGCATGGTTGGCATTAGCGATGTTGACAATGACGTCGCGGCCCAGTCGCAGGCACTGTGCTCCGTCGAGCATCATCTCGTGACCCACGTCGAACGGAGACGTCTGCGGGTCCTCAATCGGCTCGGTCGGTCCCCCCAGGGTCGTCTCTGTGTCACGGGCGTATGACAGGTCAAACGATGCGTCAGTGAGGATGGGCCTGGGCATCGTCGTCCAGCGTGCGCCGCGTTCGTAGTAGGCCCGGTACACCGGAGTAAGCAGGCGGGTCTCCAGGTAGCGGGAGCGGATTGCCGGCGGGGTTTCGATGATCTCATCGCCGAGAATTAGAGTGTTGTCACGGATGTTCAGCGGGGGCACAGGGAGAGCGCTCCAGCCGAGTCCACTGATCGATTCGGCATTCGGAGGAAGCGGCATCGGGCGATGCACCGTGACGCCGATTTCAGCGAGCGTCTGAGCCAGGCCCTCGACGTCCTCGTGAAGCTCCTCGACGTACTGCTGCTTGATCCGCCAGCTGCGGTGCTCCATGGAAGAGCCGTCGGCCTGCCGAAGACGGGGGTAGGCCCAATCCGAGCGGAAGAGGTTCTCGTGAAAGAAGAGGTCGAATGACAGCTCACGATCATGCGACACGTAGTTGGCCGCCGACCCCACTACAACTTCTCGCAGCGGGGACCAATCATTGTGACTGTTAAGGTGCATCGCGGAGCGTCTCCATCCAATTAGTGTCAATTATCAGTAAAGGAAGCCAGTGAAACGCTCGCCGGCCGCCTGATAAAGATCAAGTTGCCGATCCCGCCCGGCCGCAACTTGGTATTGCATTGTTGAGAGCAGCCGAATCGGTTGGCGCGGCTCAGTCGTCACGGCCGTCCAGCGAACTTTCCCATGATCGGTGGTTGACAGGGTGGCGTCACTGCACAGCAATGCCTCGGACGATTATCTCCGTGATGCGAGCCTTCCTCACCGGAACCGACTCGGTCAAGACCCCTCACGAGTTTTTGTACAAACGATTTGCGCAAACGCGAGTGCACCCTTCCCAAAGGCCTTGCGGCTACATCTGTAACAAGTCGCGGACGGCTCTTGACGAGCGAAGCAATCGCTATCTAGTTTTGACGATGAGTCGACGCGAGCGGGGGGCGTGCATTCGATATCTATTCGCCACCGCGCTTTCAGTGCTCGCCTGCACAGGGAAATGCTGGTCTGCCTGACGAACCCCTGGCGAGAATTCTCAATTTGTGCATTGTGCTGCGGTTCTATGCGCAACCTTCAGCATCCCGTAGGGCAGCTCCGCTGCGTGCCATCCATGCCCCGTAGCCGCAGTCATCAGCTTTGGGAGAAGGATCGATGGAGATGTATCCGAAGATTGAGCCTCACGACACGGGCTTGCTCAGCGTCGGGCAAGGCCACGAGGTCTACTGGGAGTCGAGTGGCAACTCGGACGGCGTGCCCGTGCTCGTACTGCACGGTGGGCCCGGCTCCGGCAGCAGTCCCGGGCTGCGGCGGGCGTGGGACCCGGAGCGTTTCCGCATCATTCAGATGGATCAGCGCAACTGCGGCCGCAGTCGGCCGTCGGCAGCCCAGTCCGCGGTTCGCCTCACGGACAACACGACCACGGACCTGGTCGCCGATATCGAGCGACTTCGGGAGCACCTTGAGGTCGACCGCTGGGCACTGTGGGGCGGGTCATGGGGGACGACGCTCGCGCTGGTCTACGCCCAGACGCATCCCGACCGCGTGCGCTCGATCCTGCTGATGTACATGATGCTGGCTCGCAGGGGCGACCTCCGCTGGCTCTACCACGAGATGGGCCGATACTTCCCGGAAGAGTGGGAACGCTTTCAAGCAGGGGCCGGCACCGGCGATCACACCGACCTGATCGCCGAGTACAACCAGCTACTCAATGAAAGCGGCGACGAGGCGACCCAGCGCGAAGCAGCCCGCAACTGGTGCGCCTGGGAAGACGTGATATCGAGCCTCGATCCAGGCTGGCAGCCGTCGCGCCGCTATCCCGACCCGGATTTCAGTCTTCAGTTCGCCAGGATCGTGGCCCACTATTTCAGCAATGACGCCTGGCTGGCGGCGAACCAGGTCCTTCGGGACGCGCACCGCCTGAAGGGAATACCCGGCTTCATTCTGCACGGCCGAGAGGACCGCGCCAATCCTTACGATATGGCGTGGCTGCTGGCCCAGGCCTGGCCCGATGCCGAGTTGATTACGCTGTCCGGCGTGGGCCATACCCACACGGATTACAGCACGACGGAAATGTTCAAAGCTGCGAACCGGATGGCCGAATTGTCCTGACAGCGTCGACGCGTGGCACGCAAGTAATTGATGCAGCACCCCGGAGGGCCCGCGTGAGAATTCTGCTCGGAAACACGATCGACGACTCGATACGGGTCAGCCGAGACACACGCTCGGCTGCGCAGCGCATCCTGTGGTTTGCCAAACCGCATGACGTGGTGATCCTGCCCGAGGCGGCCGATGAGGAGTTCCTGCAATACGTAACCAGCCTCACCGGGGTCGAGGCTGGCAGTCTTCGCCTGCGTGTGCCGCCGCCCGGCCGCTTCGCTGGCCGCGTCCTGGACCCGCACAGCCTCACGGACGCCGCCTTTGCGCGCGACGTTGCCGGCGACCTTGCCGGGGTGTCCGAGATCTTCGCCCTGTGGCCGTCGCCGTACGTCGCCAGGTTCTCCGAGAACCTGGGACTGCAGGACCGGCTGCCCGGCGCAGCCTTCATGGCGCAGGGCGGGGGTGAGCTCGCCAACTCTAAGGCCTGTTTCCGGGCGCTGGCCGCCGGGGCTGGCGTGCTGGTCCCGGCGGGCGCGGTGTGCCACAACGCGACCGAAGCGGAACGCGCCATGGCACACCTCTTGCGGCAGAGCGCCGGGGTCGTGGTTAAGCAGTCCCACAACGGCTCCGGGAACGGCAACCAGATCGTTCTCAGCCGCGGCGAGCATGACCTCGGTCACGCCGGGGCCCGGCATCTTCATCCGCTGGCGCCGGGGGATGTCGGCATACGGGAGTACTGGGCCGAACGCTGGCAATGGGCCTCGGCCGCCGGCCGCTTCCCCGTGGTCCTCGAGGAGTTCGTTCCGGGCTCGATCTCGGTGTACTCCGAGCACCGCATCACGAACGACGGCGTCACCGCCACCGGCAGTGGGCTGCTGTCGTATGCCGATCGGCAGCTCGCCGTACAGTCCGTGCCGCTGCGCCCCAGGGAGATCGGCTCCGATGCGCACCGAGCCCTCCTCGAAGGTGGCGCGCGATTGGCCGAGGTGTATCGCGCCGTCGGCTACCGCGGTCACGTCTCGGCCGACGCTCTTGTCGACCGCTGCGGCCAGGTGTGGTTCACCGAGATGAACGCCCAGGTTTCCGGATCCCTACACCTCTACGACGCCATCGCCCAGCATCTTGTCGATGCCAGTGCCGCCCCGCAGCGCACCGTCGCGGAGTACGACATCCCCGCCTCATGGCGCATATCGAGCGTCAGCCACTTCCTGGCGGCGGCCCGCCAGGCCGACATCCTTTACGACCCGGCCACACGGCTCGGCGTCATCCTCTCCGCTCCCCCGACAAGGAGCGGAGAGGACACCGATGGCATGTTCTGCATCGTCTATGACTCGGAGCGGAACAGGGACGCGATGTATCGGACCTTGCATCGCTGCTTCCGCTCCGTGACAAATGGCCCGTCGTATGAGGAAGGAGAAGCCGGATGAGCTACGACCACTGAGTGACACGTGCGTTGGGCCCGGCAATACCGGGCCCAACGCGGCAGACACACGATGCGCCACAGGACAACCCAGCGGACAAGTGGGGGGGATAAATGACTGTACTGGGCGGCGAGCTCAGAGCCGCTGCCGAACTCGCAGCGACCGTCGCCATGTATCGCTACTTGATCTCGCCGTGCGTTCGTTGGAGCGCCAGAGGATTGAGAGCGGGCGTATCCTCGGCGGCGTTCAATGGGGCCTATCCGGAGAAGCCGGTCAGTCTGCAAAGGGTTCTCGTGGCCGTCCTGGCGATAACTCCGCTTACGATCTGGGCCGGTGTGGGATTCGCTGCCGCAGGCATGAAAATGCAGGTCGTTCCGGCCGCCGCTGTGGCGATGGTGGGATGGAAATGCCTGACCTTTGACTACGATGTCGCGCGCGAGGTGGGATGGCAGCGGGTCGACAGAGTGGCCGTGGCCCTGATCGTCGTAGCGGCCCTGTTCTACCCCCCGCTCTTGTTCGCGGCAGTAGTCGCCCTGTGCGGCAGGCTGGGGGGGTGGACCCATCATTCCATGGCCAGTCTGCGCATCATCAAGGCCGCCTTCACCTGGCAAATCGTGGACGGCACCGCTGGATTGCTCCTCACACCCGAGCCCCGTTTGTCCGAGGAGGGGATGCTGGTCCTGCTGGGGACTGCCTTCCTCTCTCATTATGTGGCGGCATGCAAGACGAAGATCATTCTGGCCGGCGACCCGTGGGGCTGGATCGCGCACAACCGAACCGACCTTCTCATAGCGAACGCCTACGCATGGGGGTGGGCGCGGTGGCTCCCCCGCCGGGTCATGCGCCGCATCATCCGATTGCTCTCGCCTTGGGTGGTCTTCCTCAATGCAGGGACACTGGCCCTGCAGGCGCTGGGCGTCGTCGCCTTCACCAGCCGATGGTGCCTTATCGCGGCACTGCTGGGAGCGGTCGCCTTCAACGCGACTGTCGCCCTCCTCTCAGGACTGCTCTTCTGGGAGAACATCGGGATCGCCCTGACGCTCGCGGTGACTGCGCTTCAACTGCCGGCCGCGGAACCCGGTGGCTTCGGTGTGGTGCCGTGGCTGCTCAGCATCGTCCTGTTCACCACCGCATTGTGCGGTTGGTCCTGGCATCCCACGGGGTTGGGGTGGTGGGACACCCCGTACGTGTCACGCGTGTACTGGACGGCCAGAACTACAAGCAGCAAGTCCGTGGGTATCTACAACAACCTCCTGAGCCCTCACGACCGGGAGTACGGCAGGTCTCTGGGGGATCCGCTGACGAGCGAACCCCTGGTCACCTTCCCCATGGGCGGCGTCGAGAACGCTGCGCTCAGAGACCGGCTGATGGCCATGGGCCCTGCAAGCGGTGACCTGCAGCAAATCAAGGACACCTATGGCTGGGTCCGCTGGGACGCAGCGTTCGCCAAGAGTCACATAGATTACCTGCGACGGTTCTTCCGAAGCCTCAACGCGGGCGTACCGAAGAGTCCGCTGCCGCCTCGCCTCCGCTGGCTCAAAGCCCCCGGCAGTCACCTGTACTACTGGGGAGATCTCCCCGCATATCGCCGAGAAACGGACGGCCCGATCGAAGCGGTCCAAGTGCGCCACCAGGAAATCCATTTCCAGGTCGAAGCACATGAGTGGCTGTCGCTGCGCGATGAACTCCTCTTCGAAATCAGCGTCACGCTCTGACGCACTCATCTTGCAAAGGAGAAGATCGCCCGTGCCCGTCCTGCCCGTCTACGATCCACTGGACCCGGCGACCCTCGAGGACCCCTATCCGCTCTACAAACAACTCCGCGAGGAGACTCCGGTGTTCTGGCATAAGCGGATGAACTCCTGGGTGCTCACACGCTATAACGACTGCCGCGAAGTGCTGCGCAACCACGAGGCGTTTGCCCGCGACCGACGGCGCGTCGGGGAAGACGTCCCGGAGTTCCGGCAGAACCTCCAGTCGCTCGACCCTCCCCAGCTGGGGCCCCTGCGAAGCCTGCTGATCAATGCGTTCCGGGCGCAGGACCTCGACGCGATTGCGGATCGCACCCGCGAGCGCGTCATGAAGATCTTCGAGTCGGTCGCCGACGAGAGCGAGTTCGACTGGATCCATCGTGTCGCGGCTCCCGCAGCTCTGACCGTGACCTCGGAACTCTTCGGCGTGGAGGAGCCAGACCTGCACGAGTATGCCGACATCGCTGACGCGATCACGAGGAGGATGGACGCCGGGCTCGATCCCGCTGTGATCGCGCCGGGCGACTTTGCACGCAAGCAGCTCAACGCGCTGGCAGACGAGTGGCTGGAGCACGACGAGGGCCGGCCCGGCCTCCTCACCACGGTCAAGGAGACCCTGGCGGCGAGCCGTGTTCCCGACCACTACATCCGCAACACGACCGGCGTCATGTTCAACGCCAGTTACGGAACCGTGTTCGCGGCCGCCGGCAATTTTGTGCACACGCTGCTCAACCATCCGGGTACCCTCGACGAGTTCCGCAACGAAACGCTGTTGTCCAGCGGTGTGGAGGAGTTGATCCGCTTCGACGGGCCGGCACAGGCCACCAGCCGCATCGCCGCTCAACCCGCCCAGCTGGGCGGAACCGTCATTGAGCCGGGGCAGGCGATCATCACGCTGCTGGCCGCAGCGAACCGGGATCCCGACGAATTCCCCAACTCCGACGAGTTGGTTCTGGATCGTACTCCGAATCGTCACCTGGGATTCGGTTGGGGGCCGCACGCCTGCCTGGGAGCACTCTTCGGGAACATGGCGATACGAGAGATCATCCGATGTCTCCTGCAGGCTCCGGGCACCCTGCGGCAGACCGGCGAACCAGTGCGCAGGACGACGGCGACCGTCCGCAGCATGGACTTCCTGCCCGTCACTTTCGGCGCCTGATGGTCGGCTTCGCACACATCAAGGGTCAGTGACGATGCACTACGTACTGCTGGGACCCGGCCCAGAGGCAATTGCCATCAAGGAACTTGCAAGACTCGGACACGAGATCACCGTGCTGTATACGGAACGCAATCGCGCAGCAGTCGAGAGTGCGGCCGACCTGGTCAAACGAAGCGGCTCCATCCCATCCTATGGTGACTTGGAGCTCGCCTGGTCGACGCTCTTACACCTCGGCACCGTGGACGATGTCGAGGCGGTGATTCCTTCGCACGAGCTGGCCGTGACCTCGGCCGCGATCCTCAACCAACTCCTCGGCACGTCGGCAACACTCGGCCCGGCCACTGCCCTGGCCGGCCGGGACAAGGCTCTGCAGAAGTCACTGTGGACAGAAAGCGGTGTTCCGACCGCCCGGTTCGCGACGATCACCAACGAGCCCCACTCGGTCGACCAGGTACGCAGCATCATCGAGGGCCTCCGCGCCCCGTACATCGTGAAGCCCCCGGCACTGGGCGGCAGCACGCTGGTCACTTCATGCCCCACCGCCGAGGACGTGTTCCAAGTGCTGAAGGACAACGAGGGTCTGCGGCACGCGGTGATCGAGGAGCGGCAAGACGGCCCTGAATGGCACTTTGACGGCACCCTGGTGGACGGCCGCGTCCATGAGTTCATGGTCTCGCGTTACTTGGCGCCGCTGATCGAGACCAGGCGCGGGCTGACCAACCGCTCAGTGGCATATCCCCCCAGCAAGAACACAGACCTCTACCAAGAGGCTCGCCGATTCACCCAGGCGGCTATCGACGCGCTCAACGGAACACGAGGCGTCTTCCACCTTGAAGTCTTCGGATCCCCTGGCAGGTTCGTCGCCGGAGAACTGGCGTGGCGCCCATCCGGCGCGCTGGCGAACCTAGTCGCAGACCACACCATAGGCGTGGACCTGTGGCGCGCCCACATCCAGCTCCTCGCCAGAGCGGATGTCACCGTGCACCGGCCACGAGCGGACTCGGTGTTCGGCTTCGCTTGCCTACCGGTCAAGCCCGGCGTCCGCAACACCGTCACCCGCTCGGACATCGCCTCCTTCCCGGGCGTGCGCCACGTTCGGATGAGGATCCCGCCGGGCGAAACGATGAGCGAACCGCTCACCAGCACCGTGTGTGTGGCCATGGTGCTGGTTGAAGGACAGGATCTTGATTCCTGCGTCGAACGTATCGACAGCGCGTGCAGAAGAACCCGCGAACTGCATGAGCTGCGCAGCGGGTAAGGCATCCCGATCTTCTCCCTATCCGGAAGCTTGTCTGTTATGAGGAAGCATTTCAATGACTAGAACAACGGGGGACGGTCTGCACCCCGAGCTCGACTGCTCGATCGGGCATTGGGATTCCCGCCTCTTCGGTAACCATCGAATTATCGTCACGGTGCCGCATGCCGCTCCGGCAGTGCGCGTCATCCTGCCCTGGCGCCGCAAGGACCAGCGACCGGAGCGCGTCGACCTGATTGTCGTGGCCGCTGCAACCAGCGAACGCGTCCGTAATGTGGTCCGTCTGTACGACACCCCGCACCGCGGTGATGTCGTATTCGAGCCGATCGCCGGCGCGGGCGAGTACTACTTCTACTATCTCCCCTATGCTCTCGTGGGAGGCCGGAACTATCCGGACGCCCACTATCTGCCATGGCGGCCCCTCGAGAACCCCACTTGGCGACGGGCAACGGGCATCGACGATCCCGGTTCATGGAGCACGCTGCCCCTGGCCGACGCGACCACCTATCAGGCGGTCTCGGCGCATGACAGCTTCGCCCCCATGGGATTCCCCGCGTCTCCCGACGAGGTCGCATCCCTGCACCGGCGAAGCGATGGAAAGGACCTGCTGGTCTTTCCCGAGTTGAGATCCCGGCCGATCGAGATGATCCGGCACGTGCCGGCCGTCTGGCTGCATCGGGACGAGTCGGCAGGACTTGCCGCACAGGCCCGTCGAGGTGAGGCTTTCGCTTTTCAGGTGGGCGTATACGCCCTGCGCGACGTGGACGTTTCCGTTCATACCGGCCGCATGCCGTTCTGCACGCGGTCGCTCATGACCGAAGGTGTGCGCGCGGATGGCACCGCGTTCGACCGCGAAGCCCTCCACATACCGGCCGGCGAGGTGCGGGCCCTGTGGTTTCTCGTCGAGGTCCCCACAGACTGCGCGCCAGGCACGCACACGGGCACCGTTGTGATCGACGCGGAGCCTGTGCGGGTCACGTTGGACGTCTCACCCGAGGCACCGCTGCTCGACGGCGGTGTACGCCGCCTTCAGTCCATGGCCCGGCTCTCCTGGTTGGATTCGACCCTCGCGCATGACCACACCGTGGTCGACCCGTATGTTCCCGTGTCCGTTGACGCCGCCCAGCGCCGCCTGGACATCCTCGGGCGACGCGTCCACCTGGGAAGCGACGGCCTTCCGGAGAAGATCGTGTCGACCTTCTCCGAGGATGGCACCTCATCGACCGGCTGTGAGCGTAACGTGTTGGCTGGACCGATCTGCTGGGACTTCGGCACGAAGGCATCACCCCTCGAGGGCCTGCGTATCGCAAGCCAGGGGCCAGCCACCGCCACGTGGGAACAGACGCTGCTCGGAGAATCGGTCACCGTGACGCTCGCCGCATCGTTGGAGGCTGACGGCTGCCTGCAATACCGATGCCTGGTGACAGCGGGTGACCATCCTGTGCACCTTCCTGACGTTCGCCTGACCGTACCAATCCACAACGATGTCGCTCAATACAGCATGGGCCTGGGTCGCCTCGGTGGAAAATGCCCTGACAGCCTCGAATGGCGATGGGATGTCGCCAACAAGAACCAAGACGCCCTGTGGGTCGGGGATACCAACGCTGGCCTGCAACTGTCCCTTTGGGATGACAGGTACCGCCGTCCCTTGAACAGCAACTGGTACAAGACGTCCCCACTAGTTGAACCACGCTCTTGGGGCAATGGCGGCCGGGGCGGAATCAAAATTGAGCGCTCGGACACCGCGACCATGCTTGAGGCTTACTCCGGCCCGCTAAATCTCGCCGCTGGTGAAGATATCGACTTCAGCTTCAGGATACTCATCACGCCATTCAAGACTTTAGCGACCTCCAAGCAGGCAAGAGAACGTTATTACCACGCACCCAATCGAATCGAGGAGATCAGCGGGTACGGAGCGCGCCCCATCCCCATCAACCATCCGGGAGATCCACAGGACATCCGAGATTACGGTGCCACCGTTGTCAACGTCCACCACGCAACCACTGTCATGCCGCACATCAACGACCCCATGCTTAGCGCCGATTCCTTGGAACATTATGTCCGCGACGCGCATGCGGTTGGGCTTCGAGTAAAGGTGTACAACACCGTCAGGGAACTCCCCACGGACAGCCCCGAGGTGCACGCGCTGATGGCTCTCGACGGCGAAATCTACGCCCAAGGGCCAGCGCTCGGGCCCCGAGGTATGAATGTCGGGCACATATGGCTGCAGGAGCACCTGCCGGTAAGTTTTGTTCCTGGATATGCCTCGTCGAATACTGACGATCGGCCGATCGTCACGAGTGGTGAATCCCGCTGGCTCAACGTCTACGTACGCATGATCGACTGGCTGGCACAGGAATGCCGGATCGACGGCATCTATCTCGACGAGGTGGGCTTCGACCGGACGACCATGAAGCGGGTGCGTAAGGTGCTTAGCCGGCACCGCCCCGAGCCACTGATTGACCTGCACTCCGCCAGTCAGTTCCAAGAGGCCGACGGTTTCGCCTCCTCGGCGAATCTGTATTTGGAGCACTTTCCGTATGTCGATCGCCTGTGGTTCTCCGAATATGTCGACTACGATGCGATAAATCCGGTTCAATGGCTCCTCGAGTTGTCCGGCATTCCGTTCGGACTCATGGGCGAGATGCTTGAGAATGGTGGAAATCCCTGGAAGGGACTACTCTTCGGTGCCACGGCGCGGGCCCCTCGTGTTGACGTCGCCCCCTTGTGGAGGTTCTGGGACACCGTGCGACTGGCGGATACCCGGATGATCGGGTGGTGGTCATCCCGTGCTCCCGTGAGTACTGATGACGAGAGTGTGCTTGCCACCTCGTGGGTGGGAAACGGGTACGCAGTGATCGCGCTGGCCAGCTGGGCACCGTCCGACGTGGAGGTCAGGTTGCTCATCGACTACGCGGCCTTGGGGATCGCCGAGGCTGTGATCGAGTCACCTGAGATTGAGGGATTTCAGGCGGCTATAACCGTCAGTTCGGATGACAAGGTGTTCATCCCCTATAACCAGGGTCGAGTCCTAGTCATCCGCGAAGCTGAAGGTGTGGACGCATGACCCAACTTTGGGCCGCCCGTTCGTCACTTCTGAGACAGTCCGACTTCCGCTGGTTTTTCTCCGGCCAGATCATCTCTCTATTCGGCACGACCATGGCCCCGGTCGCGCTTGCATTCGGCGTCCTGGATGCCTCGGGAGGGGTCAGTGCTCTCGGAATCATCCTGGCTGCCCACATGGTGCCGATGCTCGCATTTCTCCTCGTCGGCGGAGCCATAGCTGACACGTTCCCCCGGCGTACCATTCTGGTGTGCGCGAACTTGAGTTGCGCGCTCACTCAGGGATGTGTCGCCATATTGTTCTTGACTGACCAGTTCTCGCTGCCAGTAGTCGCCTTGCTCGAATTCCTCAACGGCATCTTTTCGGCGTTCACCAGGCCAGCTCTGCGCGGTATCGTCCCTCAACTAGTGGAGAAGAAGCACCTGCAGCAGGCCAATGCGCTGCTTGGATCGGCCCGTAGCTCGGCGAAGATTCTTGGCCCCAGCATCTCCGGCGTCATCGTCGTGGTCGTCGGCAGCGGTCCCGCCATCGCAATTGACGCGGTGACATACCTGTTGGGAGCTGGATGCCTTGCTCGGCTGTCTGTGAACACGGGCGCGGGTACGCAGGGATCCACTGGCCTCCTTGTAGACATCCGCCATGGCTGGGCCGAGTTCCGCGGCATCCCGTGGGTATGGCGCGTGACCGTGTCCTTTTGCGTCATCAATCTCGTGCAGACGGGCACCTGGCAGATCCTGGGACCCTCGCTCACAGATGAACTAAGTGGCCGGGAGACGTGGGGGTTCGCGCTCAGCGCGCAGGGACTGGGAGTGTTGAGCATAAGCGTTCTCATGTATCGGCTCACGGCTCGACACCTGCTGCGGTCGGGGCAGCTGATGACCGTACTTGGCGCACTGCCACTGCTCCTCCTTGGTGCGCATGCGCAGGCGCACTGGCTCATCATTGGAGCCTTCATCGCCGGCCTCGGCTCCGGCGCCGGGGGCATCAGTTGGGACACCTCGTTGCAGGAGCACATCCCGGCTCACGTCCTGTCACGTGTCACGTCCTACGACGACCTGCTTTCCTACGCCGCTATCCCAGTCGGCCAGCTGTGCGTCGGCCCCCTTGCCGAAAGGTTCGGCGGTTACACCGTGACTACCGCAGCTGGCCTGGTCTACCTCGTCGCCGCTGTGGCTCCCCTGGTGTCCGGCACCGTCCGCCGCCTCCCGCACCACCGGCTGGGGTCCTCGGGGCGGAGCGAAATCGCGAACTCCCTTCCGGATGAAGACGGCATAGTCAGAAAGGATGTCCTCTCAATGAGTGGAGACGAGCAGGACTACTCCCGTTCTCCTGAGGAGACCGTTGCCGATGCGTTACGCGGATACATGATCACGCAGGTCATCAGCACGGCTGCTCGCTTGGGCTTGGTGGACGAACTCGGTGATGCGACGCTCAGCCTCGCTGAGATCAGTAGTGCCTGTGAGGTCGATGAATCTGTGTTGCCTCCCTTTCTCGCCGTCCTGGAAAGGATCGAGGTTGTGCACCAGCCAGCCCCCGGGAGATTCCGGGCTGGCCCAATGGCGAAGGAACTACACGGGGGCCAGGGCAGTCTGCACGGACTTGCCATGTTGACCGGTGCGTTCTACTACGAGGCATGGGGAGGGCTGGAATACTCCATGCGGACCGGCGACACGGCGTTCGACCATGTTCATGGAAGGGGCATGTGGGACGCCTTGGCTGAACAGCCGGACGCTGCTGCATGGTTTGCGCACATCATGCGTTCAAACACGCAGAAGGTCGTCGATGACGTTCTTGCGTCATATGATTTTTCGGCCGCGCGGGTCATCTGCGATCTCGGCGCGGGCGATGGCGCCCTGGCGGCGGGAATCCTGCGTGCTCACCCCGCCATGCGGGCGCTCGTCGTCGAGCAATCGTTTGCGGTCGAGCACTCCAGGACATCGCCCAGGCTGATGGGCGTCACTGACCGATGCGAATTCCTGGAGGCCGACCTGCTGGTAGAGGTGCCTGCCGGAGCAGACGTGTATTTGCTGAAGTCGGTCATCCACAACTGGCGGGACCAGGAGGCGATTCGCATCCTCGAGAACTGTCGAAAGTCGATGGGAGTTGGAGCACGCCTACTGGTGATAGAGAAGGTACGGCATACCGACAGCCTTGTATCGGCGCTACGGGATCTCAACATGATGGTCCTTTTTGGCAGTCGTGACAGATCGGCCGAGGAATACGAGGCTCTATTGCGGCAGGCAGGGTTTTCCGTCGAGGCAACCGTCGACCATGCTTCGGGGCTGTGCGTCTTAGAGGCCGTACCCGTCGCCTCTGACCGGAATCACAATTTCTCCCTGCGTACCCGCCTAGCCTCCTCTTTCGGAGACCAGGCCAAGGCGTACGCCGAACACCGACCTGACTATCCGACGGCCGCGGTGCGCTGGGCACTGGAGCTAGTGCCGTCTTCGTCGCACCTGAAGATTCTGGATCTGGGCGCAGGTACGGGTGCGCTGACGGGTGTTCTAGCTCGCGAAGGCCTCAACGTCACGGCGGTGGAGCCAGATCCCGGAATGCTCGCCGAGCTTCGTCGCCGGCTCCCTTTTATCAGGGCCAAGCAAGGTGCTGCAGAGAGCATCCCGCTGCCTGACGCGTCAGTGGACGCGGTCTTCATTGGACAGGCACTGCACTGGTTTGACCTTGAACGCGCTGTGCCCGAGCTGGCCCGGGTGCTGCGTCCCGGCGGGGTCGTCGCAGGGCTGTGGAACTCTGCTGACCACAGTGTCGACTGGGTGCGCAGAGTCAAGGAACTCGCTCGCAACCCGTGTGCCCACACCGAGACCGACTGGGAACCGGCCAATTGGCAGGACGAGTGCATCCCGCCATGCTTCCCGGGTTTCAGCACCTGGGAGAACAGTGAGTTTCCCCATTACCAAAGCCGCTCCGCTGAGTCTCTGACCGCCACTCTCGGGACGCACTCTCACATGCTAGTGCTCGAGGGTGAGGCACGGACCGCCGCTCTGAGCCGGGTACATGCCTACCTCCTATCGCGAAACGAAACTGCCTCTGGGGAATTTAAGTTCCCCTTGGTGACGGCTGTAGCGCGCTGCGTACGTACCAAACAGGTGTGATCCGTGCTCGCTGCGCGCAGGGCCCCCGGGGAGACTCCCCTTCGCCTAACTGGCCGTTCTCTATCCGGTCGTGTGCTCGGTCTGGTTCGAACGGGGTCCTGGATCGGGTGACTTGTTGGCTGGTGGGCATAGAGGAAGGGCCTCTTGGTAGCTCGCGGATGTCGAGTCCAGCGAGAAACAAGAGGCCCTATTGTCGAAGTGTCGCGTGGTTACGGTTGCCGGGTCCAGTCCGCCCACTCCTGGGTGTGACTGTCTCGCCCACAGGTTCGGAAACGCGGCCGACCGGCCGGAGCGCCGGCCCCGGTACGGCTCGGACATGAGCGATACGGAGTGGGCCCTGGTGCGGGATCTGCTACCGGTTCCGGGGTGGCTGGCCGGCCGGGGCGGGCGGCCGGAAGGCTACTGCCACCGGCAGATGATCGACGCGGTGCGCTACCTCGTCGACAACGGCATCAAGTGGCGGGCGATACCGTCTGATTTCCCGCCCTGGCCGCGTGTGTGTGCCTTCTTCGCCCGCTGGCGGGACGCGGGACTGATCGCCGAACTGCACGACCGGCTGCGTGATGCCGTTCGCGATGCCGAGGGCCGTGATCAGGAGCCGAGTGCGGCGGTCATCGACTCACAGTCGGTGAAGGCGGATGCCACCGTCCTCCTGACTTCGCGAGGCTTCGACGCCGGCAAGAAGGTCAACGGACGCAAGCGGCACCTGCTCACCGACACCCTCGGTCTGCTGCTGGACGTGCTGGTCACGCCGGCGTCGACCACCGACCTGGACGCCGCCCGCATTCTGCTGCCGGCGGCCAGGGACCGCTTCGGGCGGCTGGCACGGGTGTGGGCCGACGGCGGATACACCGGCCACCTCGTCGACTGGAGTGCAACGCAGCTCGGAGTCGTCCTCGACGTCGTCCGCCGCAGCGACGACATCCGCGGCTTCCAGGTCCTGCCCCGCCGCTGGGTCGTGGAACGGTCCTTCGCCTGGTGCCTGCGCAGCCGGCGCCTGGTCCGGGACTACGAGCGGCGCACTGACACCAGCGAAGCCGTCATTCTGTGGTCGATGGCCATGCTCATGAGCCGCCGCCTGGCCGCCCGGCACCAGGGTCCTGCTCAGATGCGGGCAGCGTGAACCTGCCCGGCTTCTTCTCTACCAGCCAGCCCCGTTCCACCAGCCGCTTCAGCCGTGCCCTCGCGCCTTCGACGCGGGAGGCCGACGCACTGTCCCAGCCCAGCACCACCGCCGCCCGCCGGGCGCCCAGCCCGTCGCCTCCCGCGTCGACCGCGGCGGTCATCAACACCTGGTAATCCGGCGACAGCTCCTTTACCCCGGTCGCGTTCTGCCGGTGAGGCCCCGCCCGGCGCGGTCCGACCGGCTTCCTCCTCAACACCTCACCAGTCACGTCGGCGGGTGCATCCTCCTCGGCCAGCGCCTCCAGATACTGTTCCAGGCCGATCACCCGACGCCGGTGCACCTCTTCGGCATTCGTCAGAGCCGCCCGCACCCGATCCAGCTCAGCCTCAAGTTGCTTTACCTGCGCGGCTGCGGCTTTCTGCCGCGTCTCCAGAACCGCCCGCATCGACGGCATCCGCCCACCTCCACGACATCTCGCCCGGCAACAAGCCCAGGCTCCCGAGGCAGCCGCTGCTTCACGCCTGACCAGCGAAGACCTCACACGAGGTTCGGAAAGAGAACGGCCTCTAAGGGCGTGCAGATCTTTAACTCGTGGCTTTCCGTTCGGCGGCTCGTTGGTCTGGCATGAGCAGGTTGGATGGGCAACGGGCCGTGCTGGCAGCCAAGTTCGAGGCGATTCTGCCGCACCTCGACGAGCGGCAGCGTCGCCTGCTGATAGGGGCGGAGGCCCAGTCCCTCGGTCACGGCGGGATCAGAGCGGTCGCTCGTGCCGCCGGTGTCTGTGAGGCCACTGTGTCTGTCGGAGTGCGGGAACTCGGCTCCGGAGAGGCTCCGTTAGGCCGTGTCCGTCGGCCCGGCGCCGGCCGCAAACGCGTCGTCGACCTGAACCCAGCCGTTCGGGAGGCACTCCTCGCGCTGGTTGAGCCCGACGTCCGCGCCATGTCGCCGCTGCGCTGGACCACCAAATCCACCCGCAAGCTCGCCGAGCAGCTGACCCGGCAGGGCCACAGGATCTCCGCGGACACGGTGGGCGACCTGCTGCGCGAGGAGGGCTTCAGCCTGCAGAGCAACGCCAAGACGCTGAAAGGCAAGCAGCACCCCGACCGGGACGCACAGTTCCACTACCTCAACGAACAGGCCCGCGACCACCAGGACGGCGGTGCTCCGGTGATCAGTGTGGACACGAAGAAGAAGGAGCTGGTCGGCCCGTTCAAGAACAACGGCCGTGAATGGGAGCCGAGAGGCGAGCCGGTGCGAGTCGACACCCACGATTTCCCCGACCGCGAGCTGGGCAGAGCGGTGCCCTACGGCATCTACGATGTCGCCGCAAACACCGGCTGGGTCAACGTCGGCACCGACCACGACACCGCCGCGTTCGCCGTCGAGTCGATCCGCCGTTGGTGGAACGGAGCCGGGCGGGCCACCTACCCGACGGCCGGCCGGCTGCTGATCACCGCCGATGCCGGCGGCTCCAACGGGTCTCGCACCCGCACGTGGAAAACTGAGCTCGCCCGGTTCGCCGCTGAGGCCGGCCTGACGGTCACCGTCTGTCACCTGCCTCCCGGCACTTCGAAGTGGAACCGGATCGAGCACCGGCTGTTCTCCCGCATCACCATGAACTGGCGCGGCAGGCCCCTGACCAGCCACGAAGTCATCGTCGAGAGCATCGCGGCGACCACCACCAAAACCGGCCTGACCGTGCACGCCGAACTCGACACCAACCCGTACCCCACCGGCATCCAGGTCAGCGACGAGGAGATCGCCTCCCTGCCCATCACCCACCACCGCTTCCACGGCGACTGGAACTACACCCTCCACCCCCAGCATCCGATGGACGCGGCGGCGACCGACAGCACGTCAGACCAGGCCCCGGCGAGCAGACCGCCTCGCCTCGCGCGGCGTTCACTGCAGGACCCGGAACTGACCGGGATGACCCGCCAGCAGCTCAGCGAGCTCATCGACGCGCTGACTCCAAAAGTGGAGGTCCAACGCGAGCAAGTGCTCCGCACACGCCGCGGTCACGAGCGCCTGGTGGCCCCTGACACAGGTGCCAAAGCGAAGCTCACCCCAGCCGACCGGGTCCTGGTCACCGTGCTCCACCTACGCAAGCTCGCGACCATGGGCCTCCTCGGCCAACTCTTCGGCGTCACTGCCATGACCATCAGCCGCGCGAAACAGGAGGTCCGCCCACTCCTGGAAGCACACGGCCACCACATCAACACTTCTACCGCCCGCCTTCGCACACCAACCGACGTCGCGACGTTCCTGGATCCCGACTCCACCCAGACCAAGGTCAAAAAGGGCTCGCAGAGAATCAAGGTGTTGCTTCCAGCGATGCGGCTCGTTGTTGTGGTGTGAGCGTCACCGACGAGGTTCGCGGCCAACTCGATGTGAAGTTCCAGGTGTTATTCCCAACCCTCGACGAACGGCAGCGGCGGCTGATGATGGGGGCTGAAACCCGGAACCTCGGGCACACGCGGGCGGCCCAGGTCAGCGAGACGACGGTCCGCAAGGGGGTGGACGAGCTGGAGGCCGGGGAGGAACCCCTGAGCCGGGTGCGCCGGCCGGTGGTGGCCGGAAGAGGTCCGCAGATCTTGATCCTGACGAACGGGGCGATCCGATGTCGCCGCTGCACTGGACGGTGAAACCGACCAGAAACCTCGCGGCCGCGCTCGCCCGTCAGGGGCACCGGGTGAGCGCGGACACGGTCGGGGACCTGCTGAGTGAGGAGGGCTTCAGCCTGCAGGCCGGCGCCACGACCCTCGAGGGCAGGCAGCACCCGGACCGCGACGCCCGGTTCCGCTACACCAACGAGCAGGCCATCTCGCCTGGACCGGCCCGGAGGCGCTGGCCGAACGCGACTACGAGCAGATCGCCCTCCAGCTCACCGGCCACGCCCGCGCCGTCGCCTCCGACGTTCGCCGCTGCGCCGCACAGTTGCCGAAGGACAGCGGCCCCCGGGCGCTCGCCGACATCGTCTTGCGCGAGGCGGAAGACCAGCTATCCCTGAGGATCGAGGACCCCGTGCGCTGCGTCCAGAGCCGCGCCCGCCTCGTCCGCGCCCTTTACGAACGCCTGGACCACCTCGAGGCCGCGCGCACCCAGGTCGTGTGATCACCCTCCGCACCCGGCGCGACCACGGGCCCAGGTGCGGAGGGCTGCACCCGCAGCAGGCCTACGCGGGTGCCGGTTCCGGGCGCAGCGACGCGAGCGGTGAGCGCCGGCCTTTCTCCACCGCGTGCAGCTGCTCCCAGTCGACCTCCGGGTGGTCGGGAATGACCGCGTCGGCGGAGGCCATGGTGTAGAGCGCGACGTCGACGGCCCCCGGCCCGGCTCGTGCCGAAGCGGACCTCGATCGACTGCGGGGAGCGTACCCGTCCTAGCCGGATCATGTGGTCGAAGTCGGCCTCTCCGGGAGAGTGGCCGCATTTGCGGCTGACCAGCCAGTATACGTCGCGTAGGTGTCCGGGACGGTGAACGCATGTCCGCGGCGTCTTCCGCCGACAGCAACTCCCGTATATGGCTCCCGGGTGGCACCGATGGGCCGGCGAACATCTGGGGAGTCACGTTGGTCCGTACGGTGGACAGGTCGGTGTTATAAAGGCCGACACCGATTTGATCCTGGGCGAGCAGCCCGCGCAAACACGACAGCTGTGTTCCCACTCGGTGACCTGCCACGTCGGCCCGGCCAGCACCAGCAGCTCCGAGGAATCCTCCAGCGGCACAACCCGGAACGTCACCTCCACTGTGCGCCCGGACCGGGTGCGCAGCATCACCCGCCCCGCGTAGCGCCTCGGGAGCACCGGCGAACAAGGCCTGCACCGGCTGGCCGCAAACCTCCGCGTCCTCCAGCTCCGCCGCTGCTCGAGACCACCGCACCACCGTCCCCCCAGCATCGAGGACGGCCACGGCCGCAGAACCGAAGTCCGACGATCGGCCATCGGCGAACCCGGACATACCGCACCTCCTTCATGCTGGCGGAAACAGCCCCCGGAGATCCCCATTATCTCCGCGACCACGGCGCTTCGCCGACGTACAGGCGTGCCCGGCGCGGCACAAGAGTCGGCTCGAAGAGCCTGGACGTGTAAAAGTGGGCATTGTGCGCGTGCTTCGACCGCAGCGCGAAGTGCGCACGCGTTTCACCATTGCCGGCCCGACCCTCCGCAGGACCGACAGCGCGGCGAAGGAGCTTTGCGATGCCCGAACTCGCTTTGTCTGCCTCGGCCGCGACAGCCTAAATCCCTGTGCTCGCCCAACGACAGCAGCCGACGCGTCGAGGGCGGCTCGGCCCGGTGCTGTTTCTGGCCCACTTCAGCTGGTTGCTTCCCATGCTCACGAGCCTGACCCTGCTCCAGGCTCTTCTGGCCCAGGTAGACGCACGGACGAAGGTCGCCCACTACGCGACCCTTACCATCATCGGCGGGGCGGCCGCGACACTCGCCAACGTCGTGTTCGGTGCGCTGTCGGACCGCACTCGATCCCGCTATGGCCGACGGAACCCATGGATTTTGGGCGGCGGACTCGCCGCGGCCGCCTGGGTCAGCGCGATGTCCTTCGTTCACGACTTCACGGCGCTGGTGGCGCTGTGGCTGGGTTTCCAGATCTCACTGAACGCCTTTCTCGGCCCGCTGATCGCAGTCCTGCCGGACCGGGTGAGACCGGCCGATCTGGGTAAGATCTCGTCCTGGGTCGGGGCTGGCCAGCTCCTCGCGCAGAGCCTTTCAGGCGTGATCGCGGGCCTATTCCTGGCCGTGCCCGCGCTGGGGCTGCGCTGGGTGCCGTGGATACTGGCGGCAGGAGCCGTGCTGGTCTTCTTCCTCGCCCCCGACCGTCCGAACAAGCACGAGCCGCGCGGTGTATTCTTCTCAGCCGCGCTGGTCAAGTGCCTCCTCCCGCCTCGTGACGCCGACTTCGCCTGGGCCCTGGTCGGCCGCTTTTTCGCCCTCCTGAGCTTGTTCGTCGTCCTTCTGTACCAGCTTTACACTCTCACTGACTACCTCGGTCTCAGTACTTCAGCCGCCGCTAAGGTGATCGCCACCGGCGGCATCGTCACCGCCGTCGCTTCCGGCACGGGCAACGTGGTCGTCGGCCCGCTCTCCGACTGGCTGCGACGGCGCAAGGTGATCGTCATTGCCGCCGCGCTGCTGATGGGTGCAGCCGCGGTGCCGCTAGCGGTCAGCCCTTCGCTTTGGGCCTTTTACGGCTTCGCGGTCCTCGGAGGCCTCGGTTACGGCGCCTACAGCGCCGTGGACCAGGCGCTGATGGCCGAAGTACTGCCCAATGAAGACCACCGCGCCAAGGATCTGGGGATCCTCAACCTCGCAAACACCGCACCACAGATCGCAGCACCCCTGATCGCACTGGCCGTTTTGCCAGCCTTCGGCTTCCCGGGACTCTTCACCCTAGCGGCTGTCAGCGCCATGGCTGGCGCCCTCTGCATCAAGCTGATCCGCCGGGTTCGTTGAAGGAACAACAGCGTCACCCGGACACCACGGCCGCGCCACCGCATCGGTGCGCCCGCACAGCGCGCATCCGGATGAGTGGAACGGCTCCTCGGGCAGCACTGCGCGCAGCTCACGGACCGCCCGCCACGGCCACACCTCAGCGGATCCCTGGTACTGGAGATCATCGGTCCAGCCCAGCGACAGGCACTGCTCGCACAGCCCGACGGGGGACGAGGCCAGCAGGGCACCGCGCCGAGCAACACGAGTCGCCTCGACCTGCCACCCGCACCACAAGCAGGCACTCAGTGGTACTTCCGTCGGCCGCTGATACGGCACGGTCGCCACCGCGGAGACGGCCAGGTCCCGCTCCTCACGCGCACGCAGCGGGGTGAGCAGCAGGTCGCCGGACTCGGCGAGGCCGCCGCCCAGGACGATCAGCGACGGGTCCAGCATCGCGCAGGTGATGAGGAGGACGTCAGCCAGCGCGGAGACCGCGTCGTCCCGGACGGCACGCGCGGCCGCGTCGCCCCCTGCGGCGAGCCGTGCGACCTGCGCCGCGTCGGTGTGGCTGCCAGTGGTGGCGGTGTGGCGGCGGGCGACGGTGGCTGCCGAGGCATAGGCCTCCGCGCATCCGGTGGCCCCGCAGACGCAGGGCTCCCCGCCCGGCCGTACGGGGTGTGGCCGATCTCCCCGGTCCGGTTGTGTGCGCCGGGCACCGCTTGCCCGTCGCGGCCAAGGCGGCCGCAATGCCGGTGCCGACAGGAGCGAACAGGAAGTCGCGGTGCCCGAGCCCGGCCCCCTGCCGCGCCTCCGGCGCGGACGTCGTGGCTCACCGCGACGGGCAGGCCGGTCCGCTCGCGTACCAGGTCCGCGAAGGGGACGTCACGCCACCCGATGGTCGCGGAGTGGACGCCGACGCCGGCGGCCGAGTCGACGATGCCGGGGACGGCGAGTCCCACGGCCGAGGCCGGACGTCCGGCCTCGGCCGCCTGCCGCTGCAGGTCACCGACGCGATCGAGGATGCGATGCACCACCGGGTGCGGGCCGCGTCCGCGGTCGGTGGACTGCCAGGAGTGCTCGAGGAATAGCCTGCGGCGTCGAGCAGAGCCGCCTTGGTCCCGGTCCTGCCGATGTCGACGGCTATGAGGTGGCTCATGGCCGTCAGGCGTCCTGAAGGACCACCGAGCGCGTCAGGTGACGCGGGCGGTCCGGGTCGAGGCCGCGGGCGACCGCGCGGGCGACGGCCAGGCGCTGGACGCGGACTAGGTCGGCCAGTGGGTCCAGGTCGCTGCTGACCCAGCGGGCGCCGGTGCTGCGTACCTGCTCGGGCATGCCCTTGGGGGCGGGGCCGAACATCCAGGTCGCGGTGGTGTCGGTGGCGATGCTGATCGGGCCGTGGCGGTACTCCATGGCCGGGTAGGACTCGGTCCAGGACAGCGACGCCTCTTTCATCTTCAGCGCGGCCTCGTTGGCCAGGCCGACCGTCCAGCCGCGGCCGAGGAAGGCGAGCTGCGTCCTGTCGACCAGTCCTTCGGGCAGAGGCTCGGCCAGTGCGGTCTCGGCGTCGCGTACGACGGCGTCGGAGTGCAGGCCGAGGTGGGCGCGGAAGAGGGTGAGCGCAGTGGTCGCGAAGCGGGTCTGCACCACTGACTGCTCGTCGGCGAAGCGGAGGTCGACCAGCTCGCCGGCGACCGACGTCACCTCGGGGCCTGGGACCGCGGTGACAACGACGGTGCGGGTGGTGCCGCGGAGCCGGCGGAGCAGGTCCAGGACCTCGGTGGTGGTCCCGGAGCGGGTGAGGGCGATGACCCGGTCGTACCGGCGGCCGAAGGGGAACTCCGAGGCGGCGAAGGCGTCGGACTCGCCGTGACCATGGCCCTCCCGGAGCGCGGCGTAGGCCTGGGCCATGTAGAGCGAGGTGCCGCAGCCGACGATGGCGATACGTTCGCCGCGGGTGGGCAGCACCGTTGTTTCGGCGGCCCGGGCGGCCGCGCGACGCCAGCACTCAGGCTGGCTGGCGATCTCAACATCAACAAACGTCATAGCTGCCACTCCTACTGACGGGTAGATGCACGTTTACGCAAGCTACAGGAGCGGAACAATCATTATCAAGCACAAAACTAAGCGCAAAACTAATCCATAACTGATCGATTGACTATCTATGTCAGGCTTGCGCCTGTCCGGCTAATCGCTCGACGGGAGCACGACGTCCAAACACCACACACGGAGAGCACCTGTCCCAGGGCGCCCGGTGGAACGCACCGATGGAACTGCTTGCCGAGCATGGCCGGGTTGAGGGGGAGGAGGCCGCGACGGCACTAGACGTCTCGGCCGCGACCTCGACCAGCTCGCCGAGCAGCAGATGCTCGCCTTGAGCTGCCGCTGCGCTACAAGACGGCCCGGAACGCATCGGAGAAGCAGCGCATCGGCCGGTCGGTGGCAGACCTGATGGCAGTCGGCGAAGTCGGCGAGGTTTGTGGGGCTGACCGGCGGCACCACGGTCACCGAGGTCGCCCGCGCCCTGAAGGTACGCACCGACATCGGAGGCGACCCCACGGCGAGGAGCAGCGGCCCTCCGGCGCTGGCCGTGGTGACCAACGCGCTCAACATCGCCAACGAACTGGTGATCCGCCCGCAGATCAGGATCCTGGTGACGGGCGGGGTCGCCCGCCCCCAGTCCTACGAGCTGATCGGTCCGCTGGCCAGCGGGGTGCTGGAGGAGATCACGCTGGACGTTGGGTGGCCGCGCAGGTGGTGACGGTCACCGGGGTCTTCTTCTCGTCGTCCGCGTCGGAGGCCGCGGCGAGGCAGAAGTCGTTCACCAGGCGCAGCGTGCGGTCGGCACCGTGCATCCAGCCATGGTCGCTGGCGGCCGCTCTCCACCACGGCCGCCCGGTTCTCGACGGCCGGCAGGTCGGCGTCCTCCGCCCACTCCAGCTGTGCGTAGTCGGTGTTCTCCACGTCCAGGCACTTGCCGGCGTTGCCGGTGACGGCGCCCCGGACCGAGTTGCCGGTCCCGTGGATCTGCCGGCTGCCCCCGGGCACGGCCACCGTGGAGACGTTGGAGCAGTCCCCGTTGTTGCTCAGCCCGGAGACCGAGGCGGTGACCTTGGTGCCGTCCGCCAGGGTACCGATGGGCAGGCCGAAGGTGGCCGCGCTGTAGGGCTGCTGGATGCAGGTGGAGGGGGTCATGTTCCACTCATAACTCGACCCAGTCGACCATGCCTGCGGTGTTGACACCGGTGGCCGGGGTGCGGATGCTGCCCAGCTTGAAGGACGTGCCGGCGGTGGTGTCGGTGACCGTCGCGCCGAACCAGCCGTCGCCCTCGGAGGACACCGTGAAGGTGTAGGTGTTCCCGGCCTTCCACGGCACGTTCGCGCGGCAGTTCTCGCCGGTGGCCTCGCCGCCGAAGTCCTGGCACCAGCTGCCCGCGGTACCTGCCTTGGCCTCGGTGACGCCCCAGGCGGAGAAGAGGAAGAGCTGGTCCTCGCCTCCGTTGTCCTGCATCCCGATGTAGCCGCCGTTGCCCACGTTGAAGCCGAACTGGTGCGACCAGACGTGTGCGAGGTGAAGCCGGTCGGTGGTGACGGTGTTGCTCTAGGGGACGGTGCCGAGAGCCGGGGTGCCGGTGGGGAGTGCGTAGTTGGTATACGTGCAGGGGGTGTCCCCCCCCGCCAGCCGGGCTGGCGTGAGTGGTGGTCGTTGCGCCCAGGCCGAGCCGCACCGCGAGTGCCAAGGCGGCCCCGGCCCTGGTCGAGGTGCGGGTCAGGCGGCGGGCGCCCATACCGGGGGTACCGGAGATCATGTGCTGCCACCTTATGCTCGATTGTGTTGTTGGAGTCGCTCAAGAGTGCATGAGCGAGCAGTGTCGAGCATTCCGGCGATAGGTCGTTGCCCGGCAAGGGCCGCAAGGGCCCCGGCGGAGCGCCCTGGTAGGGGGTCGTCTTTGCCGTCGCGGCCTGACCGTTATCAGCTAGTGCTTGGGAATGTTCGTTACAGCGTTGAAATACACAACTCTTGCCATCGAGGGGGCAGGTGATGAACCATGTGCCTGTCGCCGCGCAGCCGACCGCGGCGGCACCGCTGAGGTTGTCTTCCGTTCCGCGGCGAATGCGAGATCGCCCACCCACCCCTGGAGGTGCCCGTGTCGACAGCAGAGGCGCCGGCCTCATCCGCGCGAACATCGGTGCCGCAGCCCCGTGAACCTGATGACGGCATGCCGTCCGGCGCGAAGAAGCAGCCGACCCGGCCCATGACAGGGGCGTGGCCGGACGTACTGGTTCCAGTGCCCCCGCCGACGTCCGAGGGCCCGCTGGATGTGCTCGCGGCACGCGTGGGACCTGAACGTTCGGCGATTGAGTCGCGTGACGTGGCGTCACGAGATGCAAGGGCAACCGTGCAGGCGATCCGGATGTCGCTCCTGCATGAGGGTGAGCGCCACCCCGTCGAGCCGCTGGACGCCGATCCGGCCGGTTACTTCACCGACACAGACCTGAAGGTGCAGCGGTGCTGAGATACACGATCCGGCGGGTTTTGTTCATGATCCCGACCGTCCTCGGTTCGACGTTCCTTATCTACCTGCTGGTCTTTCTGATCCCCGGCGATCCGGTGCTTGCTCTGGCCGGCGGCAAGCGGCTCTCGGATTCGAGCATCACTGCGATTCGGGGGCAGTACAACCTGGACGACCCCTTCCTCGTGCAGTACGTGAAATACGTCGGCAATGTGCTGCACGGCAACTTCGGATACGACTTCAACAACAACTCGGTCAGCGGCCTGATCAAGACAGCCTTCCCCTATACGCTGGCGCTCGCGCTGTCCGCTTTTGCCCTGAAGATCGTGATCGGCGTGCTGGCGGGTGTCTGGGCGGGGCTTCGCAAGGACGGCATCCCCGATAAGTTCAATCTGTTCTTCACTATCTTCTTCCTCGCTGTACCAGGCTTCCTCATCGCCTATTTCTCCCAATACTTGATCGGCATCAAGGCAGATCTGTTGCCGATCTCCGGCGTGCGTACAGGTTTCCCCAAGGCGTTCATCATGCCGGCGTTGGTGCTGGCCCTGGAGACCGCGGCACCGTTGGCGAGGCTGACACGAACCAGTCTGATCGACGTACTCGCATCGGACTACATCGTCACTGCGCGGGCGAAGGGCGCCTCACCCGGCCGGGTGATCTGGTTGCACGCGCTTCGGAACGCCTTTCTGCCGGTGGTGACCTACCTCGGACTGAGCTTGGCCGGCCTGCTCGGTGGCTCGGTGCTGATCGAATCCATCTTCAACCTTCCCGGGTTGGGCGGCACGCTCTCCACGGCGATCTCTCAGCAGCAGGGAACGGTCGTCGTCGGGGTCTCTGTGTTCTTGCTGCTTTTCTATCTGCTCACCGCGCTGGTGGTCGATCTGCTTTATCCGATCATCGATCCAAGGGTCCGCCATGCCTGACACCATCGAGACCTCGGCCGCGGCTGCAGCGAAAACCGAACCGTCAGCCCCGCAACAGGGCCGCAGAAAGCGCCGCCGACTGGTGGCTGATGGCCTGCTCAGCACGTGGCGGCAGCCGTTTCTCATCCTGTCCGTGTTGATCATCTTGGTGGTCGCGCTGATGGCCGTCATGCCGGGCCTGTTCACCAGCATCGACCCGCGAGACTGCTCACTTGGCCAGTCCAGACTGGGACCCCGGTCCGGACACCCGTTCGGGTTCGACATGCAGGGCTGCGACTACTTCTCCAACATCGTTCACGGCGCGCGGATCTCCCTCGAGGTCGGTCTGTTGGTGGCGGTCCTCACCTTCCTTATCGCCATGGTTGCCGGTTCGCTGGCCGGCTACTTCGGCGGCTTCGTGGACGTGGTCATCTCCCGCGTGGCCGACATCATTCTGGGTGTGCCGGTCGGGATCGCCAGTCTGGTGATCCTGTATCAGTTCAAGTCCCGGACCGTCTGGACCATCGTCCTCGTGCTGGTGCTTTTCAGCTGGGCCGGAACCATGCGCTACCTGCGCGGTTCGGTGCTGCAGATCAAACAACTGGAGTACGTCCAGGCCGCCCGCGTGCTGGGTGTCGGGCACTGGGGGATTCTGCGCCGGCACGTCGTACCCAACGCGATCACTCCCTTGATCGTGATGTCGACGCTCAGCGTCGGGATCGGCATGACGGCCGAGGCGGGATTTTCCATCCTCGGTGTCGGAATCAAGCTTCCTACGCTCTCCTGGGGTGTGCAGATCGCCGCGGCCAGTTCGGACGGCAACTGGCAGGTGGCTCCGTTCCTGATGTTCTTCCCGGCCGGGATGCTCGGACTGACCACCCTCGCCTTCGTCGTCCTGGGTGAGAACCTGCGTGACGTGCTCGACCCCAGGGGGCGTTGATGGACAACCCGCTGCTCGAGGTCAAGAACCTCGCGATCGAATTCCGCACCGGTCAGCGTCGGCTGCCGGCCGTCCAAGACCTCAGCTTCACCATCGGCCGCGGGTCCACCCTGGCCGTGCTGGGCGAGTCCGGATGCGGCAAGAGCATCACCGCCAAGGCAATCATGGGGATCCTGCCGACACCCCCGGCGCGGATCACTGAGGGCCAGATCCTGCTCGAGGGCACCGACCTGTTGGCCCTGTCGCCCAAGGCGTTCCGCAAAGTGCAGGGGGCCGAGATCGCCATGGTCTTCCAGGATGCGCTGTCGGCACTGAACCCAGTGGTGCCCGTGGTTCGGCAGATCGCCGAGTTGTATCGGATCCATCGGGGAGCTGGCCGCAAGGATGCCGAGGCCGCAGCCATCGACATGATGAGGGCGGTCAAGATTCCGGACGCTGCAAACCGGGCCGGGGACTATCCGTTCCAGTTCTCTGGTGGCATGCGGCAACGGATCATGATCGCTATGGCGTTGGCCCTGGAGCCGAAGCTCCTCATCGCTGACGAGCCGACCACCGCGCTCGATGTCACCGTCCAGGCACAGATCCTCGACCTGCTCGCCGAGCTGCAACAGGAACGCAACATGAGCCTCATGCTGATCACGCACGACCTCGGTGTCGCTGCCCAGATCGCTGAAGAGGCGCTGGTGATGTACAGCGGCGGCCTGGTCGAGCGGGCGCCGATCGCACAGCTCCTAGACCGACCGGCCCATCCGTACACGATCGGCCTGCTCGGTTCGATCCCCGGACCGCAGCACAAGGGTGGGGACCTGCCCACCATCTCGGGTTTGCCGCCGCAGCTGGCAAACCGGCCGAGCGGCTGCAGCTTCCATCCCCGCTGCCGATTCGCCACCGAACTGTGCAGGAGTGAGGCGCCGCCCCTCCACCGCATGTCCGCCGATCGCACGACGGCCTGTCACCACTGGAAGGAGGTAAAGGATGAATACCCCGTTGCTCAGGCTTGAGGATGTCAAGCAGACGTACAAGCCGAAAAGTGCGAAGTTCGGTGTCCGGCGGACGGGCATGATCCGGGCTGTCGACGGCGTGACACTGGACGTGGCAACCGGTGAGACCGTCGGCTTGGTGGGCGAATCGGGCTGCGGAAAATCATCGCTTGCCAGGCTGATCGTCGGGCTGGAGCGGCCGGCCACAGGTCGCGTGCTCTGGCAGGGACGCGACCTTGCCGCGATGAGCCGGGGGGAGACAAGCGCCTTCCGCCGAGGCATCCAGCTGGTCTTCCAGGACCCGTTCGCCTCTCTCAACCCCCGCCGGACGATAGGAGACTCGATCGCCGAGGGGATCCACACCCACGGACTGATGCCACGGCAGCAGGTGCCCTACCGGGTTGACGAGCTCCTGGCCGATGTGGGTCTCGACCCGACGCATGCCGACAAATATCCCCACGAATGCTCCGGTGGCCAGCTGCAGCGGGTTGGCATCGCTCGGGCACTGGCACTGAGTCCCAAACTGCTGGTCTGCGACGAGCCCGTCTCCGCCTTGGACATCTCCGTGCGAGCTCAGGTGCTGAACCTGTTGAACGGACTCAAGCAGAAGCACGGACTGACGATCATCTTCATCGCCCACGACCTCGACGTGGTGCAGCACATGTCCGACCGGATCGTCACGATGTATCTCGGCAAGATCGTCGAGGAAGGTCCGTGCGACGCGGTCTACAACACGTCAGCTCACCCGTACACCCGCGCGCTGCTCTCGGCCATCCCGAAAAGACTGCCGCCCGGACACCGGATCGACCGGGTCGTGCTCGAGGGAGACCCGCCGTCGCCGATCGACCCGCCACCGGGCTGCCCGTTTCACACCCGCTGCTATACCGCGATCGCCGACTGCGCCCACACCCTGCCTGCGTTGACCGATCTCGGGGACGGACACCAGGCGGCCTGCCTCCGCGCTCACGAGGTGCGTGCCTCCCATGTCGGGTTGCCCTACCGGGCACCTTGACGATCTGGCCTGTCCGGTCCGACCCATGTGGAGTCTTCACCCCTGAGAGGAAAATAGTGAGAGTCGTCAACAACGTGATTGCGGTACTCGCAGCTACCACCGCCTGTGCAATCCTGGCCGGCTGTAGCGGGAGCCTGGACGGCAGCACTGACAGCACGAACAGCGGCAAGACCCGGTCCAGCACCATCACTGCCGTGCAGATGCAAGCGATCACCCGGATCACCGGCCCGCAGAACCCTGGAAGCCAGATCGGCATGGCCCTGTGCGAGGGGCTGACCAGGATCGACGAGGCCGGCAAGGTCCTCATGGCTGGTGCCCAGAGCGTCAGCAGCGACGACCAGGTCACCTGGACGATCAAGGTCGCACCCGGCCGTACCTTCTCCGACGGCACGCCGATCACCGCAAAGACGTGGGTCGACTCGTTCAACTTCAGCGCACTTGGCTCCAACGGGATGGCAGGCAACTACGCCTTCATCCACCTGTCGGGATACCCGGAGCTGAACCCGGCCAAGGGCAAGGCTACGAAGACCGAGCTTTCGGGCCTGAAGCTGGTCGACGACAGCACCTTTACCTTGACGATGGACAGCCCGAACAACGACGTACCGTACATGCTGGCAACTCTGCCGTTCTGCCCGATGCCGGAGTCGGCGTTCAAGGACCCGGTGAAGTATGACAAGCACCCGATCGGCAACGGCCCCTACGTCCTGACCAAGCTGGATCCGCAGGTGGAGGCGGTCCTGCAGCGGGACAAGAACTATAAGGGTTGGGTGCCCGACAGCGCGGCATCCAAGATCGTTTTCCGGGTCTACACCGACGACAACACCGCCTATCAGGACGTGGTCGCCGGTAACGCCGACATCCTGCGCAGCCTGCCACCGGGTCTCGTCGCCCAAGGCAAGAACGCACTCGGCGGGAAACGCCTGACTGCCATCACAAAGAACACTCTGGAGACCTACGTCACCTGGCCGACCTACCTGGACAGCAAGTATCCGAAGGAGGTCCGGGAGGCCTTCTCGATGATCACCGACCGGGACGCCATCTCCAAGCACCTGTTCCTCGGTTCCAGCCAAGCCGCCCGATCACTCGTGCCGGATTCGGTGTCTGCGTACCGCAAGGATGCGTGCGGCCCGACGTGCACCTTCAACCCTGCAGGCGCCAAAAAGCTGCTGGACCAGTCAGGCTTCAAGGGCACCATCCCGATGTTCTACGACTCGGCGAACACCACCGACGCCGCAACGGCATTGGCCATCTCCAACGAGGCGAAGAAGATCGGGCTGAAGGTCGAGCCGAAGCCCATGCCAGCAGCCGCACTCGGTGACGACATCAACAACTACACCTTGGACGGTCCGACCATCGCCCTGTGGGGATCATCCTTCCCGAGCGCCTCGGAATGGGTGGCCTCCATCATGGTGGACTCCAACTACCGCCTGAAGTACACCAACGCGACCGCGACAGCGGAGATTGCCAAGGCCTGGGCCTCGAAGAACCAGACCGAGGCGGACAAGCACTGGCAGGCGGCCGAGGACGCCATTTTCGCCGACCAGGTCATACAGCCGCTGTACTACCAGGTGATGTACATCGCGCACGACGAGTGCCTGAAGCCGCATGCCGCCGGTGGCGACATGCAGATCTACCGCACAGAAATCACCTGCAAGACCAGCAACTGACGCGCCGCCCCGGGTGCGGCGACCGTCCGGTCGCCGCACCCCCCGGTTCCCCTGCGCCGCAGCATCGCCGCCGCAGCCCACCGCCCGGGCCGCGGCTGGGTGATTGTCGCAATCGCCGACCTCGACTCGGACGTGCGCAAGCGCGAGGCCGAGCGCTTCAACACCGACATCGCCGTCGAGAACCACAGGCAGCTCCTGGAGCGCGGCGACCTCGACGCCGTCATCGTGGCGACCCCGGACGACTCCCATGGGGCCATCGCCTGCGACATGCTCCGCGCAGGAGTGCCCGCCTTCGTGGAGAAGCCGCTCGGCATCACCGTGGAGCAGTGCGACACCATCCTGAGCACCGCGTACGAGACCGGCACCCGGCTGTACGTCGGCCACAACATGCGCCAGACAGGCGTGGTGCGCTTGATGCGCGACATCATCGCGCGCGGCGACACCGGCGAACCCAAGGCGGTGTGGGTGCGTCACTTCGTCGGGTATGGCGGTGACTACTACTTCAAGGACTGGCACGCGGACCGTAGCCGCACCAACGGTCTGCTGCTGCAGAAGGCCCCGCAGGACATCAACGTGCAGCACTGGCTGGCCGGCGGCTATACCAGCCGCGTCAACGCCCTCGGCGACCTGCTGGTCTACGGGGATCTGCCACGCCGGGAGCCCGACACCCCTCGCCCGGAGGGCTGGCTGCGCGACTTCGACTGGCCGCCCACCGCCCAACGCGACCTGCATCACGTCGTCGATGTCGAGGACGTGTCGGTGATGAACATGCAGTTGGACAACGGCGTCACCGCCGCCTACCAGCAGTGCCACTTCACCCCGGACTACTGGCGCAACTACACCGTCATCGGCACCGAGGGCCGCCTGGAGAACTTCGGTGACGACCCCGGCGACACCGTGAAGGTCTGGAACTCCGGTCCCAGCGGCTACCGCGCCGATGCCGACATCAGCTACCGGGTACCTAACGCCGACGGATCCCATGGCGGCGGCGACTCCCGGATCACGGCAGAGTTCTGCCGCTTCATCCGGCAGGGAGGAGCCACCGACACCTCCCCAGTCGCCGCCCGGATGAGCGTCGCCGCCGGGGCCCTGGCCACCCGCTCGCTGCGCGAAGGCGGCAGGCCCTACGACGTACCGGCCCTGGACCCCGAACTGGTCGCCTACTTCGAGCGCGGCCAGGTGCCGTGAACGCTGCCTGTAGGCCGCGGTCGGCCCAGCCGGCGAGTGGATGCAGAGAAGTGGCCGGACGGCTTGTGTTTCTTCCGCGCATGACTGCCGGAAGGCCGCCACGCTCGGGTCACGTCCCGTGGAGTGGTGTAAACGGCATCGGGCGCAGTTACGCGAGCAAGGACGGGCGGACCGGATGGCACGTCCCGTCGCGTGAGCGACGACCACCGGGCCGCGTTCTCCTGGTACCGGGACAAGGGCCGGATCGTCGCTGGAAACCACGACGCGAGGTCCGATGCCGTCTTCACCGCCTGGGCCAGCGACCTCGAGGAAGGACTGTCCTCGCTGATGACGGCCGCCGACACGGCGACCGTGACCGCCCTCAACGCCCGCGCCCAGGCCTGGCACATCCAGGCCGGCACCGTCGACACCAGCCAGGCCGCCCGGCTGCGCGCCGGACAGCATGCGCACGTAGGGGACGTGATCGTCACCCGTCTCAACCGGCGCCGCATGCTCGTGCGCGGCGGACGGGACTTCGTAAAGAACGGCGACACCTGGACTGTCACCAAGATCCTGCCCGACGGCGACGCGATAGTCCGCCACACCCGCCACCGCGGCCGGATCCGGCTGCCCGCCGACTACCTCGCGAGCCAGTGCGAGCTCGGCTACGCCTCGACCATTCACCGCGCCCAGGGCATGACGGTCGACACCACCCACGCGCTGGCCTCCGCCCGCTCCACTCGCGAAGGCGTCTACGTGCAGCTGACCCGCGGGACGCGCACGAACCGGCTCTACGTGACCCTCGATGACGGCGACCGCCTCGACGATGTCCTCGCGTCGATTGCCGCCCGGCGCCGTGTGCAGCTGTCGGCGACCGAGTCGATCGCCGCGCTGCAGCGCGAGATCAGCGCGCCCGGGCAGCTGTCGGCGGAGTTCGCCGACGTCGCCGAGCGCGCGACCACCGCCCGGCTGACTGGGCTGCTCGAGGACGCCCTCGGCCCGGACCGGGCCGCGACGTTCCTGGCCGCCGACGCCTACCCCGCCCTCATCCGCGCCCTGAACACCGCCGAACGGGCCGGGTTCGACCTGCCCCGCCTGCTGGCCCGCACGGTGCCCGCGCGCGGGTTCACCGACGCCGACGATCCGGCCGCGGTGCTGACCTGGCGGCTGCGCCAGCACCTCAAGGACGCCGCCGAAGCCCAACGCGACGACCGGCCGCGCCCGCTCGCCGCGCTCACGCTGACCCAGCTGCACACCCTGACCCGGCTCTCCGCCTCCCACCGCGCCGTAGCCCGGGAAGCGCTCACAGCGGCCGACGCCGCCCTCACCCACCTGCCCGCCCCCGTCACCACCCGCACCGGCCACACCCAACCCGCCTGGGACCAGCGACGCCTGGGCGGCCTCTCCCGCCGCGAACTCGCCGCCCAACTCGCCACCGTCCGCACCCAACTCCGCCACGCCCAAGCCGACGGAACGCCAGTGTCGGCGACCGCTCGGCACCACATCACCGACCTCACCCGCGAGTCCCAACTACGCCGCGCCCTGACCTGGCGCGACCTGGCCCGCGAGGACTTCCAGCGCGAGATGGCCGCCTCCACCGCAGCCCCCGGCGCCACCTCGCTGGCCCAAGTCCGCCGCGCCCTCAAGACGCGGCAGGCCGCCGTCCACCAGCGTCGGCAGTGGGCGCGTGCCGCGCTGGCCCGCGCCGACGCTGTCTCCGACAAGATCCACGCCGAACTCCGCTTCCGCGAGCGCCTGCCCGACCACGCCCCCCACCGCCCCCACCACCGCGGCGAGATACCGGACTGGGCCGCCGACTCCCACGCCCTGACCCACCCCGACACCCCCGCCCACTGGCGCACGCACCTCGCCGAACGCCACCGCATCCTGGCCCGCTCGCTCGCCGACCGTGGCCACACCCTGGCCGCCGCCCCGCCCGCCTGGGCCCGCCCCCTCGGCCCGCCCCTCGGCCCGCCACCACCCACTAGCACGCCTCAGCGCCGCCACGTCTGGTCCACAACGGCCGCGCTGGTGGAGCTGTGGCGCACCCGCCACGCCATCATCGGTGTGCCGGGACTGGGCCCGCGCCCCGACGACCCGGACGACGCCGCCGCGTGGGACGACCTCGATGCCCGGGTCCGCGCCCTGACCGGACGCCGCCGCCCGCTGCACCTGCCGCCGCCCCCATGCCCCCGCCTCCGTCGTGATTGCCGCCGCCCTCGACCACCTCAACGCGCCCCCGCCCGGCGGACCCCTGCCCGACCACCCGGCGCTGCGCGACCCCCTCGGCATCGCCCCCGCTTCCTACGCAGCACTGGACGCGCGCCTCGCGCGGCGCGCCCTGGCCGCCGCCTTCGCCGGCGAGCCCCTGCCAGAGGCGTGGATGGAGGAGATCACCGCCCCCGGCGAGGACGACGAAGACGAGCAGCGCACCTACACCCGGCTGCTGACCGCCATCAGCGACTACCGGCGCCGCCACCACCGCGCCGGCCCCGACGTCCTCGGCCCGCGCCCGGCAGGCCTCGACGGCGAGGAGTGGGACCACCTCACCGACGCGATCGACCTGTACACCCACGCCCGCGTCCAGCACCGCCTGGAAAAGATCCGGGCCCGCACCACCGCCGAACGCGCCGCCCTCCTGCCGCCGACCTCACCGCTGCGCCTACAGCCCCCGGCCGACACGAACCGACCCGGCCACCGGCCACCGACCCGCTGAGCAAGGTGAGCGTGCACCCCACATCCGGACCCGGCCGCATCCAACTGGCGGGCCGCACCGTGCGACTTGCGCGTCCGGCGTCAGCGGGGACGTACGCGCCCCCGACCGTCCGGCAAAAACGGATGGTCTGGGGCGAGCGTGACCGCGGCAGGACGCCCGCATGACCTTGTTCTTGCCCAGGTGGTTCGCGTCGCCGGTGCGGGCTTCCTGGGAGTCGTGCGACACGGCGAGAAACGCGGCGCGGGCCGGGTCGGCGCCCTCCAGCTGGGCGATGATCGACGCGATGAGGGCGGTGCGCCAGGAGTGATCCGCGACCGATTCGGGATCCTTGACGCCGGCCATCCACCAGCCGCTGCGCTTGGTGTGTTTGAGCGTCCCCGCCTCGAACACGGGAACGCGCCACCGCGGTCATGCCGTCGGTCACCGTCAGGCTTCTCTCACGCTTCGGCGAGGCGGATCGCGTACCTGGTGCTTTCCGACTTCCGCCGCGCGCACGGCGACAGCCGTGAACGAGGTGGGTGAGGCGTCTGTCTTCGTGCCAGTGGCCGGGAAAGCCGTCGGCGAGGAAAGCGTCGGACGCCTGAAGGCAGGGCGACTTCGGGTTCTCAGCTTTCGATGAGTGGTGGGGGCTGCCGGCCTCAGCGGGGCAGACCGGTCAGGGTGAGGAACTCGCTGCGGGAACGTGCGTCGGTGCGCAGGAGGCCGCGGAGGGTCGAGGTCATGGTCGTGGTGCCCGTGGCCTGGACGCCGCGCAGGGTCATACAGGTGTGCTCCGCCTGGATGACGACACCGACGCCTTTGGGTTGCAGGTGGTTCTGCAGCCAGTCCGCGACCTGCTTCGTGAGGCGTTCTTGGACCTGGGGACGGCAGGCGAAGTGTTCCAGGATGCGGGCGAGTTTGGACAGTCCCAGGATGCGCTCACCGGGCAGGTATCCGATGTGGGCGGTGCCGACGAAGGGCAGCAGGTGCACATCGATCGCAGGGGGATGCTGCGGGCCAGGACCAGTTCGTCGTACCCCTCGTCGTTGGGGAAGGTCGTGAGGTCGAACGGGCGGGGACTGAACAGCTCGGCGTAGGCGCGGGCCATCCGGCCGGGAGTGCCGCGCAGGCTCTCGGAGTCGGTGCTGACACCGAGGGCGTTGAGGAACTGGGCGGCGGCCTGTTCGGCAGCCGTCAGGTCGATTTCTTGCCCGGCAGGGGGGATGACGCGCAAGGCGGCGGCCTGGGGTATCGGCTCGAACGGCTGCGGCAGAGCGGTGGTGGACTGGGTCATGTCAGCTGCCGCCCATACCCAGAGCGGTCAGCAGGACCAGGACCACCGTGATGACGGCGAACAGGCCGTGGGTGCCGACCACGGCCACGGGGAAGTGCCGCTCGGCGGGAGCGGCCTCGTCGCCTGCGCCCACTGCCGGCGTGGTGGCGCGTGAGCGGTAGACGGGAATCCAGCGGGTCAGCATCACGAAGCCGAGCAGGGCGACGGGCACCAGCAGGATGAAGGCGGTCCAGGCCAGTGCGTCCTTGCCGGTGACCACGTAGATGATCCAGATGACCAGGCCGATTGCGGCGAGCGCGAAGTGGCCGAAGATCACGGGGACCGGCAAGTGGCTGTTGCCGCCGCGGGCACCGCCGCGCGAAAGCCAGGTGGCCAGCATGTAGAAGCCGCCGAGAGCGGTGATCACCCAGGTGACCAGTGCGGCGATGTCCATGAGAACTCCAGGTGGGTGGGGGGGGAGACAGTGACAGAAAAGGATGGGGAGCGGCCGAAGGAACAGGGTCAGCCGGTAGGGCCGGGGCGGCCGGAGGTGAAGCCCTCGGCCTGGGTCGCCTCGTCCGCGACCCGGACGCCGTAGCGGTAGGAGAGTTTGCCGCCTAGCCATCCCGAGGCTCCGAGCACCGCGAAGGCGCAGGCGCTGAGCGTCAGCGGCCCGGCATCGACGCTGCCGGAGGGGCCGGCGCCGGCGTGGCGCCACAGGAAATTGCCGATGTAGGAGGCCGTCACCAGCAGGTTCAGCGTCATGTGGATCAAACCAACCCGGAACGCACGGGTGCCGGCCGGGATGGCGAACAAATCCAGGAAGCCCACCATCGCTGCGGCCAGAGCGCCGATCACCCCAAGGGCGATCAGCCACATCGCCCCGCGGGACAGGAATTGCGGGTCTGCCACCCCGTGGGAGGCGATGTCGAAGACCAGGCTGCCCGCCCAAGCCCCGATCGGCACGGTCACCATCATCGGGTGGAACGGGTGCCCGTACGGGCCGGCAAGCACGGCACTGACCGGCTGCTTGGCCTGGTGTGGCTGGGCCATCGTGACCACCTCCTCATTTCACCAACGAATCTTGGTCTTATTCGTGATGGCCGTCAAGTGCGCTGGACTACGGCGTACGGGGAACTTTCGGCGATGTCCGCTGGCGTTACCGTGAAGGAGTGACCTCAGACGTGACGCCGCCGGCGTCTTCCGCAGATGCAGCGATCGACTCCGTCAGCGCGCTCGGCGAGAGCACCAGGCGACAGATGTTCGCCTTCATCCGCCGGGCCCGCCGTCCCGTCACACGCGACGAGGCGGCCGCCAGCGCCGGAACATCGCGGAAACTCGCCGCCTTCCACCTCGACAAGCTCGTCGAGGCCGGCCTGCTACGCGCCCACTACGCGTCCCCCACCGGCATCCGCAAGGTCGGCCGGCAACCCAAGGTGTACGAGCCCACTGACACACCCATCCACGTCAGCATCCCCGACCGCCGCCATCAACTCCTGGCCGACCTGCTCGTTCAAGCCGTCATCAGCGAAGGCGAGGACGAGACCGCCGTCCAAGCGGCCATTCGCACCGCCAGACAGCGAGGCCAAGAGCTCGGAGAGGAGGAACGCGCACAACTGCGCCCCGGTCGGCTCGGCGCCGAACGCGGCCTCACCCTGTGCGAGCGCACACTCGAACGGCACGGCTTCGAACCCGCCCGCGAGGCCCCCGACCGGCTACGACTGCGCAACTGCCCCTTCCACCCCCTCTCCGCCCAAGCCCCCGACCTGGTATGCGGCATGAACCACGGCTTCCTCACCGGATACCTCGAAGGCATGAGAGCCCCCACCGTTCAAGCCGTCCTCGCGCCCCGCCCAGGCGAATGCTGCGTCGAACTGCAGCACGCGACGGCACACGACACGGACGACGACGCCGGCTGACCCCGCTCTCCACACGTAACCCCAGCGCGTGCCCGTCCAGTTCGCGACCACCACGGCAACGGGCGTGATCAGTTCCCGGCAGGTCAGGGCGAGGGATGCGGGCTCGGTGGGGATATGAGGGTTGGCGGCGGCGACACCGTCAAGATCGGCGCCTGGCTCGACAAAGCCCGACTAAACACCGCACCGGTCGGCTCCCCGACGACCATACTCGCCTGATTGCCGCGCTCTTCGACGGCGACTGGACGACCGAGGTCGCCGTCCTGGCCTGCACGCCCGCCCACGGCGGAGCGTGACCTGGGCCCGTATGCTGCGCCAGTCCGCGAACCGCCCGCTGAAGGGAAACCGTTCCGCCGTGTTCCAGCAGACCCCAGTCTATGACCGCCTCGTGGCCGAACGCGGCGACGTCCCCGTCCAGGTCCGCGGGGAAGCCGACCGGATACACCGCGACCTGGCCCAGGTACTGAGCCGAGCGTCCTCCTCCCAGCCGAGCGCGCGGCAGAACGTCGTCGACTCGAAAGTCCCTCCTGCCGCCCTGTAAGGGCTCGGGCCCAGGGAATCGGAAGAACGGCACCGTCATGACCTCACCCCCACCCGCGCAAACACCCCCAACGGCGGAGCGAGACCCCCGCGGTCCGCAGCAGACCCGGGACGTCCTGCCGCCCCGCACCTTCTCCGGCGAACCGCTTCCCGAGGCGTGGATGGAGGAGATCACCGCCCCCGGCGAGGACGACGAAGACGAGCAGCATGCCTACACCAGGCTCCTGACCGCCATCGGCGACTACCGGCGCCGTCACCACCGGGCGGGCCCCGACGTCCTGGGGCCGCGCCCGCGAGGACTCGACGGCGACGACTTCGACCACCTCACCGACGCCATCGACTTCTACACCCACGCCCGTGTCCGACGCTGCCTGGAGCAGATGCGCCGGCGCACCACCGCCGACCGCGCCTTGCTCCTGCCGCCCACCTCGCCGCTGAGCCGGCCGCTGCCGCAGGAGCACCGGCCCGGCCAGCTCCCTCCCACCCGCTGACACCCCTGGGATGACGGTCAAGGCGTGCGGTGGTGTGACGTACCGTTCGCGCCGGTGACAACCCTTCAGGTTTCCGGGCGCGTTGTGGTGGCGGGGTTGTTACGAAGACCGCCCGGCCCTTTCGGGTGGCCGATCAGGCGCCGCAGGGAGTGTCGTTGTTGCGCAGGCTGTGAGTGGTGTCGTTGAGCTGATAGGAGCGCAGGTCGCTGATGGAGCCGCCCTCGCGGCCGACGCAGACGTGCCGGCCGAAGTAGTTGTCCTTCTGGTAGACGCGCGCGGTCCGGCTGCTGTTGTTGATGACGGAGCTGCCCTTGCCGCGGATGTAATCCGGCAGGTGCCGCACGGACCCGTCGACGGCGCGTTTGACGTAGGGCTGTCCGTTGAAGTTGATGTCGGGGTAGATGCATACGAACCCGCGCGGGCACGCGATCTGGTCCCGGGATGCGGCGGGCGCGGCCGCGGGGGGCGTGGCGTGAGCTGGTGCGAGGCCGATCAGTGAGGCGGCCAGGGCGGTCGTGACGGCGGCGGCGATCGGCGCGGTCACTCCTGTTCGGGGCAGTCGTAGACGCGAGAGTCTCATGACATCCCCCTGTCCTGGTGGAACGGTTCACCATTCCGGTTCCTGCCGGCGTTCATTCGGATGAGCGAGTGGGCGGCAGGATGTGCTGAGTAGGCGCTGCCCGCCAGCCGGACATCCGCCGACGCCGACCGGCTCCTCGTCGTCCTCGAGCCCGGCGATACCGGTGAACGTGGCATGCCCTTGATGCTCCGCGACGACATGAGAAGGCGAGTATCGGTCCACCATGGCATCGGCCGTGGGCCGAACCTCGAGCCCAGCCGCCCGCGCCCGCTCAAGACGCTCTAGATGTTGTGGGACATGACGTCGGTGACACAGGCCGATGTCAATGAAACCAAGATGCTGCGACGGGCATCGGCCGGGTACCGTGCGGGCCATGTCGAGTCCTGAGTCAGACAAGGTGGGGGCTTTCGGTCACGCCGTCAGCCCCCTGAACCACTGAGCTCGTAGCCCTGTCGTCCCGCCGCATTCTGCGGCCGGGCGAGGGTGCATTCGGGGCTGGCCGCGGTGACGAGAAGACCTACTCGTGCCTCTCCTCACCTCGGAGCCACTTGATGCCTCTCCCGCTGTACCTGTTTGCCATGGCGGTTTTCGCCATGGGCACCTCGGAATTCATGCTTGCCGGCCTCCTGCCGGACATCGCCTCAGACCTCGATGTCACAGTCGGGACAGCCGGAACGCTCACTTCGGCCTTCGCGGTCGGCATGATCGTCGGTGCCCCACTTGTGGCCGCGCTTGCCCGTAACTGGTCCAGCCGCTCCAGCCTTCTCGGGTTCATCCTCATTTTCGCGGCAGCTCATGCCGTGAGCGCCATGACCACCAGCTTCCCGGTCCTGTTCGCCACCCGGGTCGTCGCCGCGCTCGCGAACGCAGGGTTCCTTGCCGTCGCTCTGACGGCTGCCGCCACACGGGTCTCACCCGACAAGAAGGGGCGTGCGCTGGCTGTGTTGCTGTCAGGCACGACGGTGGCCACGATCGCCGGTGTCCCTGGCGGCTCCGTGCTCGGCACGTTGCTCGGCTGGCGGGCCACATTCTGGGCTGTCGCCGCTCTCTGCCTGCCGGCAGCTCTCGGCATCCTTAAGGGAATCCCAGCAGGACGTGATGAAGATGAGACAACTGGCAGGCCAGCGTTGCAAGCGGAGCTCGCCCAGCTCACACGACCGCGGTTGATTCTGGTGATGCTGCTCGGCGCGCTGGTGAACGCGGCAACCTTCGGAAGCCTCACCTTCCTCGCCCCCGTGGTGACCGACAGCGCCGGGCTGGGCGAGTTGTGGATCTCTGTCGCCCTGGTGCTCTTCGGCGCCGGTTCCTTCGTGGGCGTCACCATCGCCGGCCGGCTGTCCGACCGGCGTCCCGGTCCAGTCATCGCAGTCGGCGGCCCGCTGCTGCTCATCGGCTGGCTGGCCCTCGCGATGCTGGCCAACGAGCCGGTCGCCCTGTTCATCCTCGTGTTCGTGCAGGGCGCATTGTCGTTCGCGCTGGGCAGCACGCTGATCACGCGGGTCCTCTACGAGGCCGCTGGAGCCCCCACCATGGCCGGCTCGTATGCGACCGCGGCGCTCAACGTGGGCGCCGCCGCTGGCCCCGTCATCGCTGCGGCCACCCTCAGCACCGAAGCCGGGGACCTCGGGCCGCTCTGGGCAAGCGGACTCCTCGTCGCGGTCACGCTGCTCATCGCGTTCCCCCTCCTCGCCACCATCACGGCCGGCCGGAGCACCGAGGTGCTCCAGTGACACACGCGAACGCCCCTTTGAACAGCGAAGGACGCCGAAGGTTCGTGGAGCGCTGCCGCACCCGTCCGATCGCGCACGTCGCCGCCGAGGCCGGTGTCTCTCGCGCCTGCCTGTCCAAGTGGACGAACCGGTACGACACGCACGGCGAACTCGGGCTGCAGGACCGCCCAAGCGTCCCGCGATCCTCACCGACCCAGACCCCACCCGATGTCGTCGAACGGATCGAGCAGTTGCGGCGGGACAACAAGTGGTACGCCCGCCGGATCACCCTCGAACTCGCAAGTCAAGGAGTGCAGATCAGCGAGCGCACCGTAAGCCGGTGGCTGGCCTGGGCATCAACCACCGCCGATTCCTCGACCCCGACGGCTCGGCCAACAGGCGCCCGTCGAAACGGATCGTGGCCCGCTACCCGGGCCACATGGTCCACCTGGACGTCAAGAAGGTCGGGCAGATCCCCGACGGCGGCGGGTGGCGGGCCCACGGACGCGGCTCCGAGCAGGCCAGGGCCGCACAGCGTGCGAAGACCGGTGGCGCCAAGAGCGGGTACGTCTACCTGCACTCTGCCGTCGACGGATTCTCCCGCTTGGCCTACACCGAGCCACTTCCCGACGAGAAGGCCGCCACCACCGTGGCGTTCCTCAGCCGCGCCCGCGCGTTCTTCGCTGCCCACGGCATTCACCGGGTCGTGCGCGTGGTCACCGACAACGGCGCAAACTACCGCGCCGCAGTCTTCGAGCGCTCCCTGATCTGGTGGGCCTCCCGCCACCAGCGGACCAAGCCCTACACGCCCCGGCACAACGGCAAGGTCGAGCGCTACCAGCGCATCCTCGCCGAAGAACTCCTCTATGCCAGGCAGTGGACCTCTGAAGCAGAACGAGCTCGGGCGATCGCGGTCTGGAACGTCCACTACAACTGCCACCGGCCTCACACCGCCGCCGGGAACCGTCCTCCAGCCTCACGCCTCCACGCGAGCGTCACCAACGTCATGGCCAGCAACATCTAGAAGCCGGGCCCCGGATCGCCGCCGCGCTTGAGGCATTCGTTCGCGGCGTCGAGCCAGTCACCTGCCGGGTCGACGGCTCGCTCGCGCTCAATGCCGGAGTCCACCTTTCCGTCAGCGGGGCGGGCGTCGTCGGCGATGTCGCGCGCCTGCTGGCACGGGTCAGATGAGGGGCCGGACAGCTCAGCGACACCGCCGAGAACACCGAACGAGAGGGCGAAGGCTGCCGCCCCGGCCATCATCAGGCCCGCGCTCCGGTCCTGTAAGAGACGCGGCAAGTGGCGCTGCCAGCGGAAGTACGGGATGCGGTTGCGGTTGTTCACGGTGCTCCCTCGCGGGTGGCAGCTGAATGGACGCATGGGCACGGCCGGAACTACCTGCCGTACCCACACACCCAGCCTGGCACGGACATTGATGACCTTTCATCTGCCGATCGGGGCTGGGGCCCAGGGCCACTCGGCGACGTGGAACAGGTGCGCCAAGTCCTGCGGGCGTACCGCCCCGACGTTGGAGCCGCGGCGGAGGACGGCGATCACCGGCACAACTGCGACAGGGCGGGCGCTGGCACCGACCAAGCTCACCCGTCACGGGTGCGCCCCGACCGGTCGGCAGCAAAATGGCTACCCCGCGCGCGGCCGGTGCCTTCTACTGTTGCCGGGCATGAGCACGCAGGCCTTCGAGGGCGCTCATCCTTCTGCCTCTTCCATGCGATCGAGCAGGCGCGCGGTGAGGACGCCTACCGGCAGCTGCCCGTGCCCGCCCCGGCCAGCAGCCTGGCCGCCGACGACGCCCCGCTGGGCCCGTGCTGCGCCGCGCACCTGATCCGCAGCTCGGCCCTAGCCCGCGCCGACGCGCTGCGCCGCCTGACGGCGGCAGGCGAGGTCGATCCGACCAGCCCCTGGACGCTGCTGTACGGCGCGCTGGAGAACTTCGCCACCGGACTGCGGCTCCTCGACGGCGCCGGACGCAGCGCCTGGTGCCTGTGCCGCATGCCAGTGGCGACGACCGTGTTGCCTCGCGAGCCGCAATCGGCCTTCGCCACCCGCTGGTTCGTGACGCACACCCTGGCCCACTGGCAGCTTCAACACCTCACCAACAGGGCCGAACTCGTCGTCGCCGAACTGAGCGCCAACGCCATCCAACACGCCCGGCATGCGATGTTCCGGGTGACACTGCGCCGCTCCCCCCAAGACCGCGTACGGGTGGCCGTCATCGACAAGAGCACCACCGAGCCGGTGCTGTGCCACGTGGACGACGATGCCGAGACCGGCCGTGGCCTGGCCCTGGTCGACAGGATCGCCCTGCGCTGGGGAACCGACCCCGCTCGGGTGGGGAAAACGCGTCTGGGCCGACGTAGAAGCCCAGCGACCGCAGCAGACGCGCCCCGACGGCCAGGCTCGGCTCCTGGACGAACACAGGCTCGCGCTGGGCGGGTGAGCGTCCCAACGCGCCATGCTGGGCGGCTGAGCGGCGGCAGACCAGTCGCCTAGCTGGCGGGTGATCCGGGAAGCACCCGAAGCAACCGGCCACAGGACGCACGACGCACGCCGCGGTTCGGCCCCTGCCGAGGTCTGTGCGGGGACGTCGTGCAGCCGCGCTGCCGGTTGCGCCTGCCGCCTGCCGTTCGCGCAAGGTGCCAGCCCGCGGAATCTCAGGCCTGTACTCGAGGACCGGCTCAGAACAAGGTGTCAGTGTTCTCGGAGTTCTCGGTGGGTGCCGGGGCCGGCGTGCGAGGACGGCGGGGACGCGGCGACTCCGGGTCCTTCCCGAACAGTGCCTGGGTGCCGCACTCGTCGGGCACGGCGGGCACCGGCCGGCACACGCCCGCCTCGACCAGGTTGAGCGGGGCGCAGTCGTCGAAGTCGGCGCGCTTCATACGGGTCCAGTCGCGGCCCTGGGGCATGGCGGTCACGTGCGGTCTCCTGTCTGCGCTCGGGGCCAGGGCACGGGCGGCGCGCCCGGCGGCACGCGGGTGTCCGGGGGCAGTGCCGTGCGGTGCTTGCGCCGCACGGCGAGCCGCCTCGCCCCGGCGGCCGTACTGCGGACACGGACCATTGTCTTCTCCCACCGCCAGATCGAGACAGGCTGAGAGCGCCCACAGCCTGTCGCACCTGGTTGGTGATCGCTTTCCCTCTCCGGGGACATCTCACCACCCCGGGCGGTCGCGTGCGTTCGGGGAATGTCGCTGGCGAAGAGCCCGCCGTCCCGTGGGAGGGCCTCCTGGCACGGGGCGTTTCCCGTGCAGCGCGACCCAGTGCGCTGTTGGAGGTTCGCCCCGCCTGGCCGTTTACGTAACGCTCGCATAGGGGAGTCTGCTGGCCGGCCGGCTTCAGATCATGCGGTGCGGTCGGGGGCTGGCAGGAGGCGCTGGTGCGGCTGGTCGGCGGTGTGCTGGGGCGAGACGTTGTCGGCGGGTGACTTCGCTGGGGTCAGGCGAGGGCGTTGCGCAGGTAGGCGGGCAGGGCTTGGCGGATGGCAGGATCCGCTTTCCAGCCGGGGTCGGTGAGATGGCCGGCGGTGATGACGGTCTGGCAGCCGTTGGGGGTGCGGACGACGACGCGGAACGTTTCACCGCGGCTGTCGCGGCCGGCGAGGTATGCGCCGAGGACGGCCCGGCCCAGCTCGGCGGGATCCGCGCTGGTGGTCGCGCGGCCGAAGTCTTTGCAGATCCACACGTCGCTGAACCGTTCGTGCATCAGGATTTCCCACCGCACGCAGCTGGTCATGTCTTCGCGGTACACGACCGCGATCTTCCCTCCACGCAGCCGCCTCACGCACCGCTACCTGCGAGTACTGGCCGGAAAGCGCGCTTCTTCCGCCCGGTGACTCTGTCGGCCCGATCGCTCATGCCGTGTGCTCCCCGGGGGGCGACGGGTGATGCGCTGTGAAGGATCGGGTGAGCGTGTCAGGGCGCGGTCAGCGGCTCCTGCCACAGTCGGTCCTGTGAACGGCAGCCGGGCAGTAACGGCAGCCGGGAGCAAGGGAGAGGTGCCCGGAGTGGTTGATCGGGGACCAGCGAGCTCGCCTCACGGTCGGACCCCTCTTCGGGGTCCACGCAGGTTCGAATCCTGCCCTCTCCGCCGGAACCCCTCCCGGGGCCCGTGCGGGCGGCCAGGGCGATGCACCAGCTCTGAGCCCGCGGCCCCTCATCGTGTCTGTTACTCACTTTCGGGTGAACGCGATCCCGGCGGCGGGGCTGCGGGCCTCGACCGATAGTTGCCTCAGGCCCGTAATGTCGCGGCTGCTGCGCCTGAGCACCTGTCAAGGTGGTGCGTTCTATGCATAGATGGCCGTTACATGCGAGTGTCACAGAGATTCGGCGGATTCGTCTCCTCATGCGCATTTCCCCCATATTGCGAAGATCGCGGGTGCAGGGTGTGGGTGTGCGGCCGACCGGCCGCGCACCCACACCATCGCCCCGTGGGCCTGCGGTGTCGTCATGCCGTGGCCGGGATCGGGGTGTGCGCACGAAGGGGAACCCTGTGTCCGTTTCTTCCTCTGTCCGTATGACCGCTATCGCCGCCGTCGCGGCCGCTGCCGTGGGCGCGGTGGCACTGCCGGCCGCGGCCGCCGATCACCACTACCCGGGCCGCGCTCGCGCCGCGGTGTACATCTCGGGTGTGCAGTACGACTCCCCGCGCCGCGATGACCGCTCCAACCGCTCGCTGAACCAGGAGTGGGTGGACATCACCAACTCCACCCGCCGCGCGGTGAACCTGAACGGCTGGACCCTCAGGGACGAGGACGGCCACACCTACACCTTCCGCCACGTCCGCCTGGACGGCCGCTCCACGGTCCGCGTCCACACCGGCGTCGGCCGCGACAGCCGCAGGGACCTGTTCCAGGACCGGAGGGCGTACGTGTGGAACAACGACTCCGACACCGCGACCCTGCGCAACGACCGCGGCCGGTTCGTCGACGACGCCTCCTGGGGCCGCCACCACCGCGGACACCGCCGCTGACCCCCTACCGGCGGCGGTAGCCGGCACCGGTCCCTCAGGCCGGCGTCCGACCCGTGGGCCTTCCCTCATGGGGAGGCCCACCCGCTGTCAGGACGTGACCGAAGGGTGGACCAGCCCGGCACAGGACTGATCCTGCAAGGTCACCGGCGCCGCCCGGCCACGAGCGCATGCCCACGCACCGGGACCGTGGCCTCGACGGTCGCCTCCCGGCCGGCCGTGCCACCCCCAGCGGTGCCCGGCAGCGTCCAGGCGCCGGCCGCACCGCCGTGGTGTATTTGCATTTCACGGCCTCCCTCGGTGATCCCGCTCACCAGCTCGGCCAGCAGTTCCTGCTCACGCTCCCGGGCCAGCTGCACTCGCCGCCGCTCACGCGGCCCGATCGCGACCACCGCGATCAGAGCGGCTCCCACCCCCTCAGGCCCCCACATCCCGTGCACCTTCCCACCGCCCCGTTCCTCGTCGAACTCGCCTGTCGCCCGATACATCGCGCGAGCGCGCCGAGACGGGTACCGACTCTCTCAAGATCTTTTAACCGGGTCGTTCACCGGGGCCGCTGTCTGCGCCGCCGCCGTCCTGCGGTGCGGCGTTCGCCGGTTCGCGCAGGGTGCGGATCCACGCCTCGCTGAAGCCGGCGGGCCCGGTCTCGTCGCTGGGGATGCTGAAGATGTCCGTGTTTACAGTGAGTTGTTGTGTGAGCGTCTCGTAGAGGTTGTCGTAGAACGGCTGGAGGCAGACGGTCAGGCCCAGGGCGAACTGGCCGGGGGAGGGGTCCGCGACGATGACAAGGTCCAGGAGCGGGAAGACGCCGAGGTCGTCGATCCGCTGCCGTAGCGCAGCCTGTGCCGGGGTTTCCGGCAGGCACAGTCCGTGCAGCAGGTACATGCAGGAGAAGCCGCGCAGGCCGACCAGTACCGTCCGGGCCCGCACCAGTTCTTCGTCACTGGCCCGCTTGATCGGGCCCACCGCGTCCGCGTACCGCTCGAACAGCGCCCAGTTCACGGGCGGCCCCTTGCCACGCTCGGCCGCACTCAGCCTCTGCTGCCAGTCCTCGACCGTCAGGCCGTGCAGGTTGAACCCGGTGAACGCCTCGGCCAGTGCATCCGCCCCGACTTCCTGCCCGCCCAAGCCGATCGCGGCAACCAGGTGCACCACGCTTCTGAGGTCCGGCCCCTCCGCTTCCGCCGGCAGGTCCTTGCCGGTTTCGAGCGCCGCACGCACCAGGGCGGGATGTGCCACCGGGCGGTACGGTCCCGGTATTCGGCCGGCGGCCGCATACAGCGCGTCCCGTCCTTCCTCTCCCGTCCCGGCGGCGCTGCGAGCGAGCTCCGTCAGCCGCTGCGCCACCGAGCGCTCCAGCACCCACACCAGGGCCTGACGCACAGTGCCGATCGGGGGCTCCGGTACCCGAACCGCTTCCGGCTCCACGGGCAGAGTGCCAGCCTCGGCGAACCACTCCAGCACGGCCAGCCGCCGATCACGCCCCTGCCGAAGATGCCGCGCCAGCGCGGCCGCGCTCTCCACCACCAGCGGATCGACCGCGTCCACCACCGACCCCCGGCCACGCCCGAGCCCCCGCCGCCGATGCCGCGGCAACAACCCCGCCCGCCGCCAACTCTCCAACTGGCGTGCCGTCACCACTACTCCACGCGCCGCGAGTTCACGTACCACCTGCAGATCAGCCGAACTCGGCGCTCCTCGTGCCATGCCCACCATTACAACCCCGAGGAGTGCCAGCTTTCGCGTACCCACGGCTCTGGCTCACTGGTCTCAGCACCGCCCAGACAACCGCCAACTCCAAGAAGACAGAGGCCCGCCCATGACCTCAGACCACCAAAACCGCACCCGAACAAGGACCGCTGCCGGCCTCACCACCGCGCTCCTCACCCTCCTCATCGCAGGCGTCCTCCACCACCCCGGCCACCTGATAAGCACCCCTGGGGTGACCACAGCCGCCTCGCCCGCCACGCAGGCGCCCTGAGCGTCTCTCTCGCGGCCGATCACCCCTCCAAGTGTCAATTCCCCCCGCCGGACTGTGCGATCGGCCACCACAGCCCGGTACAGCGATCTTGAAAGAAGGTGCCCGTTCATGGGTCTGGTCTCCGACAGCCTGGACCGCGCCACCCAGAAGGCGTTCACCCGCCCGATCCCGAAGTCCGCAGGCGCGCAGATGCGTTACCTGGTCCGCCAGCTCAAGGGCACCCGCCCGGTCGCGGAGCTGCTCGGCGTCTCCCAGCGGACCGTGGAGCGCTACGTGAAGGACCAGATCCGCCGGCCCCGCGCCGACCTCGCGCAGCGCCTGGGCGACGCGGTGCGCGCCCGCTGGCAGCCCCGCGTCCGCGAGCAGGCCCGCCGGCAGGCCGCGACCAGCACCGGCATCGTCATCGACACCCGCGCCCGGTTCGGGTTCACCGCCGCCCCCGGCACCACCGACGACGCCCGGATCCGCCATCTCACCCTCGCCCTGCCCCCGCCTACGCCGCCCGCCTCTTCGACGCGGCGCACGCCGGCGCCACCGAGCAGCAGCTGCGCGCCATCACCGCGAAAGGACTCGGCGAGGCCTACTTCCGCGACGGCGGCCGCCGCGCCCACGCGTTGCTGGTGGAGTTCACCGACGTCGAACAGCTCGACTTCGACCTGTAGCCAGCCCTCCAGCAGCCGGAATGCACCCGGCGCATGCCTGATCGGAGTGGCCCATATGACCAGTACGGCCCCCGCTGCTGCGCAGCAGTGGATGGTAGGAGTGGAGGGAGTCGAACCCTCACGCCCGCGAAGGGCACCGGGACTTGAATCCGGCGCGTCTGCCCGTTCCGCCACACTCCCTGATACTTCACGCCGGATCTCAGCCTGACGGGCCCAGGGCCCAGATCGGTGGGGCTGGGAACTGCCGTCACGCAGCTCCCAGCCCCACCGCGCTGTGAAGCGAATCCTCAGTTTATCCCTCTGTCCGGGCCTGAGAACCGGCCAGTACCGGCATCGTCATCGACACCCGCGCCCGGTTCGGGTTCACCGCCGCACCCGGCACCACCGACGACGCCCGGATCCGCCATCTCACCCTCGCCCTGCCCCCCGCCTACGCCGCCCGCCTCTTCGACGCCCAGGCCACCGGCGCCACCGAGCAGCAGCTGTGCGCCATCACCGCGAAAGGACTCGGCGAGGCCTGCTTCCGCGACGGCGGCCGCCGCGCCCACGGCCTGGAGGTGGAGTTCACCGACGTTGAACAGCTCGACTTCAACCTGCGACCAGCGGAAATTCAGCTACCGCATATCTGATGGGGGAGGATGCCCATATGACCAGCACAGAGCGGCATTTGCGGCTCACTGTGGCCGCGCTGATGTTCGCGACGGGGGAGACGCAGACCGACCTCGGGCGCGGTCTGGGACTCAGCCAGGGACAGATCAGCCGCAAGCAGAACGGCGTCAACGTCTGGTCCCTCGCCGACCTGGACCGGCTCGCCGCCCACTACAACATCCCCGCCGCTGAGCTGCTGCGCGGCGCCGACCACGCCGTCAGTCTGCTCCCCGCCGCCCGCCGGGCTGTGTGCATCGGCGGTACGCAGACCGTGCTGTAAACGGCGGTCCGGGCCGCACTCGAGCGATTCCCACACGTGGCCCGTGCGTCCAGCCCGCGGCCGCGCGCCCCCCGCCACTCGACGCCGCCATCCCCCAAAGAAGCCCGTGCGTCCCTGCCTCGCGGGAGGCGGGGACAATCAGGTCGATTCCCCCGGGTTCAGGGCCGGTCGGGTGGTTTCGGCCGCAGGTACCAGCCGTGGGCGGCCATGCACTCCTGGGTCCATTCCTTGAGCAGGCGGGCGGCTTCCGTGTTGCGGGTTGTGTCCTTGAGGTGGCCGTCAGTGTAGAAGCGTGCCAGGCGGTCGGCCGCGGGCCGGCCGGTGTCGCCGGTGTCGCAGGAGGCGCACAGCTCCAGGTGGATGGGGCGGCCGTACGCGTCGTCCACCGGCGCGATCGCGCTCATGAGGAGATCACCGCGGCAGCGTGAGCATTTCGGCAGCCCGGCGAGTTGAATCCGCATAACGGTCTCCTTGCATGGTGCGGTGCCCACTGCGGCCACTGTCGCCCAGAAGTCCGCCTGGTAGCAGGCCACCAGACCCCGCCCGGTTCGCCTTGTAAGCCGGGGCGCGGTGTTCACCGCCGCCTGGGCGCGGTCGTGAGGAGCCTGCCTCCCGTTTTCTGTCACGGGCAGGCGTCACGGCGTAACGCCTGCTGAACGGGACCGGCGGCGCCAGGCCCGGGCACGGCACCGGGCGGAGCAGTACACACTGTCCGACCGTTTCCTCGTCCCGAACGGCGTGTGACTGGAGTACCAGGTGCCTGCGCATTCAGGGCAGTGGAACTGGGGCCAGGGGTGAGGGCGGCCCTCGAGGAGAGCCTTCCATGCTTCCCCGCCGGCCTCGATCGCCGCCCGCCGGGCACGCTCGGTCCGCCACGCCCTGGTCCTGCACGCCGCCGAGCAGTAACGGCGGCCCCTGCGGGAACCATCCGGCAGCGGCGTCCCGCACTGTCCGCACCGGGGCGTCTTTCTGGCGGCCACGTCTCCAGGTTGCCCTCTCAACGGCGGCCTTGTCCGTCAGGGTCGAGGATCCGACCGGCCCCCGGCAGCAGACGCAACCGATCCCGGCCCTCGTCCCCGGCTGACCTGCAGCGGCGCGGCCGCCTCACGCGGGTGATCTCCGCCCGCTGTCCGCGACCCGCAGCCCGGCCCGCACGTTGGCCGGGCATGATCCAACGACTGATCCGCGCGGCGGCCGCCACAGGCGCCGTACTCACCACCCTCGCGAGCGCGCCGGCCCCGGCCGCCGCGCCGCACACCACGCCCCGCCCCCGGGCCTGCAACACCCAGGCCGCACCCGCGCAGCCCCACACCACCGACGCCGTACACCTGCGCGCGGGCCGTTCCAGGCATTCCCGCTCGGTCATGGTGTTGCCGAAGAACACGGACTTCTACGCCGAGTGCTGGGGCATCTCCGGCGATGACTGGTGGGCGTACGGAAAGGTCGTATCCGGCTCTGCGACCGGCCGCCGAGGCTGGGGCAGCATTGACTATGTGGCGACCGGATACCGCCATTGAGTGATGGTGCCGCCGGACCGTGACGCAAAGGTTGGGGGGTCATGGGGAGGTCACGGGGAGGCATATGCGGGACGGTGACCAGCGTCTGGCGGTCGCGGTGGCGCTGTTGTTGGTGGGCGGAGTGCTCATCGGGCAGGGCCTGATCGGCACCTGGGGCACCTTCGCGGCCGCTGTCGTGCTGATACTCGGCGGCTACCTCGCCCCGGCCATCATCCGCTGGCTGGCAGTCCGCCGCTTCCGCCAACAACTGGCCCAGTGGGAGCGGTCGGCCTGACCTGCGAAAACCCGGGAGGCTCACCGGCGCTCAGGCGGCCGTGCAGAAGCCCCCTGCCTGGCTGTCCTCGGGGCCGGGCTGGGCACGCCCGGCCCCGACATGAAGCCCAGCCGCCGCTCCACCAGCTGCGGGCAGACAGGTACCCGCTCGCCACGGCACAGGTGGCCGGCCTCAGGAGGGACAGGTGAGCGTTTCAGCCGAAGGACATGTCGGGCCGTGGACCGTTAGCGAGGTCCTGGCCCTGCCTGAAGACGCCGGGAACCGGACCGAGCTGGTGGGGGGCTCGCTGGTGATGAGTTGAGACCTCGAACACGGTCTGGCCGTCTGCCGCTTGCGTCAGTCCAGTGCATGCCGATGTCGGACGAGCTGCTTCCCCGTTCCGGTGACCGTGCTGTGGCCCTGTTCCGCTGGTTCCCGGTCGGCCCCACAGGCCCCCGGCAATTCACCTCTATGTAACCTTTCGTTTACTCAAAGGTACTTGCCGGTTAGTTGCGTGAGGGAATCGTGCGTTCACATGATCGGCAAGCGACGCTTTTTTAGTACTTTCCTCCATTCGTCGTTCCGTCCCCGCAGGGCCGGCGCTCTGAGCGCGGGGGTCGTGGCCTTGTGTGTGTCGCTCACCGCCGGTTGCGGGGTTCTTCCCGGTGTCATGGGGGGCTCTGGGGATGGGGACCCGGTCAAGGTGATGACGTGGGCGCCGCAGGGCACCGATGCCACGAACAAGCCGGGCATGCCGGCGATGGCTCTGGCCTACGCCAGGTGGGTCAACGCGCTTGGCGGCGTGGGCGGCCGCAAGTTGCAGGTGCTGACCTGCAACGACCACAACGACAGCGTGGGTGCCGCCAAGTGCGCCCGGTACGCGGCCCGCGAGAACGTGGTCGCGGTCGTCGGCTCCTACAGCCAGTTCACCGACTCCTACTCCGCCGCACTGGAGAGCGCGGGCATCGCCTACATCGGCGGCTACGGCGTCACCAACGACGAGTTCACCGGCCAGATGTCGTATCCGGTCAACGGCGGTCAGCCGGCCCTGCTCGCCGGACTCGGCAAGGCCCTCGCGGCGTCCTGCGGCAACATCTCCCTGGTCCGCCCGGACAGCGCCGCCGGCGATCAGCTGCATGTGCTGCTGGACTCCGGGCTGAAGGCGGGCGGGCACGCGCGGGCGGGTGACCAGCTCGCCGAGGAGGATGCCACCGAGTACGACGGTCAGGCCGACCGGGCGCTGCGCTACGCCAGTAAGGGCCTCGCGAAGAAGGGTTGTGTGGTCCCCTTGCTCGGGGACCGCACCGACACCTTCGTGGACTCCTTCCGGCGGGCCCGCCCGTACTTCCCCTCGGTGCGGCTCGCCACCGTGCTGGGCAGCGTCGACCAGAGCGTGATCAACGCGACGGGCGGGGCGGCGGGGCCGTACGAGGGGGCGTACATCACCGGCTGGTATCCGCCGGCGTCGGACGCGCGGTGGGATGCGTTGAAGAAGGTGATCGACGAGGAGGCTTTCGGCGACAATCGCATCGACCCCGCGGATGCCGGAGTGCAGACCACCTGGATCGCCTACACCGTACTGAAGGCCGTCCTGGACAGGATTGGCACCGGTGAGATGACCGCCGACTCCGTGCAGCGCACCCTCGATGACGGCCTGCGGGTCTCCACCGGCGGTCTCACTCCGGCCCTGCACTGGAGCTACTCCAGTCGGCTGGCTGCGGCCGGCTTTCCGCGCATGGTCAACGCCGACGTCACCCTGCAGGTCGTCCAGAACGGCCGGCTCGTCGCGGCCCGCAAGGGGGTCGGCGGCCTCGACGGCACCACCGACATGACACAGACGCTGGAGAACGCCGACGTGCAGTAGCCACACACCCTGCACACAGCGCTGTCGGCACGGAAAGTCACCATCTGCGCATGCCTCATATACATATACCTGGTCGTCTTTGGGTCGCTGGGATCACCGCGCTCTGGGGCGCCGGCGTCGGTTCCGCTGCCGTCCTAATGCTGGAGAGCCTCAGTTACGGTCCCATGAGCGTGTGGCGGTGGCTGGTGACGGTCACCGTCACCGCCGGTGTCTTCTTCGCGGCGGGGGAAATGCTGTATCGCAAGCGGCTGGACGTCGAGCACTACTTGGACGCCACCGCCTCCGCGAGCGCCCTTGTGATCCGTGGGAGCCTGGAGGTCGACGCCTACGCCACCAGCGTCTGGCCGTGTGTTCCGGGCAGCATCATGGAAGAAGAACGCGCGGCCCGCAGAGAGGTGACGCTCACCTGCTTGACGACCTCACGGATGCCCGAAGACGTTCGCCGCTGGGGAAAGGCGGCGGTGGCCGCCATCGACGCGGCCGACCTGAAGGCATACGCCGATGCCATGGGCCACTACCAATTTGCGATGATCAGCCACCTGCAGCGCCCCGGCGTGTTCCGTGTCCTGCGGGCCGTAATGCGGCCTGTCCGCCGCCCACGCCGCCGTTCCACACGCCTGCGCAGCAGTCACGCCGGGTAGAGCGTGAATGCTTCCCCGCGCGCTGTCCGCACCGCGATGAAGTGGCGCCCGCCCGGCACCCGCCGGGGCGGCCTGGCAACGCAGCCGTGACGGCAGGGGACGGGGCTGGACCTATGAGGCAGTGAGATGCCCCGGCCACGGGGGGGATGGTGGCCGGGGCATCTCACTGCCGTCCGGGTCCCGCCGTCGGACGGCCGCAGGGGGTGGGTGTCAGTACAACTCTGATCGTTCAAGCCCGGCCGCTGCCGTGGCCCCAGCACCCCTGCTCTTGAGGGCGCGTGCTGCGCAGTCACGCGCGGGACGCCCTCCCAGGCTCGATCGGCCTGGCCTTTGGCCCCCGCGGGGCCCGCCGCCTAGCTAAGACCGGCGGGCCCGGCACCTCGGAGGCGCCGACGCGGAGTAAACGGAACATACGCCTCCGCCTTCTCTGATCGGTAGCCTCAAGGCCGTGTGTCGTGGCTCACACCGTCATTGCGTCGTCGACCACACGTCCGGGCCGCCACAGAGGTTCACCGGCCCAGCCGGGTGCGCGGTCCCCAGACGAACTCGAGGTCGTCCAGAAGGGTGTCCTCCAGCTCCTTCTCCCACCGGCCGTGCAGGAGGAACGGGACGGTCTCCATCCGTTCACAGATGATCAGGCTCTCGGGCTGACCGGCCAATGCGCAACGGTCGTGACTCGCGGCGTACTGGCCGGCCCCCACCCGCGCAGCATCTCCTGAAGGCGCTCGCGGTGCTGTGCGGTGAAGGCTTCCAGGCGCTGCGCGTACCCGGCCCGCTCGTCCTCGCGTACAGCGCTGAGGGCCACGGCCAGGACCTCGTCCGACGCCTCAGGTGGGAACCAGGTGCCTGGGTCGCTCAGGGCCCACGTACACCGCAGCGCCGCCGCCCGGACCCCCGCCGCATCGAACGCAGCGGCCGGGTCCGGGACGGGGGGCGGGGCCGGCGCCTGGACGTCGGGTGCCGGGGACACCCGCTGCTGGAGGGGGGCGCACAGCTGGGCGTGGGAGGCGGCGCGCCCCCGCTGAGCGGCGGTGGTGTCGGCGATGCTCAGCAGCAGACTCGACACCGCCCGCACGCCCACCACCCGTCCTCAAAGCGCTGCTCGGATCCGTGTGGGGCGCTGCTCTCGGACACCCAGGTGTGCGCCCCGGCCACCGCCCCGGCCTCCAGCTGCGACACGATCTCATCGGCCTGCTCGGGCGCGATCCCGACGGCGGCCAGGGCCTGGAAGACCGTGAACCTCGCCGTCGTGGCCTCGCTCTGGTGCTGGCTGATCCGGGCCAGCTCTTCCCCATACGCGTCATGCTGCTCGGTGGTCACGCCGCTTCCTCCCCCGCAGCCCAGTTGACGCCTGAAGGGGGGCTTGTTGGTGTACGGGGTGGCGGTTGGCTGCACGTCTAGAACGCGAGGTGAAAGCCCGCTGGCAGCCGCAGGTGCGGGCCAAGGCCCGCAAGAAGGCGGCGACGACAGGCGGCATCGTCATCGACACCCGAGCCCGCCTCGGCTACACCGCCCCGATCGGCTCCACCGATCAGGACCGCATCCGGCACCTGACCGTCGCCCTCCCACCCCTCCACGCCGCCCGCCTCTTCGACGCCCAGGAAGCCGGCGCCAGCGACCAAGAGCTCAAGGAAATCGCGGCCGAAGCGCTCAAGGAGGTCTACTTCCAGGACGGCGGCCGCCGCGCCGGCAGCCTTGAAGAAGTCCGGTACACGGACGTCGAGCGCCTCGAGTTCGAGCTGTAGCAGCTATGTCTGGAATAGCCCGCGCCCCTGGACGGTTAGCCGGAGTTCGTGCCTGCGTTACATCGCCGGCTCGGGGAGCGGATGACGTCTCAGCCCTGTGGCGGATCGGGTTGGTGGGCGTGGATGGTGAGTCCGGTGATCCGGCCTGATTGGATGACTGGGCCGTGCTGTACGCCGCCGTTGATGGTGTTGTGTACGGTGCCCGGCCGCTCTGCTTCGCTCTGGAGGTGCTGCAACCCTGTAATGAGGGTGCGTAGTTCGGTGCCGGAGATGGTTCGGACTTCCAGTAGATGCCGTAGGTAGGCGTCCCACTGTTCGGCGGTGTCGCGGACCAGGTGTGGATGGTCTGCGGAGGGGGCGGTGAGTAGCCGGGCCCGCGCGGCGTCTAGGCCGGTGATCGTGGAGTTGCCTGGATCGCTGCGTGAGAGGAACCGCCGTAGGAGCTCGCGGGCGTGCGTCCAGGAATCGGTGATCATGAGCGAGACCAGGGTGGTCGCTCCCGACGCGGTCAATGCGGCCAACTCGCTATCCATGGTTCTCCTTCAAGTAGAGCTCGGACTCCAGGTGCTTGGCCGGCATCTGCGTCATCTGGGGTGTTCAGGCTCTTCCGGCTGGCCGTCCGCTCCGGAGGTGAAGGAAACTGGCGGGTCGTAACGGCGCAGGAGTTCATCGGCGGTCTCGTGTCTGTCCTGGGTCCTGATGATGTCGGCGATCTGCTTGGTGAGCATTCCCCGTCGTACATCCCCGTCGGTGAAGCCCATGCCGGTAAGGAAGGCTTCGAAATGGTCGGCGGTGGTCGGCTCCCGTTCGACGACGGGGGTCGAAGGCCCAGTGGGTGTGGAGATGAGGTCCTGAAGTCGTTCGGGTATGTCGGTGTCGTTGGCGGCCGATGTGAGCTGGGCAAGGAGACCGAGGTCTGACACGGTCTTCTCTATCTGGTTGTCGTTCTTGGCCAGCCACCAGACCACCGCGCTGCCCGTGTCCTTGAGCACGTCGTCGCCCAGGTATTCGCGCTTGCTCTGTTCGTACTTGCGCTGGTGTTCCCACACCGCCTTGTCCTTGCGGACTTCAGCGAGTTTGTCCAGACGTTCCTGGTCTGATTCCTGCAAGGTGAGCGTGATGTTCTCCGCCATGACCTGAAGGTGTCCAGTGGGGTCGGGACGAAGTGTGCTGAGGACACCGCTGAGTTCGTGTTGGACGAATGAGGGCCGCCCGGGGTCGCGTTGCTCGGTGAGGGCGCGGGCACGGTCCAGCACCGCCTCGACAGCGAGCCCCGCGGGATTGAGAACGCAGTGGTCGCCGCGGGCCTCCAGAGGATGCCAGCGAACGGTCGCGGAGAAGATGAAGTCGTAGTCGGGCCAATGGCTCGGCAGTGCGACGCCGCTGACTTGGTGTTCCCTTCGCTCGATCGGAGCCGCAGGCACGAAGTTTGCGAAGTCGGCGGGAAGGGAGCCGCGACGCATTGCAGCGATCTTGAAGGCTGCCATTGGTACACCGACGACGACAACGGCCACAGCAGCCCATGCCCATGAAGGCCACTCCTGCATCAGGCCGAGGATCGTCGATAGCAAGGCACACAGGACGGCGAGAAATATCGTCGTCGTTTTCCAGCCGGCGGTCATCGTGTAGTCCCCCTGGGCGGTGCCGATGGAGTTGATGCGGCCGACGGGTACAAGCCCTGGGCCGTGGAGATCGTCTGCAGCAGCCGTTCGGTAATCGCGGTTCCGCGTGCTCGCCCACCGGGCGCGGCAGGCTCTGCGGCGCGGGCTGTGGAGTACAGCGCGGCGAGAATGCTGCCGTCTCGGCCCGCGGCATCGACCAGCAGAGCGAGCAGGCGGTCGCGGTGGTTGTCGGCTGCACAGGCCGTGTGCAGCCATCGTTCTGCGTATGGCTGCCAGTGGGACTGCTGCATCTTCGTGAGTACCTCTGCCCAGCCCGCTACCACTGAGGCTTGGACGGCCTTCTCGTCGATGAGTGGTCTCGGTGTACTTCCCGGGTCGGTCAGGGCCGCCGGGTCGCAGATCCGCAGAAAGATGCGAGTGTCGTCAGCGTTCGGTGCGGACGGATAGCGGGTGAGGCGGTCCAGCAGGCGCCGTCGCAGGCGGGCACTGGTCGCTGCAAGGTCGCACAGAGCATCGAGAGCAGGGGTCGCGCCGCGCTCCCGGCGGGCCAGGTGATGCAGTCGGGTCAGGGCCTGATCGGGATGGGTGGGTGCGATCACGTCGGTGCACACGCGAAGAAGAACATGCGCGAGAGTGCCCGTCAGCTGCTTCCCGGCACACCAATCGCGGACGAGCGTGCGCAGGCTTTGGCCGTAACGCAGATCGTGGAGACCGCAAGCCAGTGCGCCTATGGCAGCCTCCCGGCGGGCACGGGTTGCGGGTGCGGCGCTCCACTCCTCTGCAAGGAAGGCCAGGTCGATTCCCCGCCCAGTGCGCAGATACTGCTTGGCGAGCCGGCTCACCAGCCTGGTGCGAAGGCCGAGGGTGACGTGCGGATCGTCCAGCTCCGTGCTGTGGAGGGTCCAGGTACTGAAGTGATGCCGAAGGTCGGGCATGTGGTCCCAGAAGTGGGCCCGGACCGCGGCGTCAAAGTCCATCCTGTCGAACCGCACATGGCCGTCCGGCCCGGCTGCCGCACCGATCTCGGCCAGACGCTCGAACAGGTCCTTGCCCTCGAGCAGGGGCGCCTCATCCTTCGGCGTCTCGAGGATGCGCAGCAGGAGGGCTGCACCGTGGTGGATGACGTCAGCGTGGGCGCCATGCAGCATGGCGGTCGCCAACAGCAGCGCCCGCTGCGATGCCGCCTTCTGCTTCGCGACGAGCTCGGCGACTTCCCTGCGCCACTGCTTGCGTGCGTCACGGGAGCGTTCGCACCAGGTGGGGAACCCGTCGTGAACCGGATGCGCCGCACGGGCTCTGCGCACTCGGTCGGCGAAGAGTGCGATCTCTTCCACCGGCGGCTGTTCCGCCAGGAACGCATCCAACGCTGGTGCGTCGCGCAGGTACTCCTCGGGCGGTATCCGGTGAAGCCGCAGATGGCGTCGGAAGACCTCGATGTCTGGTGGGCGAGCGATGTCGGCCCGGTAGGGCTGGAGATGGGACTCCAGCATGCCGTCATACGGCATGACGACCACCAAGTGCGCTTGCTGCTCCTGCACGGCTGTCCGCAGCGCTGACAGGTCCGTACGCATCTGAGCCCATTGGGAGACGTCCGCCTCGGCAAGGTTCAACAGCAGCCGGTCGCCGGCGCCGACCAGTTCGGGATCGGTGAGGGCACCCTCCTCCTCGCCGGGAAGCAGCTCGCGGAAGATACCGGTGTCCTGGTGAACCTCGTACAGCAGGACGCGTGCCGCAGCGGTCCTGCCGCTGCCGGGAGCGCCGTGCAGGATCACCGTCCTGCTGTCGTCTCGCAGACGGCGTGCGACTCCCATTCCGCATGGATCGACGAACTGCCGCCTTATCAAGCGGAGCTGGTCATCGGCGATGCGACGTGGACTTCGGCCGGGCCTGTCCTGGTCGCCCAGGCCTATGTTGACGGTGTAGTTGAGGGTGCCCGGGCCGGCGTGTACGGGGCCGGAGGGCTGCTCGACGTGCGTGGTGGACCCATTGCTCACCGTTCGTCGCCCTCGGGCCGACTCGAGTCCTCGAACCGGTGGCGGATGTCACCGCGCTGATTCCCCTCGATGTTCGTCATGCCGTTACCCGAGTAGTGCCGGTCACCCGAAAGGTGGCGCGAGTTCTGATAGATGTTCCCCTGCCCGGCATGCACGGGACCGGTCGCCCCTTTGATCACCGTGTTGCCGACATCCCCGGTGAAGTCCCGGCTCTGCACCGCCGTTCCACTGACGTCACCGGCCGAGTTGGACACGGAACCGGGACCGGGGGGCGGTGCTTCGCCGTGTTCGAGGTCGTACAGCTCGGGAACCATCTCGGCTACCAGGTCGCCCAGGCGCTTCAAGTCCGCTTCGGCGTTCTGTGTGTCCAACCGCACGGACTGCAGTTCGGCCAGCCTCGCCAGCTCGTCCGGCAGTTCTGCCTTGCGCAGGCGTTCCGTCCCTCTGCCTGCTAGGACGGGCACCACCGGCACTCCGCAGCTGAACGCCTCCTCAATTTCCTTGCGGACCCAGTCCTCCGGGTCGCGCAGCCTGGACTGGAAGTTGATCCAGTCGGCCCCGATGACCGCCAGCAGCAGTGCGCTGCGGCGCACGCTCATGAGGAGGGCGTCTGGATAGAGGGCGCCCGGAGCAATGGACCTCGAAGCGCGAAACGCCCGGTCCTTGCCGAAACGGTTGGCAAGCTCGGTGTCGATCAGGGCGGCGATGTCATTGCCGTCCCCTGTGCGGTAGTTGATGAACACGTCGGGCATGCCAGGTTCCTCTCAGGAGACCGGGAGTCGGGATAGCACTGCCAGGCGTGGCTCCAGCTGGCGTACGAGGGCGTGGCCGGAGTGGCGGGCCAGGACGCGGGCGAGGCGACGGAGGTCGATCGTCACGGTCGCGGATCGGACGGCCGTCACCCCGTCGAGCAGCGGCGCCGCCAATGTGCAGGCCTGGTCGATCTCGCCGTGCGACGCGTACGCCAGCGCCCGGCGGACGCCGTAGCGCACCTGCGTGCGCACCGCATCAGGCGATACCAGTGCGAGTTGGCGGTTCAGTTCCTCGGCTGCCTGCCGCGGCTGGCCGAGGTCGAACAGACACCAGCCGGTGATCATGCCGACCGAGTCAGGCAGATGCATGCTGCCGATCACCGGAGCGTCGCCTTCGCTTTCCTGGCGGGCGAGCAGTGTCCGGGCCTGGTCCAGAGCACGCAGACACGCGTCGAAATCGCCGGCGAGAGCGTGTCCCTGCGCCTCACGCTGCGCGGCAAGCCCCCGTATTCGCGGCGGGAGCGTGCCGCTCTGCGCCTGACGTGCCAGAGCAACGGTCTGCTCGGCATCGTCCTGGTACAGCGTGACCAGGGCCCGCCGGACGAGCGCGTACCCGGCCAGTGCCCGGTCGCCACCGGCCGCGGCGAGGTCCACTGCACGCTGCGTCCACCACAGCGCCGCCTGCTCGTCGCCCGTTTCCTGCACCAGCCAGCCGACATATTCGGCATACCGGGACCCCAGCGCCAGCAACTCCTGGCGGGTGCGGGAATCCACGTGCGCGGACAGCTCCCGCAGGGTATGGGTCTGCGCTATCAGTCCCGGCAGCAGAAAACCGGGCTCAACGCTCTGGCCGAGTCGCCTGTAGTGCGTGAACAGTGACCGGGAAGCATCCAACATTCCGGCACCCCCAGTCGCCGATACCCGGCCCCGGCTGCCCGCACCCCAGCTCACCAACGAGGCTGCCCCGGCACTCACGACCTCCCGCCGACCCACGGGCTGAAACCAGCTCGAACCACCCGGCGGCAGCCGCATCACCCACTCCTCCTCATCGATTCCGTAGCGAGCCGGTTCCTTCGACGTACCAGTTGCGGGCGGGGCGACCAAGCCGATCAGCGCACCGCCGGCGTGCAGGGCGGCGTCGCACAACCGGGCCAGATCACGGCTGGGCGCCTTAATACCTCGTTCGACCTTGCTCAACTGCGCCTTGCTGTAGTGCACGACGGCGGACAACGCTGTGAGACTCAAGCCGGCGCCCAAGCGCCGCTTCCTCAGCTCTTCGCCGAACTCGCCGGACGGCTGCGGCACGGAAACCTCCAGACCGTCCATCCCGTGCAAGAGGTTGCTGCACGAAAGAATGCGGCCCCCTGACTGGACGGACAAGGCAGATGGCACTGTTTCCCGTTTCCTCTCCGAACGCCGGACGTGCTACTCCCGAAGGGCCAGGTGCGTTCGCGGGGAAGGTCCAGCAGCTCAAGAGCACCAGGGCGGTCGCCCAGATGCTGCGGATCTCCCAGCGCGCCGTCGATCGGTATGTGAAAGACCAGATCAAGAAGCCCCGCCCGGATCTCGCAGCCCGCCTGGAACGCGAGGTGAAGGCCCGCTGGCAGCCGCAGGTCCGGGCCAAGGTCCGCAAGAAGGCGGCGACCACCGGCGGCATCGTCATCGACACCCGCGCCCGCCTTGGCTACACCGCCCCAATCGGCTCGACAGACCACGACCGCATCCGCCACCTGACCGTCGCCCTCCCGCCCCGCTACGCCGCCCGCCTCTTCGACGCCCAGGAGGCCGGCGCCGGCGACCGCGAGCTCAAGGGGATCGCGGCCGAAGCGCTCAAGGAGGTGTACTTCCAGGATGGCAGCCGCCGCGCCGGAAGCCTGGAAGAGGTCCGCTTCACGGACATCGAGCACCTCGAGTTCGACCTGTAGCCGAGTCCCGAACAGTCTGCGAGCCCGGACCGGTGCGACTGAGCACGCCAATTGGCACTTCGACACTCGGAGTCGGCCTGTTGCTCCGGGAGTTGTACGAACCCGCCGCACGGGACTCTTTACTCGCTGACTGCTGCGTCGGCAGGCCCTTCCCCCACAGCAATCCGTTGAACAAGTTCATCGAGCTGACCGGCGATGATCATCCTGCGGCGCTCCAGTAGATTCCTGTAGACGGTCAGAGGTACGGGCTCCCCACTGGATGCCGCCCGTGTCAGCGCGAAGCGGGCCTCCACTTCCAATGCCAGGTAGGCCCTGCGGCGTGCGTGAGCCGCGCGCTGATGCACCTCCGGCTTCAGGAAGGCGATAGCAGCGCTGAGTCCCGCGCTGACGAGCGCCAGCACGGCCGCCGGGATACGGGCATCTGCTGAGGAGAGCCCCGTTGCGCCCGAGATCCCGGCCAGTACGGCAGCGGGCAGTCCAAGCGCGGCATGGGTGAACCGCCAGAACTGCCGACGGAAGCGGTTTTTCCGGGCTTGTTCTTCGCACTCGGTCCGAAGGTCGGCGACCTGACCCCCCACGACGCCATCTGCCATGGAGCGAGCCTGCCAGCCGGGACTCTTATCTGGACGGTGTATCCCCGTTCTGATCGCCACTCCGGCCAACCGTGTGCTCAGAGTGGCCAACTGGCGTGCTTAGTCACAACGGTTGGGGCAGGCCTGTTGTCGCCAGAATCGCAGCGCGGGCGTGGTACAGCGCTCTTTCGTCGGCCCGCTCCGAATCCGTACCATGAGCACGCGGCCGGCACAGTTGTGCACCCTCGCCAGCGAGGGTCATACGCTGTGCTCCAGCCGACGACCGAGGGGCATCACCCAGGCGGTCCGGGCTCGAAAATCGCGCACGGATGTCAGTGGCGTTGGCGACACTTGATCCATGACGCTCGACCGTGCCGGTGCGGCACCGCCACTGCTGATCCCCTCCGGATCGGCGTTCAACCCGATGGTGCTGGACCGGCGGATGCTGCTGCCCATTCTCGACACCAACGCGCTGCTGGTCGAAGCCTGCGCCCTGGCCAAGCACGGCGGTCGGCAGGACCGGGTCACCGCGCTGGCCGTCACCGGCCGTGCCACCCCGTACATCGCCGCGCACGTCCCTGGCGAAGCCGACGAACACCTGGCCAAAGTGGCCGCCGACCTCGACGCATCGGAAGGTCAGGCGCGCCGCGTACTCAATGAGCAGATCCTGCCCGCCCTTCGAGTGGTCGACCTCGAGATCCGCGACCACCTGGCCCCGCAGACCCGGCACATTCTTCGGGTCGATCCCAAGATGCCGCGGAAGTACCAGGGCGACCCGGACGACGCGCCCACCATGGCGCTCGCGGAGTTTCTGGGGCCGTGCGTCATCGTCTCCAAGGACAGCGTCTTCTCCCGCTTCGGGTACGCCGTCATCGACTGGATCCCTGTCGCAGAGAGCGTGCTGCGCATGGCCGGCCTGGAAGCGACCGCCGCGAACGCGCTGGTACTCATCGACATCGCGTTCCAGCTGTTCGGCGCAGGCGTTCACCGCCTGGCGGTCGTCGCCGCGAACAACCCGCTGGCCGCGACGGCCGCCGTGAGCGGGCTGCTGTGGTGGTGCCACCGCCACGGTTACCTGACCCGCGACAACTGGAGACGCCGCCTGTCGCAGGCGGGGGGTGCGGCAAAGCCGCTGCTGGAGCTGGCGCAAGCCGGGATGACCGAGTACCGGGCGCTCAGCAACTCGCTCCTGGTGGTGAAACCCCCGGCTTACCCCACCAGCGAGCAGCGCGCGGCCCGGTACCTCGCGCGCTGCGGCCAGCCCCTGACGCCCGGCGAGCTGCGCGACGCGCTCGCTCGGCGCGGCCACATCATCTCCGCCGCGCAGCTGAAGCGGGATATGCAGACCCACGGCGCGTTCGTCCGCGCCCCCGGTGACCTGTGGACCGTCGGACGCCCGGTGCAGCAGCAGACCTGACCTGATCTGGGAAACGTCCGATACGCAGCCTCACTCGTGGGACCGCCCGGCGGGACGTCTCGGGCGACCAAGAGCACGGGGTTGCGGTAAGGGTTGCGGCCTGACTGTTGCGACATGAGTTGCGCCTACTGTTGCGCGGCCCAAGGGACTGTCTTCGCGTTCGCGCAGGTCACCACGCGGTTTCGCCGTGGTCGGGGTGCTGACATCCCCGTTGCGGCCGCTCTACCCATGTCCCCTGGCTGGAGTGAAGGAGTAAGGGACGGGCGGGATGGGCGGTACGGCCGCGGCCGGGGATCGGGGCGCGTCGGCCGGCCCGCCGCGTCGCCCCCGCCGTCGGCCCGTCGGCTGGACCGGAACGGAGGTCGCCGGCACCAGGGTGCTGTCCTTGGGGCGCTGAGCCCCACCAAGGGGTGAGTGGGAAGCTCCCGCCGGAGGAGAAAATCATGAACATCCGACTCGTGGGTGGTCCGCTCGCAGGGCTGGAGCCGATGACCACCGACGTCCCATGGTCTGGTGACTGGCCTACGGCCGGTGACGCCGACTGGGGCCTGTACGTCCCGGTGGCGCGACCCGGCGACCGGCATCGTCCTGGCGGAGATCCGAGCTACCGCCCCGCGTCACACCACCGGCAGCCGGTCTGAACCGTCGGCCGGAGCACCGACTAGTGTCCACGGTATGGCACACACCAGATGGTCGGTTGAGTACCCGGTCGACCCGTCCGCGAGCCCAACTCCCCTCGGAGCGAAGCTGCTCACGAACCTCCAGGCCGCTCTCATCGACGCCCCTGTCGAAGAGTGGGCGTACGAGGCCGACGGCGAACCGGTTGAGGACTTCCAGGAGTTTCAGAAGCGCCTGGACGCGGCGGCCAATGTCCGCGCGGGGGAGTTCGTCGCGCGCGTCAACGGCATCGTCGTGAGCTCTGCCTGACCCAGACGCTCTGCCCCGTTCGACAGCGGCCCCGGCTTCTTCGCCCGGAGCCGCTGCTGTTTGATCCCGGGCCGCCGTCTGCTTCGCGCACCGCGACCACACCGCTGGACCGTGCCTCATACGCTCAGGACATGACGATGACGCCGCAGGAGCTCAAGGACCAGAAAGAGACCCTGGAGCTGATCAACAGCGAACTCGCGGCGCGTCTGGCACGACAGTCGGAGTCGGGCGCGAAGGTGGACACGAAGGCGGTCTTTCTGGTGGGCTTCGCGGCCACAGGCGCCCAGTTCCTTGCCTCCCGGAGCTTCGAGCCGTTCACCGGCGTCGCGGCCTTCGTGGCATACGCGGTGGCTGTCGGCTTCGGTATCTCGATCTTCAACCTTGCTGAGTACGAGGACATCAAGCCGAGGGATGTCCTGGACACCTACGCACGCTCGGAGAAGGGCGCGACGCTGGGGGCTCTTGCTGGGACGCGGGTGGGGATGTTCGAGAAGAACGCCCGCCTGCATCAGCGGAAGACGAAGCGATGGACGGTCGCCTTGGCCGCTGTCGCCGCCGGGATCCTCCTCTCCACTGTCAGTCTCGTGCTGCACACTGGCGGCCATGACAGACACACAGAACCAGGGGAACCCGCCCCCGCCCCCGCCTCCCCCACCGCCCAGCCTCACTGACTCCCTCGCCAACCCGGCTCTTGTAGGCACGGAGAAGAGGAACGAAGGCAAGCCCCCGCGCAACAGGGCGGCCACCTCGGGACAGGCCGCCGAACGGCGCTGACCCGTGCCCCGAGAGCGGCTCTCGCCGTCGCGGCGAGACAGTACGAGACCCCGGGCATCTGCGGCCCGGGGTCTCTCTGCGCTCTGGGGTGTCAGACCGGTTCAACGACCAGTCGGCGGGAGCGTCACGCTCACTCCGTGCTCAGCCCCGCAGCGCGTCCAACTGGTCCTGGGCAAGTCCGACGACGAGCAGCGGGCTCGGTACCGGAAATGCGTGGTGACGGCCCGGTGACCCCGTTTAGCGTGGTCTGGCTGGCGATCGTCAGCAGCACGTGGTGAACACACTGGAGTTCCGATGGCCCTGCCCGCACGGCTTACTGCCGCCCTGGGACGACACCCCGACGACCTCACCGAGGACGATCTGCAGCGTGCGGTCGAGAACCACATCCCCGAGAGCGTCGACCTCGACTGGAAGAAGGACTTCTACAAGGGCACTGACGCGGGCAAGAAGGAACTTGCTAAGGACGTGTCCGCCATGGCCAACACCGCCGGCGGCATGGTCGTCATCGGTGTTCACGATGGCGATCAGGACCATGCGCACGCCCTGGCCCCCTTCGAGCCGGAACAAGGCCGAGGCGAGGAATGGATCCGCTCGGTGCTCGCGAACTGGATCCAGCCCGTCGTTCCCAATGTGGGCGTGCGACCGGTGAAGTCCGCGAGCGAGGTGGGCAAGATCTACTGGGTGCTTACCGTACCCCCGAGTGCCCAGGCCCCGCACGCGGTCGCGGCCCCCGGCAATGACTACAACTTCCGCGTCCACGTCCGGCACGGCACCACGACCCGCACCCTCGCCGAATCCGAGATCGCCCAGCGCTACCGTGACCGTTTCCAGGCCGCCTCTGACGATGTCGACCGCCTGCACCAGGTCGCTGACGCGGGCTTGGACTACCTGTCGGGCTATCTGACCAGCACGGCACACGGCGGCAGTCCCAAGGTGACCTATTACCCGGGCTGGGTCTCCCTGGCCGCAGTTCCGGCCGTCCGCGGCACCTATCCCGTGACCACGAGGGTGGATCGGGACGCGGCGTTCGACCGCTTCGTCAAGCTCGCCGGCGACGGCGTGACCACCAACGTGCAGCCGTCCCGCCCCGTGCTCGTCGGCCGCCGCCAGGTCCGCTTCGAGGGCGTACCGACCGGCCAGCTCCACCAGGACGGCAGCTTCTACGCGACGCTGCCCATCAACCTCCAGAGCGACCACACCAACGACGACGGCCCCAAGCGGCTGTTCCAGCGCGGACTCGAACTCGACCTCGTGGCGCTGGTACAGGCTGCCGCGGCCTGGGCGACGGAAACCGGATCGGCCGGCGACCTGGCGCTGTCCGCCGCGCTCCACCGCTTCGACGGCAGCGACAAGCCCGTGCACTTGATCGCGTCGGAGCACGCCTTCACCCATGGCCCCGCGATGCAGCTCCCAGCGGTCCCTGCGCAGACCACCGGCGATCTCGCCGCCATCGTCACCGACCAGCGAGAGGCCGTCGTCGTGGCCTGCGCACTCGTCTCCGACCTCCTAGCTGACATGGGAGCGCACGAGCCTTACGTCCTGACCCCCGAGGGAGAGATCCTGATCGACCGACTCGAGGGCTTCCGGCACACGCTGCGGTAACCACCTGCCCACCAACAGCACGGGACCCCAGGCCTTTACGGGCCCGGGGTCCGGTGGGGGAGCGTCCAACGCGCCGACTCAGTAGGAGACCTCCCGTTCGGAGGGCGGCAGCGCCCTCCGTCCCCTCGCTATGCGTTTCTACGCCCACTCCACGCCCAGCTCCCGTAGTGCGGCCAGCTGGTCTTGGGCGAGCTTGTCTCGCCGTGCCTTGGTGTTGGAAACCCATGCGCCCAGCTTCACGGTTACCAGTCCCATCTCGCTGGACTGTGATCGGTTCACTATGGCCGCGCGGTACCGGCCGGCCTCCGCTTCTCCGCTCGACCCACTCTGTGAGTGCCGTCAGGCCGCCGCTGGAACGCCTGCCGCGCCTTGCTCGGTCCCTTCGCACGGGTGGCCGTCGGGGCAGGGGAGGACGCCAGAGTCACCCCACGCTGACCGGTTCAGCCTCGTCGGCTAACTCGGCCATGATGTCGTTGACGCCCCGGCTTCCCCAACTAATCCGGTCGCAGGACCCGCACGGATACTCTCCTGCGGGGCGTTTCATGTGCGGAGGGGGCCGTGTGAATCTGACAGACCGGCTGAGCAAGGCCAAAGACCTGCTTATCGGTGACGAGCCTTTCGCGGAACTTCCCGACGTCATCGGCTACCAGGACATCGTCCATCAGTGGGACCGCGGATACCGTGCGAGGCTGGAAGCCCTGATCCGCTCCGGCGACACCGGCCCCGTAGGGGCTCAGATCCACGATTTCCCCAAGAACGAGACCGCGGTTAGGCCGCTCGCTCACTTCGACCCGCGTGACCGGATCATCTATGAGGCCATGGTCTACCGCCTCGCTCCCCGGATCGACCGGCATCTTCACCCCTATGTCTACGGCTACAAGTGGTGGCACCGCTTGGCCCGGCCCGTACCGTGGTCGGCCTGCTGGAGACGGATGAAGGAGAGCACCCGCAGCACCCTGCGCCGCAATCCCGCGCTGCGCATCGCGCACACTGACGTCTCCGCCTTCTACGAGCACATCGACATCGGATCCCTCGTTGAGAGCCTGTACGACCTGGACGGCGACGAGAGCCCGGGCGAGGATCTGGCAGCCGTCACCGACGCCCGCGGACTGCCTCAGGGCCCAGACGCCTCTGGCATCCTTGCGAACCTAGTCCTGATGCCGATCGACGCGTTTCTGGCGCGCGAGAAGTTCCCGTTCGCACGCTACTCGGATGACATCCGCATCTTCCACCGGGATCGAACGGCCTTACGTGATGTGCTCATAGAGATCACCCGGCTTCTGCGCGGGATGGGTCTGACCATTGCCGGGGCCAAGACCCGGATCCTGGATCCGGAAGAAGGCCTGGCTGAAGAACTCGACACCCGTTACAGCTCCCTGAAACACGCCGTTAAGAACGGAGTCCCCGGATCACGGGACAAAGTCAGGGAAGAGTTCGAGTCCCTGGACAAGGAAGGCACGTTCAGCGGAACGAAGACCCGATTCGTCCTGAACCGCATGAGCGAGCTCGGTGATGACTACGCAGTCAGTTGGTGTCTGGAAAGCCTGGAGCGTACCCCCCACGCCGTCACCGAGGTCTTCCGCTATCTCGCCATCACCGGTCGTTCGCGGGAGCGCGAGATCACCAGCCATCTGGCACGGTTCATCGATCAGGGGGTGAGTGCGTCATTCCCTTTCACCGAACAGCGCATCCTGCGCTACTTCCTGAGCACCCAGGACAGCCCTGCGAAGACGAAAGAGGCCGCGTGGATGGTCCTGGAAGACCGCAACCGCCAGGACCACTCCCGTGAGGTCGCCGCCCGCTACGCCGGGAAGCATGCCTCCCTCGCCGAGTCCCGTATCCTTCGCAACCGCTTCGAGCGCGAGCAGATACCTGCTGTGCGGAGAGCGCTGCTTGTAGGTCTGTACGAGTCCGGACATCTGACGAGCGACTACCTCAGCAAGGTCAAGGACGCCTACGCGCACCTTCGATGGACCTGCACATTCCTGGCCACCGAACCCGACATAGCCCTTCCGAAGATCGGATGATCATGACCCAGCCGTTCCGCCAGATCGACACCGTGCGCGCCGAACTGGAGCGCATCAAGGGCAACTGCCTCTACACCGCGCAGGGCTACTTCGAGGCCGCGAAGAACGCCGAACTGTGGGGGCGGCTGATGGTCTTCGTTCCGGCCTGCATCACCGCCATAGCCGGGCTGCTCGACGCCATCGGCATCAAGGGACCATTCAGCGCGGTTGCAGCCGTTGCTGGCTCTGTTGCCGCCACCGCCTCCTTCCTCGGCTCCCAGAAGAACGCCGCGGATTACCTGGCCTCCGCGCGGGCCTACACCGCGCTCAAGCACCGAGTCGAATCCGAACTCAGCCTTTTGGCGCCCGACGCCGATCCTGCGGACTTGTCTGCCAGGGCGCGGGAGCTGAATGCCGACTACATCAGGATCACCGCCAACGACATTCCGTTGCCGAACCGGTTCTTCGACCAGGCCAGCAAGCGGATAGAGCAGGGCGCCGCTGAGTAACTCCAACGTCACCGCCCCAGGCCTGCACAGGCCATCCGGTGCAGGCTGTGAGTGGGCGTGTTGGTGGCAGCGGTTGTGCGTCAGCCGTGTTCAGTTGTTGATTGCCTGGTCATGCACTGGGGGCGCGGGTTGATCTGCTGTCATGAGGTGACCAAGTGGCTGCCATCTAGCGGCTGGGGTTGGGCGGGTTGGCTGTTGTTGGGGTGGCTGTTCCTACCGGGGTTCGTCGGAGGCCAGTGCTGTCGGCATACCGCGACGGAGATCTGTCCAGACGCTTCGGGACGAAGCCGAGGGCCGCAGGAAGGCGCACAAGCCTGGCCCGCGTATCTGCTGCTCACCGACGGGTGCGGCTCCCTGTAGTGCGTCCAGATGTGACGTCGGCCTGATCGTCGGTGCTGGTGCCGTTGGAGGAGTTCCCGGCGAGGATTTTCCCTACCGCTTCCGCTTGTGCTGTGCTGCGTTCCTCGTACCGCTCTGCGGCCGCTTGGCGTTTGGGTGGATCGAGCGATGAAGCTCTGAGGGTGGCCGCAAGGACGACAAGCTGGCCGTCAGCGCAGCATCAAGCGGCCCGGTGTGCCCGTCGTAACAAATGTCGAGGAGCTCGCGGGTTGTTTGGTCGTAGAGAAAGACGACGCCTCTGGGCAGACCGAGCTGGTGCTTCTTGGCTCGGAGGTAGTCGCGGAGCCTCCTGTCGGTCTCGACGGGGTCGGCTCCAGCCGGGCGGGTGGCCCACACGAACAGCCAGCCCTCTGCCGGGTCGATGCTGGCCGTGAGCGGCACGGCCAGGCTACGGCCCTTGGGGCTCGGGTTGTCGAGGAGCTCATCGCCGTGGCGGGCGAACTTGTGCTGCACGTCGGTTGCTCCAGACAGCAGTGTCGCGCCGATGCTCAGCCATCCGGTGACATTGCGGGACTGCAGCTCGTCGACCAACGGCGCGAGCGGCGATGGCACCATTGCCGGCTTGGGCGCCTGTATTGAACGCGCGCCGCCGCGCCCTCGGGTGTGGAACCACTGGTCCAGCGCATCGGTTCGGCTGGTCAGGAACGCTGGCTTTCGTGCTCGGTAACGGCGCAGTTCGGCCGTAGCCGGCTCGGGCAGGAAGGGGAACGCCGCACGCACCTGCACCGGGTCGGGTTCTACCCAAAGGCCTGCCTCGAAGAAGTACAGGAACAGATCCATTTCGTCGGGCGCACGGAACATCACCGTGACATCGGGGTTGCGGCGCCGACGCAGGTACAGCAGGAACTCGGCTGGACGCGCCACCAGTTCGGTGATCAGCTCAAGATCGTGCAGGGACACCGTCCATGGAACGTTGTCCGCGGCCAGCAGGCCGGCCTGCACCAGCTCGGCGGTGGCAGTCAGGACCGTCGATATGTCATCGAGGCTGACAGCGATGGTGTGGATCTCACGGATTTGGCTGAGGTCGATCCACCCCTCGCTTTTGCTGCGGAGGCCGCCGTCTCGCTCGATGGCGTCGCGCATGCGCCCGGCCTGTTCGGCTGCTTTGGTGATGATGCCGGTCAGGTCGGTACGGATCCGTGCCGTCTTGCCCCCGCGGGATAGCGCGCTCAAGGCGACGGCCTTGTCTTCCACGATGATGGCGACATCGTCGAGGACGATGAGGTGGTCGCCCTCGGCGCGCTTGGTGTACTTCGACGGGTCGGCGGCCTCGGCTTCATCATCGCTCGCGGGTAGGTAGTACTCCAACCCGTCCCGGAATCGGGCGCCGGGAAGGACACGCTCCAGCGCGGCGTGTGTGCGGGATTCGAGAAGGTCTCCGCGGTGCTTGGCGTACTGGCTCCACACCGGGGCCGTTTTTTTCAGGTGTTCCTCGAGGTTCTCCCGCACAGCGAACACGTTCAACGCCGGATGTGGCAGCATCAGACGCCCGTCCGCGCCAACGATAAGCGGCCGCGTTCGCAGCGGGTTCCGTCCGCTGGTGAACGCCTCGATGACATCCATCGGACTGTCCGTCCCGAGGTCCAAGCGGAACCGCTCGACAACGGCCCGGACACACTCCTCGGCCAGGCCCGTATGCGCAACGATGTCGTCGATCGTGACCGTGGCCTGCTCGGCAGGTGGCTCGAACATCGACGTGACGCTGAGCATGGCCTGTTCCGTCAGTTGTCTGTCCGCCCGGCCTTCCTCCTCCGCGGCCATCGCGTCCAAGACTGCATTGCCCATCGCCTCGATGCGGTCGTTCAGCCTGTCCTGCTGCAGGTCGTGGCAGGCGTCGAGGACGGCTACTGCATCCGTGGCGTTGAAGCCCAGTTGCGCCTCCAGCGCTGCGCGGACGCTCTCAACGCCGTCAAGGAGTGCCAGATTGGTTTCCTCTACCATTTCCGGATATGACGGATTGCGCATCCACACCTCGGCGCCCCGAATGAACAAGGACACCATGGCGAGTTTGTCGGTCGGGTCAGCACGTGCGAATGAACGCAGCTGCGCAAGGTAGAGGATCTTGCTCAGTCCCTCCTTCGCGCTGGAGACGAAGTGGCTCATCTCCTGAAATCCGGCTTCGGACGCGGTCGCCGTTCCTGTCTCCTGCCGGGCAGTCAGAGCAATCAGCGCCAGCAGTTCGACATAGACCGCGCCCGCTTCCGCGGTGACAGGTATTTCGCCCTCGCGGGCCATCGGCAGGAATTGCTGACGAGCCACCTCGATAAGCCGGATCGCGTCGAACCGCGGCACCTCCACGACGAACTCCTCGATCGCCGCGGCGAAGGCCGCGTCAGCCTCAGATGCAGGGTCGTCGCCAGTAAGGGAGGCCATGAGAGTGGTCATGGTGATCAAGGAATCCGCTACGACCTGCGCGTGCGGATCGAGCACCAGCGTCCCCGACACGGAACGGCGATGTCTCTTGTTGCGCGATTCGCGTCGCTTCGTGCGGGAGCCCATGGGGCACTTCACCACACAATACGGGCGGCCAGCAAAGGGTTTGGCGTGCACAGCCTTCACTGGCAACAGCTGCCTGCGCGAGGTCACGGGCGCCGGCGTTCCCGTCGATGGGGTCATCGTTGAAGAAGCGCTCACCGGGCATCGGCCCATCCTGCCCGACAGCGCAGCTGCTCCGGTCTGGGATCGGCAACGACGTGCAGACCGGCTGCTGTCATGGGGTGACCAGGTGGCTGTCACGGTGCGGCTAGCAGATCGCGGTCCGGCTGTGTTGGGTTTGCCAGTCTTCCTGTGGAGGGGCGGCCGGGGCGGTGGGGTTGTCCGTGTGACGGGTTCGGGAACCCCAGTGGGGAAGACGGCGCCGGGTCCGGCTGTTCTGGCGGTGGCCGGGCGGGTGGAGCGGGCCGTGGTGGTACGGCGGCTGCTGGCAGTGGACCGGGGTGAGGGCGGTCTGTCGTCGTTGCACGTGCGGATCGCGGCCGGTTTGGCGGGGGTGACGGAGCGGACGGTATGGCGGTGGCTGGCCGAGGGACGCGAGGGGCGGGTGGAGGCCCGGCCGCGGCAGGGCGGGTTCATGGTGGGCGACGCCTTGTGGGAGGTACTCACCCAGGTGGGCGGGAACGTTGCCGAGCTGCGCCGCAGGATGCTCCGGGCGCAGGACGAGGGAGTGCTGGAACACTGGGGAGCGGAGTTTGTGCCGTCCTTGGCGACGCTGCACCGCGCGATCAAGGACGAACTGAGGGCGGGCCGTGTGCTTCACGTCGCCCGCGCGGCGTCGGGCCGGGCGGAGCCGAGCCGGTACGACCGGGCACTGGCCGAACTCGGCTTCGTAGAGGGCGCGAACGGCCCGCCGGTGGTGGACGGCCCGGATGCCGAGACGTCCGGTACGGGCGGTGAACAGTGGCCCGGCGCGGTGACGCGTCCCCGGGTGTCCGGTGGGGTGCGCCTGTACGCGCCGGGGGCACGGTTGGTGTCCACGCGGCAGGTGGCCGCCGTGGTGGAGGTGGTGGGGCACACGGTCGCCGCGCGGGGGATCGGCTGCGTGTACGGGGACACGGGGCTGGGGAAGACGGTCGCGGTCGAGCAGGCTCTGCATCTGCTGCCCGGCCGGGTGCCGGTGTGGCGGGCGGTGGTGGGGGTCAGACCCGGGCTGCCGCAGATGCGGGCCGCGTTGTGCGAGGCACTGGGGCTGCCCTCGGGGTCCCTGACCCACCGTGCCGGACCGGCTGACCAGGCGCTGGCGGAGGCGCTGGCCGAGCCGGGTGTGCTGTTCCTCGACGACGCGCAGCGCTTGTCGCCGCCGGTGCTGGACTATCTGCGGCAGCTGTGGGACTCGCCGGGTTGCATGGCTGCCCTGGTGCTGTGCGGGGCGGGCAGCGAACGGGCACTGGCCCGGGCAGCGGCGATGCGTTCCCGCGTCCTGACCTGGCACCAGGTCAGCCGCCTCGACACGGAGGATGTGCCGCGGACGTTGGGTCTGTTCCACCCGGTATGGGAGGACGCTGATCCGGCCGACCTTGGGCGGGCGGATGAGCAGACCGCCCGCGGCAACTTCCGTACATGGGCGAAGATCACCTCGCATGTCTGCGCAGCCCGGGGCCGCGACCCCGGTGCGGGAGTGGAGCGGGACGCGATCGACCGGGCATGCGCCCGGCTTGGCCCGTACTCATGACGGCCCCGGCCCCTCTCACGTGCCCGGCGCACACCGGTTCCGACGGCAGAGAACCTCACCCCGTTCGGCGAGGAGAAGAAACGGCGCGATGACGGACAGCAGAGCGCAGGACATCAACGACGGCCGTGGCCTTGACGGGGGAGGGCAGCGGCTGCCACCGCCGGGGGATCCGGCCGGTGTGCTCGAAAAGCAGTCGCTGGTTGCGCTGCGGGCGCCTGCGGTGCGTCGTCTGCTGGCGCTGCGGGCCCGGGGCGGTCTTTCGCGGCAGCACGTGGGGCTGGCGGGGGAGTGTCTGGGGGTATCGGAGCGCACGGTGTGGCGGTGGCTGGCCGAGGCATCCCAGAGCCCGGCGGCCGCTGCGCACCCCGGAGCCCGCCACACCGGCAGATTTGAGATCACCGCGGAGATCCGGGTGCTGCTGGCGTACTGGCACGGCAACGCCTCCGCAGTGCACCGCCAGCTCATGGAGCGCGCCGCAGCCGAGGCCGGGGGCTCACGAGCGCAAACGTCCGGCGCTACCGTGCCCCTCCCGCCGGACCTGGCGGCTGTTCCGGGCGGGGCAGCCCTGTCGCAGGTGCCGCTGCTGGATCCGGTCCCGTCCCTGTCGACGTTCCTGCGCGCGCTGCGCCGCGACCTGACGGCGGGGGAGCGCGCCGGTCTCGCCATCGGACCGGAGGCAGCACGCGCCCATGACGTGTTCGGCAAGCGGCCACCGTCATGGCGCAACTACGCCTGGGAGACCGACCACGTCCAGGCCCCGCTGCTGGTCGACGCCGACGGCGACCTGGTGCGCCCGTGGATCACCTGGTTCATCGACACTGCCACCAAGGTCATCACCGGTACCGCTGTCACCCCGGGCCATCCCTCCCGCGCGTCGGTACTGGCCGCCTTGCGCGCCGCAGTGGTGCGGGACGATCCCTACGGCCCGGCCGGGGGAGTGCCGGAACTGGTGAGGATGGACCGGGGCAAGGACTTCCTGTCGGCCACCGTCACCACCGCACTCGGCGCGATGGGCGTGACGGTCAAAGACCTGCCCGCCTACAGCCCGCATCTGAAAGGCACGGTGGAAAGCCTCAACCGGGCCGCGGACCGGATGCTGTTCGCCGCCCTGCCCGGCTACACCGCCGGGCCCACTGGGCCTCGCTCGGAACGGCGCGGACGTACCGCAGGGGCAGTGTCCGCCCTGTCGTTCAAGGACTTCACCGCGGAGGTCCTGGCGTGGACGAACTGGTGGAACACCGCGCACCGCCCGAAATCTCTGTCAGGCCGTACACCGCTTCAGGCGTGGCAGGCCGATCCGACGCCTGTCACCGACATCCCCGCCGCCGATCTGTGGGCCTTCACCCTCGAGGACGACGGCCGGCCCCGAAAACTGACCAGCCACGGCGTGAGCTGGCGCGGCCGCACCTACGTCGCCGCGTGGATGACCGGTCAGGCCGGCCGCGAAGTCCGCGTGCGCTACATGCCGCACCACGACCACGAGATCGAAGTCTGCGACGCCCGCGGCCGCCACCTCGGCCCGGCGCACCTCGCGGACGCGGCCACCCCCAAGCAACTGCAGGCCCTGCGCGAGGCACGCTCGGAACGCGCCCGGCGCCTGCGCTCCGACGCGAAGGCCGCCGAACGCCTGCGCCGCCAGCGATTCGCCCCCACCACCAGCGCGGAGCCCGCCCAGCGGCTGGGAGCCGTCACGGCCGCCCAGGCCGAGCGTGAACTCGCCGCCGCCGACTACACCGACGTCGCACGGCTGGCACTGCCCGACCTGATCCCGCCCGCCCCGCCTCCGGCGCACTGGCGCACCCCACCCGCCCTCGCTGCTGGCACAGCGCCGCCCCCGCCCGCCCCCACTTCAGCCGACCCGTCGGCGGACGTTGTGCCGGAGCCCGGCTCCCGACCCGCAGGAGACGCCTGATGACCGCGGCCACCTACCAGTACGTCGACCTGCCCGACGCCTCCGTGGTCACCACCCGCGCCCTGCTCACCGCCCGGGAGAACATCACCGACACCGTCGCTGCTCGCGCGATGATGTGCATCCATGGCGGCGCCGGCTTCGGCAAGACCCTCGCGGTCAATACCTGCCTGCGCGAACTCGAACCCGCCGGCGAGGACGTCCGCAAGATCACTTTCCGGGCTAGGCCCACCGCCCGCGCGGTGCGCTACGAACTGTTCACCGCCCTCGACCTGGCCGGTGAACCACCGCGCCACCCGAGCGAGTTCGACCGTCTGCTGAAGACGGCCCTGGCCGAACGCCCCCGCACCTTCCTCGTCGACGAGGCCCAGTGGCTCAACGGTGAGGCGTGTGGGTCGCGGGGTTCGTGGTGAGGCGGGAGTTGCCTTCCTTCAGCTGTCTCGTTGATTCCTGCGGTGGCACGTGCATGGTTCAGGTGCTGCCTTAACCGGGGACTGTCGATGTGATGGCGGTGAAGAAAGTGGGGGAGAAGCCTCTTCTTCGGCTGGTGGAGGGCGGCCTCACTGACCTCACCCCTGACACCAAACGGGCACCGGATGTGTGGGCTTTCCAAGCCGACTGCGCCCAGGCGTTCGCCGCTACCTGGGTGGTGCGGGGCTTCGCTGTGTCGACGATCGACACCTACTCTTCTCTGCTTCCACGGGTGCTGGCCCACTTCGCGACGCCGGTGTGGCAGATCGAGCCCGCCCACGTGGACGCGATGCTGCACAGTCTGCTGCTCGCAGGCCGGACCGCGGGAACCAGACGTCGCTATCTGGACATGCTGCGCGCGTTCCACACGTTCGTACGCCTGCGCTACGCGACCGAGATCCGCGTCCTGTACGGCACGACAGTGGGTGATCCGCTGGACCGGTTCAACCGGCTGCGCCACGTCTGGGACAACACCCCTCGTCGGCTGCCGCCTACGGCCGGGCGCCTCACCGCCTTCTTCACGTTCGCCCGCGCCCGGCTGGCCGTCACCTCCGACTTTCCAACCGCGGCACGGGATTACGCGCTGCTGCGCACGCTGTACCACTGCGCGCCGCGGCTTAGTGAAGCGCTCCGCCTCGATCTGTGCGATGTCCATCCCGAGCTCGGCCCGTGCGGCAAGCTCCACGTGCGGTTCGGCAAAGCGGCCAACGCCTCGGGACCACGCCCGAGATGGGCTCCCATGCTTGACGGACTGGATCAGATCCTTGCCTGGTACCAGAGCGACATCCGTCCCTTGTTCCCCGACACGGCGGCGCTGTTCTGCGACGCCGACGGCCAGCCACTGAAGCCGGAGACCGTACGCGACCGCCTTTCGCGCCTGCTGGACGCCGAAGGCCTCATCGAGGAAGACCGGTTCACCCCGCATGACCTGCGCCGTGCCTGCGCCACGCACCACTACGAGCAGGGCATGGACCTGCTCACCGTCCAGCAGCTCCTCGGCCACCAACACATCGCCTCCACCATGGCCTACGTCCGGCCCAGCCTCACCTTCGTCGAGGACGCCTGGCGCCGCGCCACCCTCACCGCCGTGACCGGCCTGGCCGGCTGATCCACCGGAGCCTTGATGACCACGCGCCCTCTCCAGGCCGTCGAACCCACCGCCCTTGTGCCCGAGGTGGAATGGAAGCTGCGCATCGCCGCGGCACAACGCGGCATCTGGACGGGCACTGAGCTGCGCCGTCTCCTGGCCGAGCGAGCCGGTCGCGAGCTGTCCGCCGCCTCGGTCTCCGCGCTGTTCACCAAGCAGCCTTCCCAGGTGAAGCTGTCCACCCTGGCCGCCCTGTGCGCAGCGCTCGACTGCACCCCGGGCGACCTGTTGACCTTGCGCGAACCGGCCGCGTCCCCAACTCCCACGCCGCGCACCCCCGCCCCGGCCACGCCACCCTCGCAGCAACAGCCCGAACCCCGCCACCGATCCCTGCCACCGCTATGACCGCAACCAACCCCGTCACGCGCCCGCCCGCCACCGTCGCCAGGGCCTCCCGGACCGTCAAGGACAACTGCTCGGCCTGCCACCGCCTGCGCTGGCTGCACCCGGACACGGGCCGCTGCGCCTGGTGCTCACGTACCTGCATTCTCTGCGGCGCCCCACGACGCTCCACCCAGGATCTGTGCGCGGCATGCCGACGCCGCTCAGCCGGGCGACCGGGCCGGGGCCCCTGCCAGCACTGCGGGCGCCGACGCACCCTTGACGGGGCGACTCAGCGCTGCCGAGCCTGCACAGATCCCGCCACCGCACCGCTCCCCGAACTCTGTGAGCGCTGCGGCACCAGCGGCCAGTGGGCCAAGGGCCTGTGCAAACGCTGCTATGAGCACTCACCACACACCGTCATCACCCGCGCGATCGGCTGGGCCGAGCGCATGCCCGCCCCACCTCCTTGGTGGAGTGACTTCGCCGCACATCTCGCCGATCACCGCCACCCCATCTACGCGTCTGACGTCGTCGCCACCACCGCACGCCTCATCCTTGCGACCACGACCGGTGACCCTCACACGCTGCTCGCGCAGGCCCGCACCAACGCCCCCGAGCTCGTCGGAGCACTCACCGACTTTTTCCATACCCACCGCTGTCTCGACCCGCCACCGGACCTCGCCGACCGGCGAGCAGCAGCCCGCCGCGCCCACCGCATTGAGGCCACTCCCGCCCCGCTACGCCCTCAGGTCGAAGGATTCGCCGACTTCCTGCTGCTCCAGCACGAGCAAGCCCAGCAGCTCGGGCTACACCCCAACCAACTGAAGACCATCGAGATCCGCCTGGACACCATCCGTGACCTGGCCCTCCACCTCCACACCGAGGGACATACGAGCTGGGCGAGCGTCACCACCGCCGACCTCGAGTCCTTCCTTGCTCTCGCCCCGGCCCGCCGAGCCTCCCGCTTGGCGGGCATGCGTCAGTTCTTTGCCTACGCCCACCGCTCCAAGGCCATCCTCCACAACCCCACCGAACCGATAACCGCTGTGCAGCAGAGGGGTTTTCACGGACCCACCCTCACCCCCGCCCGGCAGCGCACCCTATACAGGCGGTGGGCCACCAACCAGAACATCCACCCACATGAGGCTTTCATCGGCCTCGCCGCCCTCCTGCACGCAGCAACCACCACCGAGCTACGCCGGCTCACCGACGTCGACATCGACCCGCACCGCCGGAGCGTCCGGTTTCCCGGCAGGTCGGTGCATCTCCTCCTGGACGGTGCGACCTGGATGGCGCTGCAACGTTGCCAGGAGCACCGGCATCGACTCGGCTCAGACAATTCCCACGTGCTTGTCACTCGGCTCACCCGAACACACCACGGACCCGCTGGCGCCGCCCACATCCGCGATAGCCTCGCTCCCGTCGGCCTCCTACCGAGCATCCTGCGCTCCACTCGCCTGCTCGCTCTCACAGACGAACTCGATGCCAAGATCCTCACCATCTCATTGGGGATGTCCTACGCAGGGGTCGCCCACTACCGCCCCGACCCGACCCTCACCACACCTATGTGATCAGATCCGGCATGGTGGTCCACCGCTGTACCGTGCGGCGCTGGGAGACCCCCAGACGGGCCTCAGTGCTTGAGGGGAATGAGCCGGGTGCGCAACGCGCGCTCCACTCCCTGCTCGATCTGTCCCACTCCACCTCCCATAGCGACCAGCCGGCAGGGCCGCCATCCGTAGCGTCAGTTCTCCCGTATCGCTCGCTCCTGCCTGCCAGTCTCTGCATTCTCGGGACAGCACCGGATGACGCCATGAGTTTCGTGCCCCGCTTGGTGCGCGTACGCCATATGTACGCTTCACGTCGGCTCGGCGGCGCAGCCGCTGTGCCCGGGCGGCCAAGTTTGTTCGCCGTCAGGTCCAGCGCATGCCGATCTTCGATAGCTGCTCGACGCGCTCCGGGGTCAGGGTTGCGGCTCTGGAGCGCTGGTTGTTGATCCATGCCCCGAGCCGCAGGTGATGCTCCTCCGCCTCGTCACTGCCGTGGCCGTTCTCGCGGTCGCCGTCCTGGTCCTTGCCGTCGCTGCCAATCAGGATCGTCTCCACGTGCTTGCGGGGTACGCGCAGGTGGCCTTCGCGTTGGTAGTACTGCCGGGCGGCGGTGAGGTTGAGGGCCCATTTGTCGGCCTGGCTGCGCCGCGGCCTGGGCTTCTCGTCGTCGCCGGCGGGCTGGATGCCAAGGACGTGCTCGCACATCCACTGCTGCGCGGTCGTAAGCCGTTCCCAGCTGAGCCGGACTGAGCGTACCCATCGGCCGAGGTCCTCGCCCTGGTGCACGACGGCGCCCGGCTCGGTCGGCAGCGGGCGGCCGGCCTCCAGGTGGAGCCGGACGAGGTGGAAGGCACGCTGCCAGTCGACGGGCCATGCCGGGCACCAGGAAGGGTCGATGTCCTCGAGCTGCTCGCGCCGCATCTCCGGCAGCGCCCAAGCCGACGACGGAACCGGCAGCCCCTCGGCACGCCGCTGCTCGATCTCGGCCGCCTTGCGGGCGGCGGCCCGCGCGTTCTTCAGCCAGATCCCCACGCGGTAGCCCTGGAAGGTGGCGTCCAGTGGGGCCAGGAGGTGGCCCACCTCGGCCGCCCACCCGCGCGCCGCCGCGAGACCTTCCTCCCAGGCGATGTCGTAGTGGGACCAGACCATGCCGAGCGCGTCGAGCTGTGCCACACGGTCGGTGTCCATGTCCCCGCGGGCGTGGAAGCGGCGGGCGTCGGCGATCCACTGTCCGAGTGGGAAGCGGGCGAGGGAGGCCGGCCACCCCTCGCCGCCCCCGACCTCCACCTCCCCCTCCGGCTCCTGTTCCTGGTCGTCGTCGCCCGCGGTGGGGACACGGTAGGTGAACGCCACCCGCAGATCGCCGTGGTACCGGTGGTAGTGGGTGGCGGCTTCGATGCCGCGGCGCCAGTGGGTGTGTTCGGGGTTGAGGACGCGGAGGTTGATGAACGCGGCGAGCTGGGCGGGGTCGCGCGGTGTGCTGAACTTCAGCAGTTCCCGGGCCGGTACCGACAGCCGAGCCTGCCCGCCGGTGTCCGGGCCTTCCCGGTCCTCGTCGGTCTCGTCTGCGGAGCGGGTTTGTACGCCTCTCACCTGACTTCGTGCTTGTGGTTCGGCGAGGTGCTCGACGATGCGGGCGTCGTGGGCGCGGAGGGCTTCCAGCAGCTTGGCGAGTCCGCCGTAGGCGCGGCTGGTGAGCATGTTGCCGGGTGTCTCTCCGGGGCCGAGGAGGACGGGTACGACGAGGGATGCGGTCTTGCCGTCGCCGGGGTGTAGGCGGAGTGCGCGGCCGACGGCTTGGACGAGGTCGGGCATGGAGCCGCGTACGTCGGCGAAGTACACGGAGTCGCAGTGGGAGGTATCGATGCCTTCGCCGAGCACGCGGACGGAGCCGAGGAACGTCTTCTCCACGACCGTGCCGTCAGCAGCGATCCCTCGGGAGAATGCGTCCAGGACGCGGCGCCGGTGGAGCGGCTTGTGCTCGCCGCACAGCCAGTCCGCCCACACCGCGCGCGGGTACAGCCCCGGCTCGGCCGCATGCAGCCGTCCCGCGACGTCCGTGAGGCCGGCCGCGAACGCTTCGGCCTCCTTCACCTGGTGGTGGAATACCAGCGTCCGCTGGAAGCCCTCCTCGGCCGAGGCCTTCACCAGCGCCGTCTGCAAGGCGGCGAGCCGCGCCCCCCGCACCTCGTCCGAGCGGCCCTCCACACCCAGCAGCTGCGCCGCCTGGAGGTGGGTGTCGGTGATGTCCAGGCACACGACCTGGTAGGGGGCGCAGATTCCCCGGTTGATGGCCTCGGACAGGGTGAGGGTGTAGCAGCGGGCCCCGAACGGCCCCGCGGGATCGTCGTCCATGGACGCCACCAGCTCGCCCGGCACCCCCGGCGTGCCTTCGGAGTCGTCGTCGAGTTGCCACAGCCGTGGGGTGGCGGTCATGTACAGCCGGCGCAGGGCGGGGATGCGGGTGTTGTCGTGGACGACTGCCCACGGCTTTCCGATCCGCCCGGAGGTCCGGTGCGCCTCGTCCACGACGATCAGGTCCCAGGCGGGAAGGCCCGCGGCGTGCGCGCGCTCGAGCGTGCCGAGCCCGAGGGAGGCGTAGGTGGCGAACACGGTGACCCTGTCGAACGGGCGCACCCAGGCGACCAGCTCGTCCACGTCCGTGGTGTTCGCGAAGCCCGCCTCACCCGCACGCAGGGACGAGACCCCGATCATCGGCCCCGTACGCCCGCCCTCACGCCAGCCGGCCTCGGTCTGCGCCAGCAGATCCAGCGACGGCACGAGCACCAGCACCCGACCCGCCTGCATCTCCTCCGCGCTGCGCACGGCGACGAGGGTCTTGCCCGATCCGGTCGCCATGACTACCTGCGTCCGCAGACCTCGCTCGGGCACAGTAGATCTTGCAGGCAATTCGAGTGCCCGGAGTACCGCGTCCACGGCTTCCCGCTGATGAGGACGGACTTCCTTCACAGCCACTTCAATGCCCCTCTCTCAGCAATCCGGACGACAACTCCCACAACCGAACCGTCACCAACTGAATAACCTCACAGGGCCGTTGGACAGCAGACACGGCACCCGCACCGAGACAACGGCTCGACACCTCCGGATACAGACCCGCAGACGGCCACCCTCGACCGGACCACAGAACCCACAGAACGGAAGCAACCCAATTCCAGAGTCTATCGCAAACACAAAATGAAGCACCGGCAGAGAATCACCCCGGCAACCTCGGGTACTCCGCATGCATCACTGCCCACCCGACAGGAGAGAGCCATGACAGACAAGCCCGCAATCGACGAAGGCAACCGGTTCTGCAACGCCTGCGGCACGCCCGCCGAGAACGGGAAACTGTGCCGCCACTGCGGTGCCGCGCTCGACCTCCCGGACGGTGCAGGCCTGATCGAGGATCAGGGTGCCGCGGTACGCCGTGACTTCGAGGGCCGTACCCAACAGCAACAACGAGGGTGAACAAATCAGCAGCGAACCCAGCCCGCAAGAACAGCACAGCCGCCACCCCTGCCTGCTGAACAGCGGACACCGGGGTACACGGGCCGGCATGGCATCCACGGCTGAACGCATCAAGTCCGTGCGGGCCGTGCGGCAGCTGCGCCGGGTTCGTACCTTCTGATGTGGGCGGCATCGACCGCCTGGACCGGCTGGCAGAGCCCCGGGGGCCGGCCGATGTGGGTATCCGCTCTCCTCCTGACCGTCTTCACCGGTCTGCTCCTCACAGCCTCCCTCTGGCTCCAGCGTCTTCGCACCGCGGGCCCGGCCGAGCCGGCGCATCACGCTGCATCACGGCGGGAGGCCCGGCCGCGGCACGCGCATGCCTGACCCATACCGAGCCCACCCTCTCCTGTAGCCGCTCGGGCCGAAGGCCCGTTGGCCGACCCCCGCAGCGGGGCCGGCCTACGTGGCGCGGAGCTCCACCAGATGGCTGGAGCGCAGCGGAAGCCATCCCACGGGTCCGTAGGACCCGCAGCTCCGGAAGCGCAGCGAACGGAGCATCAACCAGCCTGCGCAGCAGGCTGGTTGAGCGGGGAGCGCAGCGAGCCGCCAGCGCTCACGCGGAGCGTGAGCGCAACCCCCGTGCGAAGCACGGGGGTTCGCTTGCTCCGGGCGCAGCCCGGCGCCGGACAGCCCGACCGTGGCCGCGCGGCAGCGGACCGGGCGGAGCGGTTCGGTGCTGTGCGGCGGGTGGGGAGGATCGGGGTGAAGTGTTCC
>NZ_JBEXYS010000010.1:0-212002 GCF_040631045.1 Streptomyces sp. NPDC005706 | reverse complement strand
GAGCGGTACTGCGCGGTGGCCAGCGAACCCAGGCCGTCGCGGAGCTTGTTGAGCTCCTCCTGGCCCCGGGCCACGTTGTCCTGGATGGTGGAGATCTCCTTCTGCAGCTTCTGCTGCTTCTCCTTGGCCCCGTTGTACTTCTCGGTGGCCTGCTCCGCCTGCTCGTAGAGCTTGTCGACCCTCGCCTTGACCTCGTCCTTGCCGAGCTTCTCGCTCGGGGCGGCGTTGGCGGCGTTCGCGCTCAGCGCGACGGCGGCGGCCGCCGCGGTGGTCAGCACGGTGACACGCGTGCGGCTGGGCTGCTTGGGTCGACGGTGGGACGCCACTAGGGACGGTCTCCTTGCTCCTTCGGCCGCCTGCCGGGCACGTCGGTGGGCGGGCCCCTGCGCCGTCACTCCGCTTGAGTGATCGCCTGAGCGGGGGGCTGGAGCCTGACCTTAATGACTTTCCTATGGATAGATCAAATGTTTGCATGCCGGGGCTCCGTTCGCCGTGCATGGCCCCGGGACGCCAGGGGGGGCGTGCCGTCGGCCGGACGGCACGCCCTCATACGGGCGTCGCCGCGGGGGAGTTGTCGCGCTCCGCCGCGGCCGCGCGGGCTCAGCGCAGGCGCAGCGCCTCGCGGACCGTGGTGAACAGGTCCGTCTGGTTGGTGACGCCGAGGACCCGGTAGGCCAGCGGGCCCTGGGCGGCGATCCGGACCTCGGTGCCGGTGTGCTCCTGGGACTGGCCGGGGGTGTTGGTCGAGTAGTTGACCTTGAGCTGCTGGCCCTCGTCGGTGACCAGGGTGGAGGACAGGCCGGGCGGGGTGGCCTCCAGCGGCACGATCTGGCTGGTGTGGCCGTGGTCGGCGGTGGTGACGACCAGGGTGTCGGGGTGCTTGGCCGCGTAGGCGCGGGCCACCTTCACCGCGCGGTCGAACGCCGCGGTCTCACCGATCTGGCCGCACGGGTCGGCGGCGTGGTCCTGCTTGTCGATCGAGGCGCCCTCGATCTGCAGGAAGAAGCCCTGCTCGGAGTGCTTGGCCCGCTGCTTGGCCTCCAGCAGCTCGATCGCCTTCGTGGCGGAGCCGGCGAGGCTGGGGGTGGTGGCCGGACGGTTCGGGTTGGAGGTGACGCACCGCTGCGGGTCCGTGCCGCCGACCGCCGCCGCCTTGCCGGTCCACTCGGTGGCCACGTTGCCCGGGGCGAAGAGGCCGAGGACCGGCTTGCCCGACTTGGCCGCCTTCATGGACGCGTTGTCCGTGACGACCTGGTAGCCCAGCTTCCGCGCCTGCTGGGTGACCGTCAGGCCCTTGTACCTGCCGTCGGTGACGGCCTGGTCGAAGCGCTGCCTGCCACCGCCGAAGAGGACGTCGACCTTGTGGTTGACCTCCTGCTCGGCGATCGAGCCCGGACCGCCCGCGGCGATCGTGTCGGCAGGGCACTTGGCCATGTCGGCCGGTCCCTGGCAGGAGCGGTCGGTGGCGTGGGAGGCGAGCACGGCCGGGGTGGCGTCGGTGAGTTCGGCGGTGGTGACGTCGCCGGTGGCGTAACCGTTCTTCTGCGCCAGCTCCAGCAGGGTCTTCACCGGCTTGTCCGTGCCGGGGGTCTTGGAGATACGGCCGTTCACCGTCTTCACACCGGTGGCCCAGCCGGTGCCGCTGGCGGCGGAGTCGGTGACGTAGTCCGGGGTGCCGTCGGCGTGCACGGCGTAGGTGGTGTAGGCGCCGGTGAGCGGGAACCTGTCCATGTTCAGGCGCCCGTTGGCGCCCACGGTGTAGTCACGGGCGAGGGTGATCTCCGAGTCGCCCATGCCGTCGCCGATCAGCAGGATGACGTTCTTCGCCTTCCCGCCCTGGATCGCGTTCCGCGCCTGCTCCTTGCCGCCGGAGGCGCCGGCGGCGCTGGTGATGGCCACGGCGGCGGTGGTGGCGGTGACCAGCGCGGTCGCGACCGTGAGGCGACGGCGGGTGGCTCTGTGCATGGAATGGCTCCTTGAGGCGTCAGGTGATCGGAAACGGTCCGACGGGGACCAGATCACCAGGCGCCGGCGAAGCGCGGGTGAACTACCGGCCGTGTGCACGTATCCAGGTCATGACACGCGGTAGTTCATGAACCAGTGGGTGTCGAAGTAGCGGGCCAGCGTGTAGGGATGGAGCGGGTCCACGAGGGCGTGGCAGACGAACCGCGCGGTGCCGTGGCCGAAGGCGAGGTCCCTCGTGTTGTCGAAGGACCGGACCACGACCGGCCACCGGTCGGGGTCGTCGCCGTCGGTCCGCCAGCAGTACAGGTCCTCGGCCTCGGTGCCCGCCCAGATGAGCAGACCGTCCGCCCGGAGGCTCGTCCACGGCTCCTGGTTCAGGTCCAGATATCCGTCGAAGGCGCCTTCGCCGAACGTCTCGACCATGCGCTTGTAGTCGGCCGGCAGCGTGGTGCCCAGACGCGATTCCAGTTCCGCCCAGTCCACGTCCGGCCGCTCGTCGGGCTGGTTCCAGCCGGTGATCTCCTTGAGGCGCTCCAGCCAGTCGACGTTCTCGTCGTCCTCGTCGGGAAAGACCGCGAGCGGCTGCGGCACCTCCCGTTGAGCGACCGCCAGCACCGGCCGCTCGGCCCCCTCGGCGTCCAGGGCCGTACCGGTGGCGACCCACTGGTCCCCGTACGCCCAGGCCCGTATGGTCACGGCCCGGTCCTGGAAGGGGACGAGGAGGGCCGCGCCCCTGGACTCGTCGACCGTCGGATCGGTGAAGCCGTCGAGGACGAGGGTGCGCGGGGTGCCGTACCTGTCGCCGAGCAGGTCGGTCAGTGCCTGCACGTCCAGATCGCCGGGCAGGTACATGTGGCCGGCTTCCGGCCCGAGTTCGGCGAGCAGATCGTTGAGGGCCCCTTGGGTGAGCTGCATGCCGGACAGTGAAGCGCACCGCACTGACAACGCGCGCTTCGGCACCCCGCCCACCCGGGCGCGGTCAGGTCCGGCCGGCGGTCCTGCCGACCAGGAACGCCACCGCGCCGGACAGCGTGTCCAGTTCGGGGTAGTCGTCCTCGTCGATACGGACTCCCGTCCGCTCGGACAGCAGCTCCACGAGGGTGAGGAAATCGAGCGAATCGAGTTCGAGCACGTCGCGGAACCGGTCCTCCGGTTCGAGCCGTCCGAAGTCGGCGTGCCTGGTGGCGGGCCAGGGCCGTGCCCATCGCGTACAGGTTGTTCTCGCAGACCAGCAGCAGCGGCAGGCGCCACAGCGCGGCGAGGTTGGCGGTCTCGTGGAACCCGCCCTCCGCGAAGGCGCCGTCACCGAAGAAGCAGCAGGTGACCCGGTCGCGGCCGGTCATCCGGTCGGCCAGGGCGAGGCCGGCCGCGAGCGGGAGCCCGCCGCCGACGATCGCGTTGCCGCCGTAGAAGCGCCGGCCGGTGTCGAAGAGGTGCATCGAGCCGCCGCGGCCCCGGCTGCATCCGGTGACCTTGCCGAACATCTCCGCCATGATCGCCTCGGCCGGGACCCCCCGGGCCAGCGCGTGCCCGTGTTCGCGGTAGGTCGACACGACCGCGTCGTCCTCCGTGAGCGCCTCGTTGACGCCGACGGCCACGGCCTCCTCACCGATGTAGAGATGCATGAAGCCCCGGATGCGCGCCACGCTGTACAGCTCCACGCAGCGCTCCTCGAACCGGCGGACCCGCAGCATCGACTCCAGCAGCGCCAGCCGGACCGGCGGCCCGGGCGGCGGGCCGCGGTGTGCGCCGGGATCGCGTGGTGGTCATGCGGACCGCTCCGTCCTCGCCGTGACGGACGGCGCCTCGGGGGCGGAGTCCTCGAGCGTGGAGATGTCGCCCTCGGGCAGGCCGAGTTCCCGTGCCCGCAGCAGGCGGCGCATGACCTTGCCGCTGCGGGTGTGCGGCAGCCGCTGGTCGAAGTCGATCTCGCGGGGCGCCACCGCCGGCCCCAGCCTGCGCCGGGCGAAGGCCAGCAGGTCCCGCCGCATCGCGGTGGTCGCGTCGAAGCCCGGCCGCAGCGTGACGAACGCCTTGACGATGTTCCCCGCCACGGGGTCGGGGCGGCCGATGACCCCGGACTCGGCGACCGCCGGATGCTCCATCAGCGCGCTCTCCACCTCGAACGGTCCGATGAGGTGGCCCGCCGACTTGATGACGTCGTCGGCGCGCCCGACGAACCAGTACCAGCCGTCCGCGTCGCGCCGCACCAGGTCGCCCGTCAGGTACCAGCCGTCCGCGAACGCCGCCGCGGTGCGCGGCTCGTCGTGGAGGTAGCCGCGGAACATGGACGGCCAGCCGGGCCGCAGGGCCAGCTCGCCCTCGACGCCCGGCTCCTCCAGCACGGTGACGTGCCCGCCGGCGACCTCCGCCCGGCCGTCCTCGCCGCGCCGCAGCACCGCCGCCTCCACTCCGGGCAGCGGGCGCCCCATCGAGCCGGGGCGGATGTCGCAGGCGGCGAAGTTGGCGATCATGATGGCGCCGGTCTCGGTCTGCCACCAGTTGTCGTGCACCGGCAGCCCGAGCACGTCCCGCCCCCACACCACGGCCTCCGGGTTGAGCGGCTCACCCACCGACGCGATGAACCGCAGCGCGCTCAGGTCGTAGGAGCGGGGCAGGTCGAACGGACCCGTCCTCGGCGTCGTCCGCATCAGCATGCGCAGAGCCGTCGGCGCCGTGTACCAGACGCTCACCCGCTGTTCGGCGAGGATCCGGTACCAGCGGCGGGCGTCGTAGTCGCCCTCGTCGACCACGACCGTCACACCGTGCATGAGCGGGGCGGTGATCCCGTACGACATCCCGGTCACCCAGCCGGGGTCCGCGGTGCACCAGTAGACGTCGTCCTCGTGCAGGTCGAGGGCGTACAGCGCGGACGTGTAGTGGGCGACGGCCGCCTCGTGCACATGCACGGCGCCCTTGGGGATGCCCGTCGTGCCGCTCGTGAAGTGCAGCAGGGCCATGTCGTGCGGGGAGGTCGGCGGGATGGTGAAGGTGTCGGCCGCGTCGGTCGTCAGCGCGGCGAACGAGAGGGTGCCGGGCAGGTCCTCGGCCCCGTCGCCGACGATCAGCACATGCCGCAGGACGGAGAGGTCGTGGCGTCGCCCGGCGACCTTCCTGCGGTACAGGTCCGCCGTGGTGACCAGCACCTGCGCGTCGCTCAGCGTCATCCGCTGGAACACCGGTTCCGGTCCGAAGGCGGAGAACAGCGGGCACAGGACACTGGTGTTCTTCAGCGTGCCGAGCACCACGGTGTACAGCTCGGGGCACCGCCCCAGCAGCGTCACCACCCGGTCGCCGCGCCCGATGCCGAGGGCCCGGAGCACATTCGCGAAGCGTGAGGTCGACCGGGCCAGCTCGCCATACGTCACGGACGTGACGGAGCCGTCCCGGCCGACGCAGCGCAGCGCGTCCGCCGTGGCCCGGCCCGATGCCGCGTGCCGGTCCACGGCCTCGTGCGCGATGTTCAGCCCCCGCTCACCGGGCAGCCCCTGCAGCGTGCCCCGAGCCGCGCGCCACGAGAAACCCGCGCGCTCCTTGTCGTAGTCGCGCAGATTGGGGGCGGTGCGCTTCGGTGCGGCCTTGTGGACGGTCTCCCATGGCATGCCGGCCGCTCCTTCCTTCGGGCCTGTTTCGACCATCCGCCCGGACCGCGCCGTCCGCACAGGGTCGAAGGGCCCCCGTACAGGGCCGTACGGCGCGAGTCCGCGGTGCCCGGCCGGCGCTTCGGCGGCGGCCGACGCAACCGCGTGCGGCACCCGGGCGCCGTCGGCCGCCACGGGGGTCCAACGGCCCCCGCGCACGTGCCCACCTGGCTCTGGCGGCGCGGCGGCATGCCGGAAAAGCTGAGATCGTGGCCTGAGGGGACGGCAGGGCCCAAGTGCCGTCCGCTGCCGAAGGAGGTCGGTCATGACAGCCGGCACCCAGGGGAACCCCGCCCCGGCCCCTGCCGACGGGCACGTGATGGGCAAGGACGGTGTGGCCGTCCTCGTGGATGTGCTGATCCGGCGCGGTTTCACCGTGATCGGCCCGACCGTCCGGGACGGCGCCATCGAACTGGCGGAGCTCCGGTCGGCCGACGAACTGCCGTACGGATGGGGGGTGGAGCTGGAAGCCGGGCGGTACCGGCTGCGGCAGCGGCCGGACGGCGCCGCCTTCGGACACGCGGCGGGCCCCCAGTCATGGAAGTCCTTCCTGCATCCGGCCCGGGTACGGCAGTGGAGCGCCGACCGGGCGGACGGGGAACTGGTGCTCACGGCCGACCGGACCGCACCGCCGCGCTACGCCTTCCTGGGCGTACGCCCCTGCGATCTGCGGGCCATCGCCGTCCAGGACCGGGTACTGACCGGTGGGGCGTACCGCGATCCCGGCTACGAGGAGCGGCGCTCGGGCGCCCTGCTGATCGCGGTCGAGTGCACCGAGCCCGGCGCCACCTGCTTCTGCGTCTCGATGGGCGGCGGACCCGCCGCCGGTCCCGGCTACGACCTGGCGATGACCGAGCTGGCCGACGCGGACGGGCACCGCTTCTGGATCCGTGGCGGCAGCCGGGAAGGCGAGGAGATCCTGGCCGAGCTGCCCACCCGCCCCGCCGACCCGGAGACCCGGGCGACGGCGCGGGCGGACGTCCTGGCCGCCGCCGACCGCATGGGACGGACCATGCCCGAGGCGGACCTGCGCGAGCTGATGGCCGGAACGCTCGAGGCGCCCCGCTGGGACGACGTCGCCGGGCGCTGCCTGACCTGCGGCAACTGCACCATGGTCTGTCCCACCTGCTTCTGCACCACCACCGAGGACGTCACCGACCTCACCGGTGACCACGCGGAGCGGTGGCGGCTCTGGGACTCCTGCTTCGACCTGGACTTCTCCCAACTGCACGGCGGCCCGGTCCGCGCCACCGCGCGCAGCCGCTACCGGCAGTGGATGACCCACAAACTCGGCACCTGGTACGACCAGTTCGGCTCGTCCGGCTGTGTCGGCTGCGGCCGCTGCATGGTGTGGTGCCCGGTCGGCATCGACATCACCGAGGAGGCCGCCGCCCTGCACGACTGGACCCGGTCCGGGGCAGCGCCCGCGCCGGAGACCGCGCCGTGACCACCGTGACGCCCCCGCTGCCGTACCGCGTCGCCGGGGCGTGGACCGAGACCGCCGACACCCGGTCCGTCGAGCTGGTCCCGGCCGGAGAGGCGCTCGCCCCGTTCGCACCGGGCCAGTTCGCGATGATCTACGCGTTCGGAGTCGGCGAGATACCCGTCTCGGTCAGCGCCCTGCGGGGGCGCGACGGAGGTCTCGTGCACACCGTGCGAGCGGTGGGCGCGGTCTCGGCCGCCCTGTGCCGGCTGCGCCCCGGTGACACCGTCGGTCTCAGCGGCCCGTACGGCACCGGCTGGAACCTCGGCGCGGCCGAAGGCCACGATGTGCTGGTCGTCGCCGGCGGCATCGGACTGGCCCCGTTGCGGCCGGTCGTGCACGCGGTCCTGGACCGTCCGGACGGGTACGGGCGGCTCACGGTCCTGGTGGGCGCCCGCACCCCCGCCGACCTGGCCTACCGCGACGAGATCGAGAGCTGGCGCGACCAGGCCCGGGTGGAGGTGACGGTGGACCGGCCCGGCCCGGGCCCGCAGGGCGCGGTCGGCGTCGTCACCACCCTCCTCGACCGTCTGGACCTGCGCCCCGAACGGGCCTGTGCGCTGGTGTGCGGACCCGAGGCGATGATGCGGCACACCGCACGCGACCTCGTGACCCGGGGACTGGTCCCGCACCGCGTCCAGGTGTCCCTGGAACGGAACATGCGCTGCGCCACCGGCCATTGCGGCCACTGCCAGCTCGGCCCGCTCCTGCTGTGCCGCGACGGGCCGGTCGTCGGGTACGACCGCGTGGCACAGCTGCTCCTCGTAAGGGAGTTGTGACATGGCCACCGGACCCGGACCCGGACCCGGACCCGGACCGGCAACGGGCCGACGGCCGACGCTCGCGGTGTGGAAGTTCGCCTCCTGCGACGGCTGCCAGCTGACCCTGCTCGACTGCGAGGACGAACTCCTCGGCCTCACCGAGCGCGTACGCGTCGACCACTTCCTCGAGATGACCCCCGTCGAGGCCGGCGGCCCCGGGCGCGCACGGCTCGACGGCCGCGGGCCCTACGACCTCTCCCTGGTCGAGGGGTCGATCACCACCGCCGAGGACGCCGAGCGGATCCGGCACGTCCGCCGTATCTCCCGGTACCTGGTGACCATCGGGGCCTGCGCCACCGCGGGCGGCATCCAGGCACTGCGCAACTTCGCGCACGTCGGCGACTTCCTCGCCACGGTCTACGCCCGGCCGGAGTACATCGAGACGCTGGAGACCTCCACGGCGATCTCGGCCCACGTCCCGGTCGACCTCGAACTGCGCGGCTGCCCCATCGACCGCCGCCAGCTCCTCGAGGTCGTCACCGCGTACCTGGCCGGACGCAAGCCCCTGATCTCCAGCCACAGCGTCTGCTTCGAGTGCAAGAGACGCGGCACCACCTGCGTCACCGTCGCCCACGGCACCCCCTGCCTGGGCCCGGTCACGCACGCCGGGTGCGGGGCCATCTGCCCCGCCTACGGACGCGGGTGCTACGGCTGCTTCGGACCGTCGGCCGAACCCAACCTGCGCTCCATGGTCGCCGAGTTGCGCCACGACGGGATGAGCGAGCGGGACATCCAGCGTGTCTTCCGGACCTTCAACGCCGCGTCGCCGGAACATGCCCCCGTACCCGACCTCGCGGCCGAGGAGCGGCAGAACCCCACCGCCTGACCGCACCGGCCCGGAAAGGCCCGCATGAACGAGCGCGGAACCCGCGACCTGCGACTGGACGCGCTGGCCAGGGTGGAGGGCGAGGCCGCCCTCCACCTGCGTGTCGACGGGGACACGGTCACCGAGACGCGACTGCGCATCTACGAACCCCCGCGCTTCTTCGAGGCCCTGCTGACCGGCCGGGGCCACACCGAACCCCCCGACATCACCGCCCGCATCTGCGGCATCTGCCCGGTCGCCTACCAGATGAGCGCCTGCCGGGCGGTCGAGGACGCCTGCGCGGTCACGGTGGACGGCCCCCTCGCGGAACTGCGCCGCCTGCTGTACTGCGGCGAGTGGATCGAGAGCCACGCCCTGCACATCCACCTGCTGCACGCCCCGGACTTCCTCGGCTGCGCGGACGTCGTGGAGCTGGCCCGCCGCGATCGGGCCGCCGTGGAGCGCGGGCTGAGAATCAAGCAGACCGGCAACGCGATCCTCGAACAGCTCGGCGGCCGCCCCGTCCACCCGGTCAACGTCCGCGTCGGCGGCTTCTACCGGACGCCGGCACCGGAGGAACTCCGCCCGCTGGCCGAGCGGCTGCGGCGGGCCCGTGAGGACGCGCTGGAGACGGTCCGCTGGGTCGGGGCGTTCGACTTCCCCGACGCCGTCTGCGAGCACGACCTCCTCGCCCTGCGCGACCCCGGCCGCTACGCCATCGACTCCGGAGCACCGGCGGTCATGGCAGCGGGGGCCGAAGGCCCGGAACCGCTCGAGTTCCCGCTGCCCGACTTCGAACAGCGCGTGCTGGAGGAGCAGGTGCCCTACTCCACGGCCCTGACGGCCACCCTCGACGGCCGCCGCCACCTCACCGGCCCGCTGGCCCGCTGGGCGATCAGCGGCCGGTGGCTGCATCCGGTGGCCGCCGAGGCCGCGCGGGACGCCGGTCTGGGAGACCCGCTGACCGGCGCGGTCTGCGGCAACCCCTACCGCGGCATCGTCGTACGCGCGGTGGAAGTGGTCCAGGCCGTCGAGGAGGCCCTGCGGATCATCGACGGATACGAGCGGCCCGCCCGGCCGGCCGTCGAGGTCCCGCCACGCCGGGGGACCGGCGCCGGCGCCACCGAGGCTCCCCGCGGGCTGCTCTATCACCGGTACACCCTCACGGAGGACGGCACGCTCACCGGGGCCCGTATCGTCCCGCCGACGGCCCAGAACCAGGCGGCCATCGAGGAGGACGTGCGCAGAGCGGCGCAGGCGCGGCTGCGCGCGGCGGGGCCCGCCGCCGGTGACGAGGAACTGACCCACCTGTGCGAACGGGCCGTCCGCAACCACGATCCGTGCATCTCCTGCGCGACCCACTTCCTCGACGTGACGGTCCGGCGCACATGACCGGCCGGGTCGTGGTGATCGGCGTGGGCAACCCCCTGCGCGGTGACGACGGCGTCGGTCCGGCGGCGGTGGAGGCCCTGCGGGGCCGGGTCCCCGACGGCACCGTCCTGGCGGTCAGCGACGGCGAACCGGCGCGCATGCTCGACCTGTGGCACGGCGCGGACGCGGTCGTCGTGGTGGAGGCGCTCCGCGCGCGGCCGTGCCGCCCGGGGGCCCTGCACACGTTCACGGGGGCGGAAGCGGCCGGCCGGACGACGGGTACGGCCAGCACCCACGCGCTCGGCCTCGGCGAGTGCCTCGCCCTGGCGGAGACCCTCGGCCGGCTGCCACCGAAGGTCGTGGTGCACGCCGTGGAAGTGGCGGACGTCGCACTCGGAGCGGGCCTCGGCGACGCGGTACGGTCCGCGCTCCCCGAGCTGGTCGACCGGGTCGCCGCCTCCGTACGGCGGACGTGGGAGGGCGACTGAACCGGGCCGGGGTTCACTGGAAGGCCGCGTGGATCTCCTGCTCGGTCGCCTCGTGCGACACGAGCAGCAGTTCGTCGCCGGGGAGCAGACGCTCCTCGGGCCGGGGCACCGTGGGCCGTCCGTCGCGCACCACGGTGGCGACCACCGTGCCGGCCGGCAGCGCGATCTCGCCGAGCGTGTGCCCCGCGGCCCGGGACTCCTCGGTGATCGCGGTCTCGATCACCTCGACGCCCGCCTTGCTCAGCCGCAGCAGGGCCACCGTGTCCGTGGCGCCGGTGGCCTCCTCGATGAGGGAGATCAGCGGAGTGGCCGAGGGGACGGCCACGTCGACGCCCCACCGCTGGTCGAAGAGCCAGGCGTTCTCCTCCTCGTTGACCCGCGCCGCCACCCGTCCCACCCCGAACTGCCGCTTGGCCAGCAGACCGATGACGAGGTTGTCCTCGTCCCGGCCGGTGGCGGCGACGACGAGGTCGCAGGCCAGGGCACCGGCGTGCTCCAGCACGCCCGGCTCGCAGGCGTCCCCGGCCACGACGCGCACCTGCCGCAGGCCGCCGAGTTCGGCCACCCGGTCGTCGTCGTACTCGACCAGGGTCACGTCGTTGCGGGCGGCGGACAGCACCTGGGCGATCTGCGTGCCGAGCCGGCCCGCGCCCGCGATCAGGACCCTCACGTTCCCAGCTCCTTGTCGAGGAAGCCGCTCAGCCGGCCCAGCGCCGTCGCGGCGACGCCGAAGGTCACGACGTCACCGGGATGGGCCAGCACCCCGTGGGCGGGCAGCATCGACCGCCCGGCACGGGTGATCTCCACGACCCGGATCTCGCCCTCCACGTCGAACTCCGTGACCTGCCGTCCCGCGAGATACGACGGCAGCCGGGAGCGCACGAGGAGCGTCTCGCCGTTGCCGAAGGAGAAGTCCGGGGTGAGGTGGCGGTGCAACAGCATCCGGTGGATGCGGTTCACCGCCCAGCGGACGCTCGAGATCGTCGGGATGCCCAGTTCCCGGTAGAGGTCGGCGCGGCCCGGATCGTGGATGCGGGCGAGGACGATCGGCACCCGGTACGTCTCCTTCGCGGTCCGCGCGCTGACGATGTTGCCGTTGTCCCCGGACATGACCGCGACGAAGGCGTCCGCGTGGACGATCCCGGCCGCCTCCAGCACCGGGCGGCTGAAACCGTTGCCCACGTGGAAACCGCCGGAGAAGCCCGGTGACAGCTTCTTGCGCGCCGCGGGCCGCAGGTCGACGATCCGTACGTCGTGGCCCTCGGCGGCCAGCCGCGTGGCCAGCGCGGCCCCGACCCGGCCACAGCCCGCGATGATCACTCTCATGGCGTTCCTCCCTCCGCACCCGGCGACCGGCGCCGCAGCGCCCACTTCCTGACTTCCTCGGCGGCCAGGAGCAGCGCCCCGAACGCGGCCAGGACCGCCCAGTCGGCGGCGGCCAGCGGCGCGGTGTGGAAGACCGCCTGGAGCGGCGGCGCGTAGCTGATGGCCGCCATCAGCCCGATGCCGAGGCAACCGGCGGCCAGCAGCCACGGATTGCCGGACAGCCCGGTCCGGAAGACGCTCTCCCGGTCGGTGCGCACGGCGAGCGCGTTGAAGAACTGGCTGACGACGATGCCCGCCTGGACCATGGTGATCGCCTCCCGGTAGACGGGATCGCTCCTGGTGAAGTCCGCGTACGGGATGCCGGAGGCGTTGACGTGCCAGAAGAAGACGGCGCACACACCGAGGGCCTGGATGCCGCCGAGGAAGAGGATGCGGCCCATGACGGCCGTCGAGAACAGCCGCTCCTGGCGCGGCCTCGGCGGACTGTTCATGACGTCGGGCTCCATCGGCTCCGCACCGAGCGCCAGGGCGGGCAGCACGTCCGAGCCGAGGTCGATGGCGAGGATCTGCACGGCCGTGATCGGCACCAGCGGGAACCCGGCGAAGGTCGCCGCCAGGATCGGCGCGAGCTCGGCGATGTTGTGGCTGAAGAGGTAGATCAGGAACTTGCGGATGTTCCGGTAGACCGAACGCCCCAGTCCGACGGCGGTCGTGATGGACGCGAAGGAGTCGTCGAGCAGCACCATCACGGCCGCCTCGCGGGCTACGTCGGTGCCCGAGGCGCCCATGGCGACACCGATGTCGGCGTGCTTGAGGGCCGGGGCGTCGTTGGCGCCGTCGCCCGTGACGGCGACCACCTCGCCACGCCGCCGCAACGCCGTGACCACCCGCATCTTGTGCTCGGGGCTGACCCGGCACAGCAGCAGTTCCCCCGAGCCGGCCAGCAGGGCGTCGAGGGCGGTGTCGTCCAGCGCGTCCAGCCGGGGGCCCGTCACCACGGTCGGGTCCGGCCCGCGCACGATGCCCACACGGCGGGCGACGGCCTCAGCGGTCAGCGGATGGTCACCGGTGACCATCACGATCCGCACCCTCGCGTGCCGGCAGGCGTCCACCGCGTCGCGCACCTCCGGCCGGGGCGGGTCGTACATCCCGGCGAGCCCGAGCAGGGTCAGCCGCGTCTCGGCCTCCTCCGGTGGTGGACGCGGACCGGGAATCTCCCGCCGGGCGACCGCGAGCACCCGCAGGCCCTGTCCGGCCATGTCGTCCGCGGCCGCCGCCACCCGGCCGCGCTCGGCGTCCGTCAGCGGTGTCCGCGTGCCGCCCCGCTCGACGGCGTCGCAGCGGGTGAGCAGTTCCAGCGGTGCGCCCTTGGCGTAGGCGAAGAGGCCGCCGTCGCTGTCGCGGTGCACGGTGCTCATCAGCTTGCGGACGGAGTCGAAGGGATGCTCGGCCACCCGTGGTGTCCGGGCCTCCTCGGCCTCCGGATCGAGGCCGGCCTTCCGGGCGGCCACCAGCAAGGCGCCCTCGGTGGTGTCCCCGAGCACCCGCCAGGTGTCCCGTCCGGCCGGCGGGACCAGCCGGGCGTTGCCGCACAGGGCCCCCGCCCGCAGCAACTCCAGGACGGACTCCGCGCCGGCGACCTCACCGACGGGCGCGTACCCCACTCCGGTGACGGTGTGCGGGACACCGTCCGCCCACAGCCGTACGACGGTCATCTCGGCCTGGGTGAGGGTGCCCGTCTTGTCGGTGCAGATCACACTGGTCGAGCCGAGCGCCTCCACGGCGAGCAACTGCTTGACCAGCGCGTGTCGGCGGGCCATGCGGCGCACGCCGATCGCCAGGGACACCGAGAGCGTGGCCGGCAGCCCCTCGGGCACGAGGGCCACCATGACGCCCAGGGAGAAGACGAACGTGTCGACGAACGGCTGCCCGCTGGGAATGCGCACCGCGAACAGGAGGGCGCCGGTCGCGAGTGCCACCGCGGCGACCCGGCGGGCCATGACGGAGACCTGGCGCTGCAGCGGGGTCCGCTGCCTCGGCGCGGTGGCGGCCAGCCGGAAGATCCGCCCGAACTCGGTGGCCGCTCCGGTGGCGAACACGACGGCCTTGCCCGTGCCCGCGACCAGGTCGGTGCCCATGAACAGGCAGTTGCGCGCCTGGAGCGGCGGTCCCGGCGGCACGGGTTCCGCGACGCGGGCCACGGGATCGCTCTCGCCGGTGAGCGCGGCGTTGTTGACGGCGGCCTCCTGGGCCTCGACCAGCCGGCAGTCGGCCGGCACCGCGTCCCCGGCCTCCAGGACCACCAGGTCGCCCGGGACCAGCTCCCGCGCGGGAAGCTCGCGTCGCACCGCGTCGCGCAGCACCCGGCAGGTGTGCGGCACCATCGCCTGCAGGGACTCCGCCGTCCGCTCGGCCGAGTACTCCTGCGCGAAGCCGATGCCGGCGTTCAGCAGCACCACCCCGAGGATCGCCAGCGCCAGTTGCAGAGTGGCCGGATCCCCGGGCTGCCCCAGCCAGTACGCGAGGAACGTGATCGCCGAGGAGACGAGCAGGACCACCGCGAAGAGGTCGGTGAACTGTGCGGCCAGCAGCCGCCGCACGTGGCCGCGGCTCACCGGGGGAAGTTCGTTGGCACCGTAGCGGTCCCGGCGCGCGGCCGCCTCGCCCGGTGCGAGACCGCGTGGTGAGCCACCGGTGGCGGCGAAGACATCGGCGACCCGCAGGATGGCGACGGACGAGGCGGACGCGTCCCGTCGATCCGGCCCCCGAGCCGTCGGCGTGACATCCGTCCGCGGTCCGTCCGCGCGGTCCACGGCCGTTTCCCGCCGGGCGGGACGAGTGCTCATGCCCCGGACTCCGGATGAGGTCCCGGCGGCTCCCGCGGGACGCTCGAGGCGAGCGAACCGAGCGGATCGGCGAACCGCCGGAGGACGTGGGGGAAGAGGTCGCAGATCGTCGGCACGCCCGCCGTCCGGCCCGCGTCCAGGACCGGAGGCCGGCGGGCACCGGCGCGACGGTGCGGGGCGACGCACCCCGGGGAAGCGGTCATGACCTCGGCGGCCTTCATGCGGTGGCTCCTCGCTCTCCGGTGATTCGGGCCGGATCCGGTGCGTCCTGCCGTGCCGCGGCCCGGAGGCCGTCGAGCGGGCCGGCCACCGGCCGCCGTGGGCCTGCGGGTCCGTCAGGCTCCGGCCCGGGCCCGCGGTCACCGGGGCCGCTGCCCGCCCGACCGCGCGCACGTCCGGGAGCCGGCGACGCCGGCCCCGGAGTCGCTGCCGTCATGGCGGCGCGGGAACCGCCGCGGCCCCGGCCCGTCCCGGCCGGCGCCGGCGGCACGCCGGATCGCGCGGTCGCCGACCGCCGCACGCCCGTGACGCGCCGGCCCGGCCCACGTCCTGCGCCGCCCGTACCCGGAGCCGGACCGAACGGCCCCCGCGGTCAGTCCGCCACGCTGGTGCCCGGGGCCGTGGCCGTGGCGTCGCGGCCGGGAGGGCCCGAGGCCCAGGCGACGGCGTCCTCGAGCTCGGTGTACTCGAACCGCCGAACTTCGGCCCGGACGAAGTGGTTCGCGAGATGGGGTGCCAGTTCGGCGAACCTGCTGTCGGCGGCCAGCGCGATCCGCTTGACCCTCCGGTGGTGGTCCCGGACGAACCGCACGTGCCGGAGCAGGCTCCGGAAGTTCTCCCAGCCCGGGAAGGCGCGCACGTGCACCACCACGCCGTCCAGTGCTTCATGGCCGGCGAGCCAGTTGTCGACGGTCTGCGCCAGCGCGTCGAAGTCCTGGACGCGCAGCGGCTGATCGACCTCGATCACGACGACCCGTTCCTCGGACCGGAGCCGGTGGGAGACGCCGGGACCTTCGGGCAGGGAGGTGAGCCAGCGCAGCGCCTCCTCGCGGTCCGCGCAGCCGTAGACGCGTACCGGACAGGGCATCAGGAAGCTCGCGAGCCGGGTCGACTCCCGGATCCAGCGGATGTCGCTGACGACCGCGCAGCCCTCGAACAGGCGCATGGAGCCGACGCCCACCTTGAGGTCCTCCCACCCGGCCGCCGGCCTGTACGACCTGAACTCCGGGCCGCACTCCCACAGGAGCCGGATGCGCCGGCCCTCCCTGCGTGCCTCGTCGAGGAGCGGCTCGATCACGGCCTCGTAGTCGTCCTTCGTCACCGTGCCGATCGCCTTGACCGCGTCGACTCCCGGGGGCGCGTCCTGGGCTCTTTCCAGCATGGCGTTCCTTCTCTCAGGTCGGCCCGGCCCTACCGCTCAGCACCAGTGTGGAGTGCCCGTCCTCCGCGCGCACACCGGCGGGCGGCCGCGACCGAGCAAGCCGGCCCGGCGAGGACAACCGCGCCCGACTCGACGACCGCCGGACCGCCGAAGCCGCCCCGGATCCGCCGGTCAGGTGCCTGCCAGACGCGCCCCTTCCGGCTCCGGCTCGGCGCGGGCGGCGGCGTCGGCCAGGCCGAGGCGCAGGTGCTCGACGTGGTGGATGGCCTGGTCGATGAGTTCCGCGACGTGGTTGTCGTACAGGGAGTACACGATCGAGCGGCCCTTGCGGGTGCCGACGACGAGGCCGAGGTTGCGCAGCAGACGCAACTGGTGGGAGCAGGCCGACTGCTCCATGCCGACCTCGGCGGCCAGCTCGGTCGCGGGCAGCGGGCCTTCGCGCAGGCGGGACAGGATGAGCAGCCGCGAGGGGGTCGCCAGCGCCTGGAGGGTGGTGGCCACCTTGGCGGCACCGGCCGCGTCCAGGCTCCTGCGCGGGACGTGTCCTGACGGCTGTGCGGCTCCATGACCCATGCGCTCATGGTAGCGGCACCACGAATGAACACATGAATGAGTCTTCATTTATTCCTGTTACGGTGGTGAGGTCGGACCCCGCCCACCACGAAGGACCCGCGCCGATGTCATCCACTCTCACCCGTCCGGCGCCGCCCGGTGCCGTCCCGGACACCGGAGCGCCCCGTCGCCGCACCCGGATCCTCGCCCTGCCCGAGGCCCGCTGGGCGGCCGCCGCGCTGGTGCTGTTCCTGATCGCGCTGCCCCTGTACCTGTCCGGGGCACCGGCCTGGACCTGGGGCACGCTGTTCGCGGCCGTCTACGCGACCGGCGGCTGGGAGCCGGGCTGGGCCGGGCTCCGGGCGCTGCGGGAGAGGACCCTGGACGTGGACCTGCTGATGGTGGTCGCCGCGCTCGGGGCGGCGGCGATCGGGCAGGTGCTGGACGGCGCGCTGCTCATCGTCATCTTCGCCACCTCGGGTGCGCTGGAGGCGATCGCCACGGCCCGCACCGCCGACTCCGTGCGCGGCCTGCTCGACCTCGCGCCCGCCACGGCCACCCGGATCACCGACGGCGGCGCCGAGGAGACGGTCCCCACCGGACGGCTCGCGGTGGGCGACACCGTTCTGGTGCGGCCCGGTGAGCGCGTCGGCGCCGACGGCCGCGTGCTGGACGGGGCCAGTGAGGTCGATCAGGCCACCATCACCGGTGAGCCGCTGCCGGTGGCGAAGGAAGCCGGGGACGAGGTGTTCGCCGGCACCCTCAACGGCACCGGCGTACTGCGGGTGAAGGTCGAGCGGGATCCGTCCGACTCGGTGATCGCCCGGATCGTGGGCATGGTGGAGGAGGCCTCCGGGACCAAAGCGCCGACCCAGCTGTTCATCGAGAAGGTCGAACAGCGCTATTCCCTCGGCATGGTGGCCGCCACCCTCGCGCTCTTCGCGCTCCCGCTCGCCTTCGGCGCCGCGCTCCAGCCGACGTTGCTGCGGGCCATGACCTTCATGATCGTCGCCTCGCCCTGCGCGGTGGTGCTGGCCACCATGCCGCCGCTGCTGTCCGCCATCGCCAACGCCGGCCGCCACGGCGTGCTGGTCAAGTCGGCGGTGGTCATGGAACGCCTCGGGCAGATCGACGCGGTGGCGCTCGACAAGACCGGCACCCTGACCGAGGGCACCCCGAGGGTGACCGGCATCCGTGCCCTGGCCGCCTCCGGCCTGACGGAGGACGAGGTGCTGCGGCTCGCCGCGGCGGCCGAACACCCCAGCGAGCACCCACTGGCCCGCGCGATCGTGGACGCCGCCCGCACCCGGGGTCTGGACATCCCCCCGGCGGCGGACTTCGACTCCGCGCCCGGCACCGGCGTGAGCGCCACCGTCGAAGGCGGGACCGTCGCCGTCGGCAGCCCGGTCCGCCTGTCGGACGACCGCCCGGACCATCCCGCCATGGCCGTGGCGGTGGACCTGGAAGAGGAGGGCCGCACGGCCGTGCTGGTCACCATCGACGGGGAGCCGGCGGGGGTCCTGGGCATCGCCGACCGGCTGCGTGACGAGGCCGCCGCCACCGTCGCGGCCCTGGGCGAGCTGACGGGCCTCACCCCGGTCCTGGTCACCGGTGACAACCCACGCGCGGCGACGCGGCTCGCCGCGGAGGCCGGCATCACCGACGTCCGCGCGGGACTGCTGCCGCAGGACAAGGTGACGGCGGTGCGGGAGATGGAACGGGCCGGGCGGAAGGTGCTGGTGGTCGGAGACGGCGTCAACGACGCCCCCGCGCTCGCCGCCGCCCACACCGGCATCGCCATGGGCCGCGCCGGCTCCGACCTCGCCCTGGAGACCGCCGACGCGGTCGTGGTCCGCGACGAGCTGGCGACCATCCCCGCCGTCGTCCGCCTCTCCCGCCGGGCGCGCCGCCTCGTCGTGCAGAACCTGGTCATCGCCTCGGTGTTCATCACCGGCCTGGTGATCTGGGACCTGGCCGGCACCCTGCCCCTGCCGCTGGGCGTCGCGGGCCACGAGGGCTCCACCGTCGTCGTCGGCCTCAACGGCCTGCGCCTCCTCGCCGACGGCGCCTGGCGCCGCGCCCGGACCGGGACGGAAGCCTGAGCCGCCCCGGCCGGTGACCGGCCGGCCCGCGGCCGCCGCGCCGCGGTTTCGGCCGGCGAGGGCGCCGTGCCCGCGCGGGTCAGCGCACCCGTCCCCGCGGCTTCAGCGGCACCGCGGGCAGCTCGGGCGCGCGCAGCGGGGCGCCGTCGTAGCCCTTCACCTCGCCGAAGCGGGTGCCCGTCGCCCAGATCCTCACGGGCCTGCTCGATCTCCGCCTGGGTGCGGGCGACAAAGGCACATTCCGAGTTGGACCTGGACGCGGTATGGAGCTTTTGGATCGTGTACTTCTTCACTCGCCCGCTGGGCGCTTCGATCGACGACTACACGGCGGGTTACGCGGCGTGAGCTGCGAGCCGGTGCGTTGCTTTCTGCCGCCGGCGTCGGCAACGTTCGACGGGGATTACGGCAAGGGTGGTGCCGCACTCTTCGCGTAGCCGGCTGGAAGGGATTTCGCCGGCTACTAGGGCGCTGAACAGGGGAAATGGAGAACTCTCGCCGGAGTGCCTAGGGTCGGCGCGTGGCTTTTATTATGGTGTGCGAAGATGACGCAGCGGTCCGCGACGTTCTCAAGCGCGCACTGGAGCACGACGGTCATACGATCGGGGTCGCTTCTACGGCGGACAGCCTGCTGCGGCACCTCGAGCCTGCCCCTCATCTGATCGTCCTGGATCTAGGCCTTCCGGACGCTGATGGCCGCGATGTCTGCTTGGCGCTGCGCGCACGCGGCGTTGATGTCCCGGTGCTGATGCTGACTGCTCTGGATGGCGTGCATCACAAGGTGGGCGGCTTCGAGGCGGGAGCCGACGATTACCTGACGAAACCGTTCGACGTACCGGAGTTGCTGGTGAGAGTCCGCGCCCTGCTGCGCAGAACGACCGCGACGACTCCGCGAGGGGGCGTCGTTCTCGATCCGGCGAGACATGTCGTGATCTATGGTTCGACGAGCGAGAGTCTGACGCCGACCGAGTTCCGGCTGCTGGGCAGGCTCATCGCTTCGCAGGGCGAAGCCGTACGCCGTCACGCTCTCGTTGCCGCTGGTTGGCCGCATGGCGCGCAGGTCAGCGACAACACCCTCGACTCCTTCGTTCGGCGGCTACGGACCAAACTCGGTGCGCTGGGCGTGGCCGATCGCCTGGCGACGGTCCGAGGGGTGGGCTATCGATGGCAGTGACGGGCTTCCGTGGGAGGGGCGTCGCGCTGGCGGTTCTGATCGCGACAGCGGTGGTCGCCGTGCTGGTGGTCTTCTCCCACGTGTTGCTGAGCCGGGTGACCGACGCCGACGCGAAGGCTCTGGCGCACACACGGGCAGAGGCGGTGGCGGCGAACGCAACCGTGCGCAGTGGCCGTGTCGTGCTGATCGAGAACGGCAGCGAAGCGCTGGACACGGTCGCGTGGGTCTACGCCGATGGGCACCTCATCGACGGGCTCGTGCCGCGCGGTGTTCTTGACCGCGTCGAGGCGCTCGCCGGCTCCGGGAAGTCCCGCACCATCACGGTCGGCAATGACCTTCTGTATGCCCAGCCGAGCCGGCTCGAAGGCCACCGCGTCGTGGCGGTCGTGAGGGTGGATCTGACGCCGTACGAGACGTCGGAGGAGCGCAGCCTGGCGCTGTCTCTCATCTTGGGCGGCATCGCGGTCCTGCTCGCAGGCGTCGTCGCCTACCTCATGGTGGGGCGTGCGTTGCGGGTGGTTCACGACATGGCCGCTCTTGCCGACGACTGGGTCGATCACGAAAGCGGGCACCGATTCGACCTCGGCGTTCCTCGTGATGAGTTCGGGGAGCTCGGGCGGACTCTGGATCGTCTGCTTGACCGCATAGACAACGCGTTCGCGGACGAGCGCCGGCTCACCGATGAGATCGCCCACGAATTGCGGACGCCCTTGACGGCCCTGCGGGGCGAGGCGCAGTTGGCGCAACTCTCCGGTGAGAGTCTGGCGCCGGAGGTTGTTCTGACCGAGGTCGACCGCCTGAACACGGCGATCATGACGATTCTGGGTGCCGCCCGGACACGGATCGGTGGCGGTGACCGCTGCGATCTCAGGGCGGCGGCGCGACAGGCGATAGCCGGCCGCGCCATCGAACTCGCCGTCCCGGCCGACGTCGATGTCGCCGTGGCAAGCGAACTCGTGGTGGCTGTGTTGTCACCGTTGCTGGAGAACGGCCTGCGGCATGCCGGTTCGCGCGTATGGGTCACGGCGCGGATCCAACCCGAGGGCGCCGTGATCAACGTCCTCGACGACGGCCCGGGGTTCGACCCGGACGAGGTCGACCGGGTCTTCGAAGCGGGTGTGACCAGCGGCGACGGGCACGGGCTGGGGCTGGCCGTGGTAAGGCGTCTCGCCGCGTCGGCAGGAGTGGCGGTACGCGCGATCGCGGATGGTCACGGCCGCGTCGAAGTGACCTTCCCCACACCCCAGATGGCTGCGTAGTCAGGTTGTGTGCAGGTTGGCCGCACCAACCTCGTCGCATGACGACGACAAGCGAAGCCCGCACACGCCGCAGTGGGCGGCTCATGCTGAACAAGGTTCCCGAGGTCACCATCTGGTTCTGGGTGATCAAGATCCTTTGCACGACCGTCGGGGAGAGTTTCGCCGACTGGATCAACATGAAGCTGGGCGTCGGCCTGGTGAACACGGCCTGGATCTTCACCGCGGTGTTCGTGGTGGTGCTGGGCGTCCAAATGCGGCTCAAGCGGTACGTCCCCTTCCCGTACTGGCTGACGGTGGTCGTCGTCAGTGTCACGGGCACCCTGTACACCGACATCCTGACCGACCAGCTCAACGTGCCGCTGTGGATCAGCTCTACGGTGTTCTCGGTGCTGCTCGCCGTGGTCTTCGGTGTGTGGTGGTGGCGCGAGCGCACCCTTTCCATCCACTCGGTGACCACGCTGCCGCGTGAGTCGTTCTACTGGCTCGCCGTTCTCGTCACCTTCGCGCTCGGCACCGCGACCGGCGACTGGACCCTCGAGCTCACCGGCTGGAGCCCGGGAGGCTCGGTCCTGCTGCCGCTCGGCCTCATCGCGGCGATCACCCTGTTGTGGAAGTTCGGCGCGAACCCGGTGCTGTCCTTCTGGCTCGCCTACATCCTGACCCGCCCGCTGGGCGCCAACATCGGCGACTGGCTCGCTTCCCCGAAAGTTGCTCAGCCGGGCGAGCCGACCGGCCTGGCGCTGGGCACCTTCACCACCAGCCTGATCTTCCTCGGCCTGATCCTGGCGACTGTCATCTACCTGACGGTGACGCGCTCCGACGTGACCGAGACCTACGACGCCACGCACACCCCGCAGACCACCGCCAACCCTGGCAGGGAGCGCGTCGCGCTGGCGGGCTTCGGCCTCCTCGCCGTCGCCACCGGGAGCCTGCTGTTCTGGGCGCACAGCCAGCCGCACGTCGGCCCGGCGCCGGAGGAGGACGCCACCTCCACCGTCCACCTCGCCCCCGGCCAGGCCGTGAAGCACTTCCCGGCCAAGAAGGTCGACGCACTGAAGGCACTCGCGTCGACGTCACTCGAGGATGCGAAGTCGGGGAACGCGGCCGGGGCTCACGCAGCTGCCCAGTCGCTGCGAGACCTCTGGGATGCCGACCAGGCTTCGCTGCAGCCGCTGGACAACACCGGCTGGACGTTCATCGATGCCCAGATGGACCATGTCCTGAAGACCTTCGGCATCGACCACTCGAACCCGCCGATGTCGTCGGCCCAGCAGGAGGCTGAGCTGAAAACCCTCCTGACAGACATGCGCTGACGGACCTGATCGGCGGCGGCCACCCTGGGCCGTCGCCGATCAAGCTCCGCGAGGCAGGGAATCCACGACTCGATCGTCTCGCACCCGCCTTCGGCCAGGGCCTGCCCAAGCTGCTGGGCGTCACCGACGAGCTGACGGTTTCCCGTCCGAGTCACCCAGCGTCCTGCGCCGCTGCGGGCTCAGGGCGTACAGCTCAGGAGCCTGCCGTCAAGGCGTCTGCTCGCGCGCACCGGAGCTGGTGGATGTTCCGGCTGCTGCAGAAGACCGCCGCGAGCCGGATCGTCAGGACCGCTCGCTCCCAGCGCCCGCCCCGCTCGGTGCCGGCTTGAGGACGCAGCAGCAGCGGCAACGCAGTGGGCGCGGAGCGTCCCTGGGACAGATCAGGAAGCCGGGCCCCGTTAGGGCTCGGCCAGGGCTGTGAGCCGGATGATGCCCTCGACGGATTCCCGTCCGGTCACGGCAGGTCTGGCCGCAGTGGATAGCCGGGGCCGGGCACGGTGTGCCAGACGTGGTCGAGGATCTGGGTTGCGCTGTGTACGCGGCCGGGAATGCGGATGGGGAAGCGCAGCAGGGAGAAGGCGCCGGCCCGCTTCTTGGCCACGCTGCCGAGCCCGGCGAGTTCGATGACCTCATCGGCCCGGCGGCGCGGGATGCCGTGGGTCAGCGCCAATGCCCTGAGGTGGTTGTAGGCCGAGCGGCCCCGGGTGGAGATTCGGTGGTACCGGACGCTGAAACGGCCCGCGCACGTGGTACCGCGGTACTGCGCGGCTCCGAGCGCGCGACGTAGTGAGTTTGCCCGGCGGAAAAGTCCACCGATATCACCAGCGCAACCACCGTGACCAGGAAATTCGCCAAGCTGTTCAGGTCGCGTTCAGGTGGTTCGTGCGGTGTTGAAATTCATGCCCCAGAAGCCCCAAAGCCATGGCAAACGTGTCCGGTGTCCAAGAGTTCACCATGTCATCGTGCGATCATGACTACAGAGCACCTCCTCGACGACCGGCCCCTGGCCCCCATACGGCAGATGGCGAACAAGGTGCCGGAGGTGACCGTCTACTTCTGGATCATCAAGGTGCTCACCACCGGGATGGGCGAGACCGCGTCGGACCTGCTGGCACGGGTGCTCGGCCCGGTGCCGGCGGTTGCGCTCGGTGGTCTGGCCCTGCTGGCTGCCCTGACGGTGCAGTTCGCTCTCCGCAGGTACGTCGCCTGGGCGTACTGGACCGCCGTCGTCATGGTCAGCGTGTTCGGCACGATGGCGGCCGACGTCCTGCACGTCGGCCTCGGCGTCTCCTACACGGTGTCCACACCGTTCTTCGTCACGGTCCTGGCCGCCGTGTTCGCCCTCTGGTACGCCGCGGAGCGGACGCTGTCCGTCCACGGCATCCGGACCCGCCGCCGTGAGACGTTCTACTGGGCGGCGGTCCTCGCCACCTTCGCCCTCGGCACCGCCGCCGGCGACCTGACCGCCACCGTCGGCTTCGGCTACCTCGGCTCGGTCGTCCTCTTCGCCGCCGCGATCTGTGTGCCCGCGCTCGCCCACCGCTTCACCGCCCTGAACGCCGTGACCGCGTTCTGGACGGCCTACGTCATCACCCGGCCCCTCGGCGCCTCCCTCGCCGACTGGATGGCGCTCGGGCACACCCGGGGCGGACTCGGGCTGGGATTGGGGCCGGTCACCCTCGCCTGGACGGTCGCCATCGTCTGCTTCGTCGGGTATCTGGCCACCTCGCGCCGTGACACGCCCAGCGGTGAGGCGAACTGACGGCCGGGACCGGACGTCAGGGTTCCAGTCGGTAGCCGCGTCCCCTCCGGCGGCTGTTCGCCGGCAGTCGGCAGAAGCGGCCGGAGACTGCCACAGGGAAGAGCCGCCCACAGATATCCGCATCCTGTAATCGCGGACAGCCCTGTATGACGTCTCATGGCAACACGGCGAGCACCCTGCCCGTCGACAGCTGTAGCTGCCGGCGGGCGGAGGTATGGCGGTGGGCACCATGTGCTCCAACGTTTCCCCAGGTCAGCGCACCCTTCCACGCGGCTTCAGCGGCACCGGCGGCAGCTCGGGCGCGCGCAGCGGGGCGCCGTCGTAGCCTTTCACCTCGCCGAAGCGGGTGCCCGTCGCCCAGTCCTCGCGGGCCTGCTCGATCTCCGCCTGGGTGCGGGCGACGAAGTTCCACCACATGATCAGCTCCTCGGCGAACGGTTCGCCGCCCAGCAGCATGATCCCGGCGTCCGACTCGGCGCGCAGGGGGAGTTCGGTGCGGCCGCAGCCGAGGTAGAGCATCGAGCCCGGCAGCACCGGTACGCCGTCCACGTGCACCTCGCCGGACATGGCCAGCACCCCGTACTCGAAGTCGGGGTTCAGGGGCAGGCGTACGTCGGTGCCGCGGGTGAGGCCGAGGTCGGCGCCGACGATCGGGGTGAACGCCGTACCGGGGGAGGAGGCTCCGTCGAGGTCGCCGAGGATCACGGTGGCGGTCAGACCGGGGGCCGTCACCTGGGGCAGCTCGGCGTGGTACTCGAACTTCGGCTCCGTGTGGCGGTGTTCGTCGGGGAGCGCGACCCACAGCTGCGCTCCGTGCAGGAAGCGCGCGTGGGATCCGGGGCTCTCCTCGGAGTGGCTGATCGCCCGGCCCGAGGTCATCAGGCCCAGCTGCCGGGGGCCGATGGTCTGGAGGCTGCCGGTGGAGTCGCGGTGCAGCACCTCGCCCTCGTGCAGCCAGCTCACCGTCTGCAGCCCGATGTGCGGGTGCGGCGGGACCTGCATACCGGGCTCGTCGGCGATGTCGTCGGGGCCGTAGTGGTCGACGAAGGCCCAGGCGCCGATCATGCGCCGGCCCAGGTTCGGCAGCAGCCGGCGCACCTCGGTCGACTCGCCCAGCTGCACTCGGCGGGGGCTCAGCAGTTCACGGACGGGCTCGGCGACGACGAATCCGCGGCCGCCGCACACACTCGGTACCGGCGCGCGGTCAAGGTTGCTCATGCGGCCCAACCTAGTCGTCCCGGAGCCGCCACGCGGACAGACCTGCGCCCGGCACCCGGCGTCGCCGCCGGGCACTAGGGTGCCGGGACGCCGAGGCTGCTCGGGCTGCTCGGTGACGGCCGGGCCGGCGACGGCGGGGCCGGCGACGGCGGGGCCGTGGTCGGCACCGGTGACGGGGTGCCCGTCGTGGGCCGGGGGGAGCGGGCCGGCTCGGCCGGGCGGGGCCGGTCGTCCCGGACGGTGAGGAAGACCAGGGCCGCGACCGCGGCCAGCGCCAGCAGTCCCGCGGCGATACGGCGTACCGGCAGCGGGCGGGAGCGCGTCGCGGCGGACGGCGGGCGCGGTGGCCGCAGGTCGGCCGGGCCGACGGACTGGGCGCGTGCGGCCAGGGCGGCCCGCAGCCGTTCCTCGACCCGCGTCGGTGCGGTACCGGTGGCGGAGTCGTTCATCGCAGACCCTCCAGACGTCGGCCGAGGGCGTCCAGAGCCCTGCTGGCCGTGGACTTCACGGCGCCCCGCGACAGGCCCAGCGTCGCCGCGATCTGGGCCTCCGTCAGGTACGACCAGTAGCGCAGGACCAGGACCTCGCGCTGCCGCGGGGTCAGCGTCCGCAGGGCCGCCAGTACCTCCCGGTGGTCCTCGTGCAGCAGGACGTCCTCCTCCGGCGGGGGCACGTGCCGCTCGGGTTCGGGGGTGTGCGCCCGTACGGTCCTGCGCCGCCGCAGCACCGAGCGGGCGCCGTTGACGACACTCGTCCGCAGATACGCCTCCGGGTCGTCGAGCGAGCCGAGGCGGTGGCCGTGGCGGCGGAACAGCGCGGTGAAGGCGTCCTGTACGACGTCCTCGGCCGTGGGCAGGTCGTCGACGAGCAGCACCGCCAGGCGCACCAGGGAGAGCCTGCGGTGGTGGTACAACTCCTCGATGCCCGGCGGGGTCTCGGCGGCGGCCGGCCCCAGTGCGCCGATGCCCGTGCCGCCGCCGGCCGGTGCCGGGGCGGCCGGGCCCCCGGCGCGGACGCGGGCGAGGAGACGGGCACGCAGGAGCGCGAGCCGGGGTGCCGGGCGGCCCCGCCCGCGGGCCGGGGCGTGGGACGGGCCCCAGGGCAGGGACGCCGCCGGGGGTGTGGCTGTCGTCATGGATCTCCCGGCCGGTGTACGGGGAGCCGCATGGGGCGGCTCCCCGCACACCGGCGCTGCCTCAGTGGTGCTGCGGAACCGGCGCGGGCGTGGCGAGCCGGCTCGCCGGGACGGGACTCGGCGACGCCGTCCGGTGGCCGTGGTGCGGGGCCGGAGCGGGCGCCGGGGTGCCCGGACGCGTGGGGGACGGCACGGGGGAGGGGGCCCTGGTGCCCGGCACCGAGGGCACGGGGGCCGGCCGGTGCGGGCTGGACGGCACGGGGGTCGGGGCGACGGTGGGCGGCTGCGACGGCGAGGGGACGGGCTTCGACGTCGGCGGCCGGGTCGGGGACGGTACGGGGGACGGCGTCGCGTGGCCGCCCGCGGGCGCCGGCGCGGTGGTGGCGCCGGAGTGGGAGGCGGGCCGGGCGTCGCCCTGCACCGCCTGGGCGGTCATGGTGCCGCCCACGGTCAGGGCCGCGCCGACGGCGGAGACCCCCAGGACGGTGCGCAGCCTGCGCTTGCGGCCGGGGCGGGGGAATTGCTGTGCGGACATGGGTTCCTTCGGTCGCTCGGGGTCGGACGTGGGTCGAAGTGGAGGCCTCCACCCGGACAGACGTCCGACCCCGGACGAGGTTGCACCCGGCGACCGGGAAATTCTCCGCGCCCGCGGCCGGGTCAGCCCAGCAGCTTCAGGAGCTCCTCGGCGACCGGGGCCGAGGAGGCCGGGTTCTGGCCGGTGATCAGGTTCCGGTCGACGATCACGTGGGGGGCCCACGGCTCGGCCGGCCGCACGTCGACGCCCACGTCGGTCAGCCGGTCCTGGAGCAGCCACTTGGCCTGTCCGGCGAGGCCGCCCTGGGTCTCCTCCTCGTTGGTGAAGGCCGCGGCCCGGTAGCCGGCGAAGGCGTTGGAGCCGTCGGCCCGCACCGCCGCGAGCAGCGCGGCCGGACCGTGGCACACCACGGCCAGCGGCTTGCCCGAGTCCAGGGCCGTGACGAGCAGCCGGCCCGAGTCGGCGTCCACGGCCAGGTCCTCCATGGGGCCGTGCCCGCCCGGGTAGAACACGGCGGCGAAGTCACCGAGGTCCACCTCGGCCACCTTCACCGGCTCCCGCAGCTCGGCGATCTCCGCGACGGCGCGCGCGATCTCGTCGGCCCTGTCCTGGCCGCCGTTGACCTCGGCGGCCAGGCTCGCGCGGTCGACCGGCGGCACCACACCGCCCGGCGTCGCCACGACGACCTGGTGGCCCGCCGCCTTGACGGCGCGGTAGGGCACCACGACCTCCTCGGCCCAGTAGCCGGTGGGGTGTCGGGTGCCGTCGGCGAGCGTCCACAGGTCGGCGCCGGTCAGTACGAAAAGGATCTTCGACATGGATCTCTTCTTTCAGGTGCCTGCTTCTTCGGTAAGAACGTAGGCGAGGCGACCCACAGGAAACCAATGAAGCATCCAATGCCCGACATCGGAACTCCTATGGGTGGCGGGGAACAGGTCCCGGTGAATACTCGGACGAGTGGAGACCCCTGACCCTGCCCCGCCCCGTGCCCCGTCATCCGCCCCGTCCCGTGCCTCGTCCCCCGCTCCTTCCTCCGCCCCGCCGCCCTCCCTCCCGCTCGACCTGAACCTGCTGCGCACCTTTCTCGCCGTCTACCGCTCCGGCTCCTTCACCGGCGCCGCCCGTCTGCTGGGCCTGTCGCAGCCGACGGTGACCACGCAGATGCGCGCCCTGGAACGCCAGAGCGGCCGGGAGCTGTTCGAGCGGCTGCCGCGCGGGGTCGCGCCGACGCCCGTGGCCGACGGACTGGCCGCCCGGATCGCCGGGCCCCTGGACGAGCTGGCCGGTGTGGCCGGTCCCCATGCGCCGGAGGGAGCCCGCGCGGAGCCCGTCCACCTCGCCGGGCCCGCCGAGTTCCTGTGCAGCACCGTCCTGCCCACCCTCGCCCCGCTGGTCGCCGAGGGCGTGCGGCTGCGGGTGGCGACCGGACTGACCGATCAACTGCTGGACGAACTGCGCGCGGGCCGCCACGACCTGGTGATCGCCACCACTCGGCCCCGCGGCCGCACGCTGCACGCCGTGCCGCTCAGCGACGAGGAGTTCGTCCTGGCCGCCGCCCCCGTCTGGGCCGGTCCGCTGCGGGACCGGCTGCCCGCCGAAGGGCCAGCAGCGCTGCGCTCCGTACCGCTGATCACCTATGCCGAGGACCTGCCGATCGCCCGCCGGTACTGGCGGCACGTCTTCGGCCGGCGCCTGTCCTGGACCGCCGCCGTCACCGTGCCGGACCTGCGCGGGGTGCTGGCGGCCGTGGTCGCGGGCGCCGGGTTCAGCGTGCTGCCCCGCTATCTGTGCGCGGACGCGCTGGAGTCCGGTGCGCTCGTGGAGCTGTTGGCGCCGGAGGACCCGCCGATCAACACCGGCTTCCTGGTCCAGCGCCCCGGCGTCCCGGACAACCCCGACGTGGCGCGTGTCCACGACCTCCTGCTGGGGGCGGGACGGAGCTGGTAGACGCCGCCTCCGGATGGCGCCCCCCGGACGGCGGGCCGACGATGGAGGTGTGGGGTGCGGTCACCGTCGTCTGTTTGCCGGTGCCGTCCGAGGCCGCCGGGGGCGGGGGCCGGCCCCGGCCGTGCCGAGCGGCCGGAAGGGAGGACACCGTCATGCTGGAAGTGAAGACGGTCGACAAACCCGACGAGCGGCGTGACTTTCCCCGCGGCCACCTCGAAGCCCTCCACCTGACCGGGCTCGACTTCGCGGTGGGCACCTTCGAACCGGGCTGGCGATGGTCGGCGTCCGTGGGACCGATCGCGGGTACCGCGAGCTGCATGGTCCACCACAACGGCTATGTGGTCCAAGGGCGGATGCACCTGCGGATGGACGACGGCGGCGAGAGCGAGGTCGGCCCCGGCGACGTCTTCGTCTGCCCGCCCGGCCACGACGCCTGGGTGGTGGGAGACGAACAGGTCGTGGTGTTCGACTTCGCCGGGACGATGGCGAACGAGTACGCCAAGAGCTGACACGGGCGCGCGTGGGGCCGCGGGGCACGCCCCGCGGCCCCACGCGCACCCGTCTCACACCGGCAGCAGACGCGCGATCAGCTCGCCGAGCTGCCGGGCCGTGCGGCACTCGTGCATCTCGACCAGCTCGGCGTAGGCGGGCGCCGCCGAGTCACCCGTGCCCCACTGGGCCCGCGGCTCGGGGTTCAGCCAGTGCACGCGCCGGGCGCGGCGGGCGAGTTCACGGACGGCGGCCAGGTTGGGGTCGCTCATGTTCGTACGGGCGTCCCCGAGCACGAACACCGTCGTCCGGGGCCCGACCGCGGCGCCGTACCGCTCGGTGAACTCGCCCAGGGCGACGCCGTAGTCGCTGCTGCCGTGCCAGCCGGTGAGCGTGGCCTCCGCGCGGATACGGGCGCCGAGCCCGTCCGGGTCGGCCCGGCCGTGAGCGAGCAGCCCGGTCACCTCGTCGAGCCGGTTGACGAAGGCGAACACGCGGACCTTGCTGAACTGGTCGTGCAGGGCCTGCACCAGCAGCATCGTGAAGTCCGAGAACCCCGACACCGAGCCCGACACATCGCACAGCAGCACCAGTTCCGGCCGGACCGGACGGCGCCTGCGCAGCACCGGCCGCATCGGCACCCCGCCCGTGGACAGCGAGGAGCGCAGGGTGCGGCGCAGATCGATCGTGCCGCGCGCGGCCCGGCGGCGCCGCGCGGCCAGCCGGGTCGCCAGCTTCCGCGCCAGCGGCCACACCACCCTGCGCAGCTCGGCGAGCTGGTCGCGGCGTGCGTACAGGAAGTCCACCCGGTCCGCGGTCGGGGCGACGGCCCGCCGGGCGATCTCGTCCCGTCCGCGCCGCTCGGCGACCCGGCGCCGGGCCTCCGCGCCGACCAGCCGCCGGAACACCTCGATGCGCCGTCTGATCTCGTCGTCCAGCAGCCGGTCCGCGAACCCCGAGCCGCCGTCCCGGCCCCGTACGTCGGCGCGCACCCGGGCCAGCAGGGTCTGCGGCCGGAGCCGGTCGAGCGTCTGGTGCGCCGACCAGCCGTCCGACCCCGGTGAGCTCCCGTACCCGCCGAAACCGTCGACGGCCTCCGCGGCCAGCCGGGCCAGCAGCGCCCGGTCGTCGGCCGCCAGCGCCCGCGCGAGGCGGTCGCGCAGCTCCTCCCGGTCCGCCGGCGCCTGCTCCGGGCCGCCCACGCCGCGTGGGAAGTACAGGTCGAAGACCGGGTCGAACACGGCCCGCTGGGCCGGGCCGTGCAGCAGGGTCGCGGCCAGCCCCTCCCGCAGCAGCTCCCGGTCGGTGAAGCCGAGGGCCTCGGCGGCGAGGGCCGCGTCGACCGTCTCCCCGGTGCCGATCCGCACACCGTGCTCGCGCAGCGCGCCCACCAGCCCGGTGATCCGGCCCCCGACACCGGTCACAGCGCGTCCAGGTCCAGCTTGGCCGCCGCCTTCAGTACGTCGTCCTGGTGCTTGAGGAGTACGCCCAGGGTGTCCCGTACGACCGTCTCGTCCAGCGTGCCCGCGCCCAGGGCCAGCAGGGTGCGCGCCCAGTCGACGGTCTCCGCGACGGACGGCACCTTGCGCAGGTCCATCGCGCGCAGCGCCCCTACCACCCGTACCACCGACTCGGTGAGCGCCGCGTCGAGACCCGGCACCTTCAGCGCCACGATCCGCCGCTCCAGCTCCTCCTCCGGGAACCCGATGTGCAGGAACAGACAGCGGCGGCGCAGGGCTTCGGACAGCTCGCGGCCCGCGTTCGAGGTGAGCACGACGAAAGGGCGGCGGGTCGCGGTGACCGTGCCCAGTTCGGGGACCGTCACCTGGAAGTCGCTGAGCACCTCCAGCAGCAGGCCCTCCATCTCGACGTCGGCCTTGTCGATCTCGTCGATCAGCAGGACCGTCGGCTCCTCGCCGCGGATCGCGGTGAGCAGCGGGCGGGGCAGCAGGAACTCCTCGCTGAAGATGTCGGTGCGGGCGTCGTCCCAGCTCTCGCCGTGGCCCGCGCTGATGCGCAGCAGCTGCTTGGCGTGGTTCCACTCGTACAGGGCCCGGGACTCGTCGACGCCCTCGTAGCACTGGAGCCGGACCAGCCGGGCTCCGGCCACCTGGGCGACGGCCTTGGCCAGCTCGGTCTTGCCGACCCCGGCCGGCCCCTCCACCAGCAGCGGCTTGCCCAGGCGGGCGGCGAGGAAGGCGGTCGTGGCGACGGCGGGCGAAGGGAGGTACCCGGTCTCGGCGAGACGGGCGGAGACGTCGTCGACGGACGTGAACAACGGGGCCTCCGGCTGGCTGGGGAACGGCGTCCGACGACTATCTAAGCGCTTGTTCAGCGCTCCTGTCACGCGGTTCCGCCTCCAGCCCGGCCGCAAGCTCCGCTCACTCCCCGGTCATCAGCACCACTTCCAGGGTGCGCGGCCCGTGCACCCCCTCCACCCGGTCGAGCTCGATGTCACTGGTGGCGGACGGGCCGGAGATCCAGGTCAGCGGGCGGCCGGGGGCCAGGCGCCCGAGGGCCTGCGGGACGGAGGCGACCACCTGGTCCGGGACGCGCACCACGCAGATGTGGTGGTCGGGGATCAGAGTGATGCGACGCCGGCCCTGGTCGGAGGAGCCGTCCAGGACGAGGGTGCCGGTCTCGGCGATCGCGACCGCGCAGCCGGTGACCACGCTGTCCACCCCGTCGAGTTCGCGGGCCGTGCTCGCGGCCCGGTCCTGGACGCGGGTGGGACCGCCGGCCGCCAGCCACCCGGCCGGCAGCCCCGGCGGCACGAGCACCCGCTCGGCGCCGCGCGCCGCGAGCAGCCGCCCGATCAGGTCCGGCAGCCCGCCGGCGTCCGTGCGATGCACGACCGCCCGGTAGTCCGCCAGGTTCTCGGCCAGCAGCTCCACGCTCTGCCCGGCCGTACGGTCGCCGTGCTCGCGCAGATAGTCCCGCGCCACCGCCTCCTCGTACGGCCGCTCGTCCGCGGGCAGGTCCGCGAGCGCCCGCCGCACCCGGCCCAGGATCCGTTCCCTGCCGCTCACTTCGCCGTGTCCTTCCCGCCGTTCGTACGCTGCCACCAGTCCCGGAACGGCTCCGTCGGCACCGCCGGCAGATCCCGGGTCCCGCTCCACGCCCGGCCCGGACCCGGCAGCGTGCGCGGATGCAGCCGGCGGGTGCGGGAGGCGAGCCGCTGTCCGGCGCGCAGCGCACCCGGATGCGCGAACGCCCAGCGCGCGGCCCGCAGCGCCGCCCGCTCGGCGGCATGGCCCCGGGCCGGTCTCAGCACCACCTTGTTGCCCGCCCGGACCGCTTGGCCGCCCTGCGCCACCCGCTCCCGCAGATGCACCAGCACCTCCGGGATGTCGATGGCGACCGGGCACACCTCGTAGCAGGCCCCGCACAGCGAGGACGCGTACGGCAGGGAGGCGTCGATGTCGCTGCCGGTACCGCGCAGTTGGGGGCTGAGGATGGCACCGATCGGTCCCGGGTACACCGAGCCGTAGGCATGGCCGCCCGCCCGCTCGTACACCGGGCACACGTTCAGGCAGGCCGAGCAGCGGATGCAGCGCAGCGCCTGCCGGCCGACCTCGTCGGCGAGGGTGTCGGTGCGGCCGTTGTCGAGCAGGACCAGATGAAAGGCCTCCGGGCCGTCCTCGCCGGTGGTGCCGGTCCACATCGACGTGTACGGGTTCATCCGCTCGGCCGTCGAGGAGCGGGGCAGCGTCTGCAGGAAGACCTCCAGGTCCCGCCAGGCAGGCACGATCTTCTCGATGCCGACGACCGAGATCAGCGTCTCGGGCAGGGTCAGGCACATCCGCCCGTTGCCCTCTGACTCCACCACGACCAGCGTGCCGGTCTCGGCCACCATGAAGTTGGCGCCGGAGACGCCGACCTTCGCCCGCAGGAACTTCTCCCGCAGGTGGAGCCGGGCGGCCTCGGCGAGTTCGGCGGGGGAGTCGCTCAGGCCCTCGGGTGCCGGGCGCCCCCACTCGGCCATCTCGGCGCGGAAGATGTCCCGGATCTCACCCCGGTTGCGGTGGATGGCCGGGACCAGGATGTGCGACGGCCGGTCCCTGCCCAACTGCACGATCAGCTCGGCGAGATCGGTCTCGTAGGCGCGGATGCCCGCCGCCTCGAGGGCTTCGTTGAGCCCGATCTCCTGCGTGGCCATCGACTTGACCTTGACGACCTCCGACTCGCCGGTGGCCCGGACCAGTTCGGTGACGATCCGGTTGGCCTCCTCGGCGTCGGCGGCCCAGTGGACCGTGCCGCCCGCCGCCGTCACCGCCTCCTCCAACTGGATCAGGTACCGGTCGAGATGGCGCAGCGTGTGGTCCTTGATCCGCCGGCCCGCCTCCCGCAGCTCCGCCCAGTCGGACACCTCGTCGACCGCCCGGGCCCGCTTGGCCCGGATGGTGTGCGTGGCGTGGCGCAGATTGCCGCGCAGGGTGGCGTCGCCGACGGCCTCGCGCGCGGCCTCGGGGAAGGCCGGCATGCCCAGGTACGTTCCGCTCATGCGGCCGGCTCCTCCTCCGTGCTCGCCAGGATCTCCGCGATGTGCACCGGCCGCATGTCCGTCCGCAGCCGGCTCATGGTGCCGCCGATGTGCATCAGACAGGAGTTGTCGGCCGCGCACAGCACCTGCGCGCCCGTCGACTCGGCGTTGCGCACCTTGTCCGCGCCCATCGCCGCCGACACCTCGGCGTTCTTCACCGCGAACGTGCCGCCGAACCCGCAGCACTCCTCCGCCCCCGGCAGCTCCACCAGTTCCAGCCCCTTCACGGCGTTCAGCAGCCGCCGGGGCCGGTCGCCGAGGCCCAGGGCACGCAGTCCGTGGCAGGTGGGGTGGTACGTCACCCGGTGCGGGTAGTACGCGCCGACGTCCGTCACACCCAGCACGTCCACCAGGAACTCCGTCAGCTCGTACGTCTTCGGCACCACCGGCGCGAGCACCGTGGCCAGCGTCCCGCCCCGGCCCTCGGCCCGCGCCCGCTCTCCCATGCGCGGATACAGCTCGCGGACCATCGCCCCGCAGGACCCGGACGGGGTCACGATCGCGTCGTAGTCACCGAAGACCTCGGCGAAGTGCCGGGCCAGCGGCTCCGCCTCGTGCCGGTAGCCGGTGTTGTAGTGGGCCTGTCCACAGCACGTCTGGGCCATCGGGAAGTCGACCTCGACGCCCAGTCCGGCCAGCAGTCTCACCACCGCCCGGCCGGTGTCCGGATAGAGCGTGTCGTTGACACAGGTCAGGAACAGGGCGACACGCATCGCGGCTCCTCGGCGTCGGTCGTCGGACGGTTGCAGGGTAATCGGCGGAATCCGCCGGGCGGAGGGCGCGGCTCACGGCGTGGCGAGCCGCGCCGCCGCCTCCCGCCAGCGGGCGGTGCCGCCGCGTGGTGTGTAGCGGGTCAACGGCTGGGTGCGGGTGAGCAGCCGGCGCATCCCGGCGAGGTCGCAGGCCAGTCCGTGGGTGCGGGCCTGCACCAGCACGTTGCCGAGGGCCGCGGCCTCCGTCGCGCCCGCCACCACCGGCAGCCCGCAGGCGTCGGCGGTGAGCTGGCACAGCAGCGCGTTGCGGGTGCCGCCGCCGACGACGTACACGACGTCGACCGGACGGTCGGCCAGCCGCCGCGCGTCCTCGACGGCCCGGCGGTGGGCGAGCGCCAGCGAGTCGAGGATGCAGCGCGTCACCTCGGCCCGGTTCTCGGGCACCGGCTGCCCCGAGGCCCGGCAGGCCTCCGCGATCCGCTCCGGCATCCCGCCCGGCGCCAGGAACGCCTCGTCCCCGGCGTCCACCACCGACCGCAGCGCGGGTACCGCGGCCGCCTCCCGCAGCAGCGGCCCCAGATCCGGCTCGCCCCAGGCGCGTACGCACTCCTGGAGCAGCCACAGCCCCATGATGTTGCGCAGATACCGCACGGTGCCGTCGAGCCCCAGCTCGTTGGTGAAGTTGGCGGCCCGGCTCTCCTCGGTGAGCACGGGCGCGTCGAGTTCGAGACCGGCCAGGGACCAGGTGCCGGTGCAGATGTAGGCGAAACGCCCGTCCGTCGCCGGGACCGCGGCCACCGCGGACGCCGTGTCGTGCGAGGCGACCGCGGTGACCGGCACCGGCCCGGCGAGCCCGGTCTCCGCCAGCACCTCCGGGCGCAGCACCCCCGCCGGGTCACCGGGCCGCCGCAGCGGCGCGAACAGCCCGAGGTCGACGTCCAGCCGCTCGGCGACGCCGTACGCCCAGTCGCGGGTGCGCGGATCGATGAGCTGGGTGGTGGAGGCGTTGGTCAGCTCGGTGCCCTGCTCGCCGGTCAGCCAGTACGTCAGCAGGTCGGGGATCAGCAACAGCCGTGCGGCCTGGGCGAATCGGACGGTGGAGCGGGCGGCGGCGAGCTGGTACAGGGTGTTGAACGGCGCGTACTGCAGGCCGGTCGCCGCGTACAGCTCGGCGGCCGGCACGGTCGCCCACACCTTCTCCGCGACGCCCTCCGTGCGGGAGTCACGGTAGTGCACCGGGTTGCCCAGCAGGGCGCCGTCCGCGTCCAGCAGGCCGTAGTCGACGGCCCAGCTGTCGATGCCGACGGAATCGACCGGTCCCGCGGCCCGCAGCCCGTCCAGCACACCGGCGTACAGCGCCGGCACGTCCCAGCGCAGACCCTCCGGGAACCGCACCGGGCGGTTGGGGAACCGGTGCGCCTCGGTCAGCTCCAGCGAGTCGGGCCCGACCCGGCCGACCATCACCCGCCCGCTGGAGGCGCCCAGATCGACGGCCGCGTAGGACCGCACACCGCCGCTCATCGCAGGAAGGCGGCCGCCACACCCGCGTCGACCGGGATGTGCAGGCCGGTGGTGTGGGTGAGCTCGCCGCCGGTGAGCGCGAACACCGCGTTCGCCACGTGCTCCGGCAGCACCTCCCGCTTCAGGATGGTGCGCTGGGCGTAGAACTCGCCCAGCTTCTCCTCCGGCACCCCGTACACCGCGGCCCGCTGGGCACCCCAGCCGCCCGCGAAGATGCCGGACCCGCGGACCACACCGTCCGGGTTGACCCCGTTGACGCGGATGCCGTGCTCGCCCAGTTCGGCCGCCAGCAGCCGCACCTGATGGGCCTGGTCGGCCTTGGTGGCGGAGTAGGCGATGTTGTTGGGGCCGGCGAACACGGCGTTCTTCGACGCGATGTACACGATGTCGCCGCCCAGCCCCTGCGCGGTCATCACCCGCGCCGCCTCCCGGGAGACGAGGAACGAGCCGCGCGCCATGATGTCGTGCTGGAGGTCCCAGTCCTCGGCCGAGGTCTCCAGCAGCGGCTTGGAGACGGAGATGCCGGCGTTGTTCACCACGAGGTCGACCCCGCCGAAGGCGAGTACGGCGGCCTGGAAGGCCTCGGCGATCCGCTCCTCGGAGGTGACGTCCACGGTCACGGCGACGGCCCGGTCGGCGCCGCCGAGTTCCGCGGCCACGGCGGCGGCGTTCTCCGCGTTCAGGTCGGCGACGACCACACAGGCGCCCTCGGCGGCCAGGCGGTGCGCGATGGCCCGGCCGATCCCGCTGCCTGCCCCGGTCACCAGTGCCACCCGGGTGGCCAGCGGCCTCGGCTTCGGCATCCGCCGGAGCTTGGCCTCCTCCAGCGCCCAGTACTCGATGCGGAACTTCTCCGACTCCTCGATCGGTGCGTACGCGGAGACCGCCTCGGCGCCCCGCATGACGTTGATCGCGTTGACGTAGAACTCGCCCGCGGCCCGGGCGGTCTGCTTGTCCTTGCCGAAGCTGAACATGCCCACTCCCGGGACCAGCACGATCGCCGGGTCGGCGCCGCGCATGGCGGGGGAGTCGGGCAGGGCGTGCCGCTCGTAGTAGGCGGCGTACTCCTCGCGGTAGGCGGCGTGCAGTTCGCGCAGCCGGGCGACCGCGTCCTGGAGCGGGGCCGAGGGGGGCAGGTCGAGGACGAGCGGCCGTACCTTCGTGCGCAGGAAGTGGTCCGGGCAGGAGGTGCCGAGGGCGGCCAGCCGCGGGTGCTCGGCGCGGGAGAGGAAGTCCAGCACCACGTCCGAGTCGGTGAAGTGGCCGACCTGCGGCCTGTCCTGGGAAGCGATGGCCCGTACGTACGGCGCGAGCGCGGCGACCCGCTCCCGCCGCTCGGCCTCGGGCAGCGCGCCGTAGCCGTCCAGAATGGGCCCGAAGGGCTCGGCCTTCCCCTTCTGAGCCAGGAAGGCCTCGGCGGTGCGGATGATGTGCAGCGAGTTGCGCTCGCACTCCTCGGCGCTGTCGCCCCAGGCGGTGATGCCGTGCCCGCCGAGGACGACACCGACCGCCTGCGGGTTGGCCTTCTTGACCGCCGCGATGTCCAGCCCGAGCTGGAACCCGGGCCGCCGCCACGGCACCCAGGCCACCGAGTCGCCGAAGCACTCGGCGGTCAGCTTCTCCCCGTCGGCGGCGCAGGCGAGGGCGATACCGGAGTCGGGGTGCAGGTGGTCCACGTGCGGGGCGTCGACCAGGCCGTGCATGGCGGTGTCGATGGAGGGAGCCGCCCCGCCCTTGCCGTGCAGGCAGTAGTCGAACGCGGCGACCATCTCGTCCTCGCGCTCGACACCCGGATAGACGCCGGCGAGGGCGCGCAACCGGTCCAGACGCAGCACGGCGAGCCCGGCCTCGGTGAGCGTGCCGAGGTCGCCGCCGGAGCCCTTCACCCACATCAGCTCCACGTCACCGCCGGTGACGGGATCGGCGCCGGTGCCCTTGGCGGAGGCGTTGCCGCCGGCGTAGTTGGTGTTGCGGGGGTCGGCGCCCAGCCGGTGCGAGCGGGCGAGGAGAGCGGCGGCTTCGGGATGCGTTGCCATGGATCTGGGTCCTTCTGGAGAAGAGGGTGGATGCGGGCGGGGGAGAGGAGGGCGGTGCGGTCGGTGGGGGGCTAGGCCCCCCACCCCGCCTGCTCCCCGCCGACCCGCTCGGCGACGATCCGCTCCGCCCACCCGGACCGGGCGTAGGCGGAGACCGGGTCCGGGTCCAGCCCCGTCTCCTCGCGCACCTCACGGAGCAGCGGCCGGACATCGGTGTTGTAGGCGTCCATCAGCACGGCGTTGGCGGCCAGGACGTCACCGCAGGCCTGTGCCGCGGCCAGTGCGGCCCGGTCGACCAGCAGTGCCTTGGCCGTGGCCTCCTGGACGTTCATCACGGAGCGGATGATCGCCGGGATCTTCGCCTCGATGTTGTGGCACTGGTCGAGCATGAACGCCACCTCGGGGGTGAACCCGCCCCCGCGCACCACCTCGTACATGATGCGGAAGAGCTGGAACGGGTCCGCCGCACCGACCATGAGGTCGTCGTCGGCGTAGAAGCGCGAGTTGAAGTCGAAGCCGCCGAGCTTCCCCTCCCGCAGCAGCGTGGCGACGATGAACTCGATGTTGGTGCCCGGCGCGTGGTGCCCGGTGTCGACCACCACCTGTGCCTTCGGCCCCAGCTTCAGGCAGTGCGCGTAGGCCGTGCCCCAGTCCGGCACGTCCGTCGCGTAGAAGGCCGGCTCGAAGAACTTGTACTCCAGCAGCATCCGCTGACCGTCCCCGAGCCGGGCGTACACCTCCGCCAGCGCCTCGGCCAGCCTGTCCTGCCGGGCCCTGATGTCGTCCTGGCCGGGGTAGTTGGTGCCGTCCGCGAACCACAGCTTCAGGTCGCGGGAGCCGGTGGCGTCCATGATGTCGACGCACCGCAGCAGATGGTCCACCGCCATGCGGCGCACCCGCGCCTCCGGGTGGCAGACGCTGCCCAGCTTGTAGTCGTCGTCCTGGAAGGTGTTGGAGTTGATCGCGCCGAGCCGCACCCCGCGCTCCTCGGCGTACTTCGCGAGAGCCGCGTAGTCCTCGACCGTGTCCCACGGGATGTGCAGGGCGACCGTCGGCGCGGCCCCGGTGAACTCGTGGACCTTCGCGGCGTCGGCCAGTTTCTCCCAGGCCGAGCGCGGCACGCCCGGCTGGGCGAACACCTTGAACCGGGTCCCCGAGTTCCCGTACGCCCACGACGGCGTCTCGACGGCCTGGGTCCTGAGGGCGGCCTTCACCGCGGCGAGGTCGGTCACTTCGGGGCTCCTGTGGTGTCGGGTGGAACGACTGAGCGTGTGAAACGATTCAGAACGGCAAGTTATGAGCCCCTCGAAGGGGTGTCAAGCATTCCGGTCGACACCGTTGTCCGTGACTCGTCCGTGACCTACGGCTATCGAAGGTTTTTCGACACGGACCCATTGACGTGACATGCCCGGGATGCCTAACGTCCCGGCAATCCAGTTGAAACCTTTCACGACGCCGAGGGGCGGTGCCGCCGGTGTCGTCGAGGAGCCCCCATGACCCACCCGCCCGACGCGGGACCGACCCCGGTGCTGGCCCTGCGGGACGTCTCCAAGTCCTTCGGTGCCGTACGCGCCCTGCGAGGCGTCTCCCTGGAGCTGCTGCCCGGCGAGGTGCACGCCCTCGCCGGGGAGAACGGCGCGGGCAAGTCGACCCTCATCAAGACGCTCGCCGGGGTGTACCGCCCCGACTCCGGGCAGGTGCTGCTCGACGGTGAGCCCGTCGTCTTCCACGGACCCGGTGACGCCCGCGACGCCGGGATCGCCGTGATCTACCAGGAGCCCACGCTCTTCCCCGACCTGTCGATCGCCGAGAACATCTACATGGGCCGGCAGCCCCGCCGGACCCTCGGCCGGATCGACCACAAGGCCACGCACGCGGCGACCGCCGCCCTGATGAAGCGGCTCGGCGTCGAACTCGACCCGGACCGGCCCGCCCGCGGACTGTCCATCGCCGACCAGCAGATCGTGGAGATCGCCAAGGCGCTCTCCTTCGACGCCCGGGTCCTGATCATGGACGAGCCGACCGCCGCCCTGACCGGCAGCGAGGTCGCCCGGCTCTTCGGCGTCGTCCGCACCCTGCGCGAGCAGGGCGCCGCGGTGCTGTTCATATCCCACCGGCTGGACGAGATCTTCCAGATCTGCCGCCGGGTCACCACGCTGCGGGACGGCGCCCGGATCGCGTGCGAGCCCCTCGACGGCATGACCGAGGACGACCTGGTGCGCCGCATGGTGGGCCGCGACCTGGACGAGCTGTACCCGAAGCAGGACGTCACACCCGGCGAGGTCGCCCTGAGCGTGCGCCGGCTGACCCGTGAGGGGGTCTTCACCGACGTCTCCTTCGAGGTGCGGCGCGGTGAGATCGTCGGTCTCGCGGGACTGGTCGGCGCCGGCCGCACCGAGGTGGCCCGCGCCGTGTTCGGCGTGGACCGGTGGGACGCCGGCGAGGTGGAGGTCGAGGGCCGCGGGCTCACCCGGGGGGCGCCCTCCACCGCGATGGCCGCCGGACTCGCCCTGGTCCCCGAGGACCGGCGCGCCCAGGGCCTTGTGATGGATATGTCCATCGCGCGCAACATCGGACTCACCGGCCTGCGCACGACCGTGAAGGCCGGCCTGATGGACCGCGGCGCCGAACGCAGCCGCTCCCTCGACTGGGCGGTACGGCTCCAGGTGAAGTACGCCCGGATCGCCGACGCCGTCTCCACCCTCTCCGGGGGCAACCAGCAGAAGGTCGTCCTCGCCAAGTGGCTGGCCACCGGCCCGAAGGTACTGATCGTAGACGAGCCGACGCGCGGCATCGACGTCGGCACCAAGGCCGAGGTGCACCGGCTGCTGGGTGAACTGGCCGCCGAGGGCGTCGCCGTCCTGATGATCTCCTCCGACCTCCCCGAGGTCCTCGGCATGGCCGACCGGGTGCTCGTCATGCACGAGGGCCGGATCACCGCGGAGATCCCGCGCTCCGCGGCCACCGAGGAGACGGTGATGGCCGCCGCCACCGGAAGGGCCGCCGCATGACCGCCGCCGGAAGGGCCGCCCCCGTGCCCCCGAACGTCACCAGGAGGGCCGCCGCATGACGGTGACCGCCCCGAACGAGACACCGCTCACCGAGGTGCCCAGGTCCAGCGGCACCCGGCTGGTGGACCGGGTCTTCAAGATGCGAGAACTCGCGATCCTGGCCGTCTTCCTGGTGATGATCGCCGTCACCCAGGCCGGCAACAGCGAGTTCCTCTCCGAGCAGGGCATCAAGGACCTGCTGCTCAACGCCACGATCCTGGTGCTGGTCGCCACCGGCCAGTCGCTGGTCGTCATCACCCGCAACGTCGACCTGTCGGTCGGCTCCACGCTCGGCATCAGCGCCTTCGCCGCCGGAAGCTATCTGCACGGCGGCGGGAACCCGGCCGTGGCGCTGTTCCTCGCCGTCCTGCTCGGCGTCGGCTTCGGCCTGCTGAACGGCCTGCTCGTCAGCCTCGGCCAGGTGCCCGCGCTGGTCGTCACCCTCGGCACGCTCTACGTCATCCGGGGTGTCGACTCCATCTGGGTCGGCTCCCGGCAGATCACGGCGGCCGATCTCCCCGGCGGATTCGTGGACTTCGGCTCCGGCGGCATCTCCGCCGTCCCGTGGCTCGCCCTCGTCGCGCTCGCCGTCCTCGTCGTCACCGCCTACTGCCTCAAGCACTTCGGCGGCGGCCGGGAACTGTACGCGCTCGGCTCCAACCCGGAGGCCGCCCGGCTGGCCGGCATCCCCGTGCGCAAGCGCATCCTCACCGCCTACACCGTCTGCGGCGCCCTCGCCGGACTCGCCGGCGCCCTCTACCTGGCCCGGTTCGGCAACGTCGACTCCGGCACCGGCAACGGCTACGAACTCACCGTCGTCAGCGCCGTCGTCGTCGGCGGCGTCGCCTTCACCGGAGGCTCCGGCAGCGTCTACGGCGCCGCCCTCGGCGCCCTGCTGCTCACCTCCGTCAACAGCGTGCTCCCCGCCCTCGGCGTCAGCTCCGTGTGGGTGCTCGCGATCAACGGCGTCCTGCTGCTGCTCGCCATCGCCGTCGACCGGGTCGTCGCGCTGCGGGTGGCCGCCGCCCTGAAGAAGAAGTCGGCCCTGAGCAAGGCCCCCCTGACGAAGGAGAACGCCGGTGCCTGAGTCGCTGAGCCGCGCCGTCCGCTGGGACACCGTCGTCGGCGCCCTCCTGATCGTCCTGCTGCTGCTGTCGTTCGGCTTCGTGGACGGCTTCGGCAACGCCCTCAACCTGTCCTTCCTCATCGGCAACACGCTGCCCATCGCGCTGATCGCCCTGCCCATGACCTTGCTCGTGGTCTCCGGCGAGATCGACCTGTCGGTCGCCTCCACCGCCGGGCTGTCCGGCGCGGTGATGGGCAAGCTGTGGAACCAGGGCATGGCCATCGAGACGATCATCCCGGTCTGCCTGCTGCTGGGCGTGGTGTGCGGCCTGGTCAACGGCCTGCTGGTGACCAGGCTGGGGCTGCCGTCCCTCGCCGTGACCATCGGCACCCTCGCCGCGTACCGGGGCATCGCGCAGATCGTGCTCGGCTCCGACGCCGTGACCGACTTCCCCGCCCAGTACCAGGACTTCGCCGCCGGGCGGCTCGGCGGCACCTTCCTGCCGCAGGCCTTCCCGCTCTTCCTGGTGCTGCTCGCCGTCGCCGTCGTCGTCCTGCACGCCACCCCGTTCGGCCGGTCGCTGTTCGCGGTCGGCGCCAACGAGGAGGCGGCGCGGTTCGCCGGCATCCGGGTCAAGCGCGCCAAGCTGGCCCTGTTCGTCGCAACCGGGTTCATGTCCGCGCTCACCGGCGTCTTCTGGGCCCTGCACTACGCCAGCGCCCGCTACGACAACGCCACCGGTCTGGAACTCTCCGTCGTCGCCGCCGTGCTGCTCGGCGGCATCGACTTCGACGGCGGCAGGGGCACGCTCGGCGGCGCGATCGCGGGGGTGTTCCTGCTGGGCGCGCTGCAGAACGTGATGAGCCTGCTGAACGTCTCCGCGCAGTCGCAGATCGTCGTCACCGGCGTGCTGCTCGTCGTCTCCGTGCTCGGACCCCGGGTCGCACGTCAGATCACCGTCGCGAGGGTGGGCCGCAGAGCCGCCTCGGCACCGACGTCGTAACTCCCCGACCACCCGACCCTCGTAAAGGAACCCGACCATGCGCCCGTCCACCCTGCGCCGCACCTGCGTGGCCCTCGCCGCCGTCACCTCCCTCGCGCTCGCCGCCACCGCCTGCGGCGGTACCACCAAGAACGACGTCAAGAACGACAGCGGGCCGGCCACCTCCGCCGGCAAGGCCGATCCGAACGCGGCCACCAAGAAGGGGCTGACCGTCGGCTTCCTGCCCAAGCAGGTGAACAACCCTTACTTCACCACCGCTGACAAGGGCGGAAGCAAGGCCCTCGCCGAACTGGGCGAGAAGTACAAGGAGGTGGGCCCCTCCAGCGCCACCGACACCTCCGGGCAGGTGAGTTACGTCAACACCCTCACCCAGCAGCGGGTGGACGCGATGGCCGTCTCCGCGCAGGACCCGGGCGCCCTGTGCACCGCGCTCAAGCAGGCGATGACCAACGGCATCAAGGTCGTCACCTACGACTCCGACACCGACCCCGGCTGCCGCAACGCCTTCGTCTCCCAGGCGTCCGCCGAGGACCTGGGCCGCACCGAGGTGCAGCTCCTCGCCGAACAGATCGGCTACAAGGGCGAGATAGCGATCCTGTCCGCGGCGCAGACCGCGACGAACCAGAACACCTGGATCGGCTACATGAAGGACGAGCTGAAGGACCCCAAGTACAAGAACGTCAAGCTCGTCAAGATCGCCTACGGCAACGACGAGGCGCAGACGTCCTTCCAGCAGACCCAGGGCCTGCTCCAGGAGCACCCGGACCTGAAGGGGATCATCTCCCCGACCACCGTCGGTATCAAGGCCGCCGCCCAGTACCTGTCCGGTTCCAAGTACAAGGGCAAGGTGAAGCTGACCGGCCTCGGCACCCCCAACGACATGCGCAAGTACGTCAAGAACGGCACCGTCAGCGGCTTCGAGCTGTGGGACCCGGCGAAGCTCGGGGACCTGGCCGCCCGTACCGCCGTCGCCCTGGCCTCCGGTCAGATCACCGGCAAGGAGGGTGAGACCTTCAAGGCGGGCGGCACGACCTACACCATCGGCAAGGACGGCGTGATCAACCTGGGCAAGCCGACCGTGTTCGACGCGAAGAACATCGACCGGTTCAACTTCTGACGGACGAGGAGGCGTTGATGCGACGCGTGTGCTTCCTGCTGAAGGTCAGGGCGGACCGCCTCGACGAGTACCGCGAGCGGCACTGCGCCGTCTGGCCGGAGATGCTCGACGCGCTCCGGGCGGCCGGCTGGCACAACTACTCGCTGTTCCTGCGCGAGGACGGCCTGCTCGTCGGCCATCTGGAGACCGAGGACTTCGCCGCCGCCCAGGCCGGCATGGAGGCCACCTCAGTCAACGCCCGCTGGCAGGCGGAGATGGCGCCGTTCTTCGAATCGCTGGACGGCGCCCGGCCCGACGAGGCGATGACACCGCTCACGGAGGTGTTCCACCTGCCCTGACCGCTCCCGCGGGCGGGCCCGCCGCACCCGCCGTCACCGGTCCGGACCCGGCCGGCCCGGACCCCTTCCCGCCGTACGCCGCGGACCTCGCACCGCCGTACGCCGCGGACCTCGCACCGCCCGCGCGGACCGGGCCGTGATGCCGGTCATGACGGTAATGTGAGGGCCCTTCCGCCCCGGGCACGCGCGACGCTCCTCGAGCGCGTGAGCGCCCGTGGTGCCCGTGAGCGCCTTCCCCCGCCGCCCCTCGTCCCTGGAGGTCCGAAGCCCGATGGCCCAGTCGGTGGGTATCAAGGACGTCGCCCGCGCCGCCGGAGTCTCGGTGGGCACGGTCTCGAACGTCATCAACCGCCCGGAGACCGTCGCCGGCGAGACCCGGGCGCGGGTGCTGTCCGCGATCGACCGGCTCGGCTACGTCCGCAGCGAGTCCGCCCGGCAACTGCGCGCCGGCCGCAGCCGGATCATGGGCCTGCTGGTGCTGGACATGGGCAACCCCTTCTTCGTGGACGTGGCCCGCGGCGCCGAGCGGGCGGCCCGCGACGCGGGGCTCGGCGTGATGGTCTGCAACAGCGCGCAGAACGCGGCCGAGGAGGCGGAGTACCTCTCGCTCTTCGCCGAGCAGCGGGTGCGCGGGGTGCTCCTCACCCCGGCCGACGCCACCGGCCGCAACATCGCGGCCTTCCGCCGGCACGGCATCCCCTTCGTGCTGGTCGACCGGGTCGCCGAGGGCACCACCGAGTGCTCCGTCTCCGTGGACGACGTGGCGGGCGGCGCCCTCGCCGTCCGCCACCTGGTGGACGCCGGTCATCGTTCCATCGCCTACGTCAGCGGGCCGCCCGGACTGAACCAGGTGCGCGACCGCCGCACCGGCGCCCTGAACGCCCTCGCCGAGGCCGGGCTCGGCCCCGACGCCCTGCGCGAGCTGCCCACCGAGCGACTGGACGTGGCCGCCGGCCGGGACGCGGGCGCCCGGCTGCTCGGCCTCGCCGACCGGCCCACCGCCGTCTTCTGCGCCAACGACCTGCTCGCGCTCGGCGTGCTCCAGGCCCTCTACGCGGCCGGCGTGGTCGTCCCCGACGACCTGGCGATCGTCGGCTACGACGACATCGAGTTCGCCGCGGCCGCCGCCGTACCGCTGACCTCCGTACGGCAGCCCGCCGTCACCATGGGCGCCCTCGCCGCGGAGCTGTTGCTGGAGGAGACCGAGGCGGGCGCCGAGGGCGGCGCCGGCCGGCACGAGCACCGGCGGGTGGTGCTCCAGCCGGAGCTGGTGGTGCGCCGCTCCAGTCTCGCCGCCCGCTGACCGGAAGTTCAGTAGGAATCCATGATCCCGGGTGGGTGGGCCCGGCCGCCGGTGTGCTGAACTGGGACGCGTCCACGCCGTCCGTCCCGGGAGATCCGTTGACTTCCAGCTACCGCCAGCCCGGTGTCGTCCTCACCGACCGCCGCTTCACCGTACCCCTCGATCACGCGCGGCCGGACGGCGAGAGCATCGAGCTGTACGCCCGTGAGGCCGTCGCCGCCGGCAAGGCGGGGCAGGACCTGCCGTGGCTGCTGTATCTGCAGGGCGGCCCCGGCTTCGGGGCGAATCGTTTCGTCGGACGGCAGGCCTGGCTCGACCGCGCCCTGAAGGACTACCGCGTCCTCCTCCTGGACCAGCGCGGCACCGGCAGCTCCACGCCCGCCACCCGGCAGACCCTCCCGCTGCGCGGCGGTCCCGCCGAGCAGGCCGACTACCTCACCCACTTCCGCGCCGACTCCATCGTCCGCGACTGCGAGGCCGTCCGCCCCCTCGTGACGGGCGGCGCCCCGTGGACCGTGCTGGGCCAGAGCTTCGGCGGCTTCTGCACGGTGTCGTACCTCTCCCTCGCCCCCGAGGGACTCGACACCGCCGTCGTCACCGGCGGCCTGCCCTCCCTCGACGCCCACGCCGACGACGTCTACCGGGCCGCCTACCCGCGCATCGAACGCAAGGTCGCCGCGCACTACGCCCGCTACCCGCAGGACGTCGAGCGGGCCCGGCGCATCGCCGACCACCTCCTCACCCACGACGTCGTCCTGCCCGGCGGCCACCGTCTCACCGTGGAGGCGTTCCAGTCCCTCGGCCTGATGCTCGGGGCGAGCGACGGCAGCCACCGGCTGCACTTCCTCCTGGAGGAGGCGTTCGTCCGCACTCCCGGCGGCCCGGAGCTGTCCGACGCCTTCCAGGAACAGGTGCGCGGCCTGCTGTCGTACGCGGCGCACCCGCTCTACGCGCTCGTCCACGAGTCCATCTACGGCCAGGACGCCCGCCCCACCGCCTGGGCCGCCGAGCGGGTGCGTGCCGAGTTCCCGCAGTTCGACGCGGCCAAGGCGATCGCCGGGGACGCCCCGGTGCTGTTCACCGGCGAGACGGTGCACCCCTGGATGTTCGAGACCGACCCGGCCCTGCGCCCGCTGCGCGAGACCGCCGAACTGCTCGCCGCCCGCACCGACTGGCAGCCCCTGTACGACCCCGCCCGGCTCGCCGCCAACGAGGTGCCGGTCGCCGCGGCGGTCTACCACGACGACATGTACGTGGACACGGCCCACTCCCTGCGGACGGCCCGCGCCGTGCGGGGGCTGCGGACCTGGGTGACCGACGAGTACGAGCACGACGGTCTGCGCGCCGGAGCACCCCGCGTCCTGGACCGGCTGCTCGCCCTGGCCCGCGACGAGGCCTGAGCCAACGGAGCTCGCGACAAAAGGAGTTGCGGCGGCGGGCGGGCGGCATAGTCTGCGGCCACGGGCGAGCCGACGATCACCGGGCCGCTGCCGCCGCCCGCGGCGGCGTTCGGTGCCGGCGCCCCGCCGACACCGAACGAACGGGGACCTCATGAACGCCACCGACCTGCTCGCCGACCGCTTCGAGGAGCACCGGGGGCACCTGCGCGCGGTGGCCTACCGGATGCTCGGCTCGCTCACCGAGGCCGAGGACGCGGTCCAGGAGGCCTGGCTGCGGCTCGGCCGCGGTGACGCGGCGGAGATCCGCAACCTCGGCGGCTGGCTGACCACCGTGGTGGGCCGGGTCTGCCTGGACATGCTGCGCTCGCGCACCGCGCGCCGCGAGGAGCCGATGGAGGACACGTTCGTCCCCGATCCGGTGGTCCGCTCCCTCGGCCGGACCGACCCCGAGAAGGAGGTGCTGGAGGCCGACTCGGTCGGGCTGGCGCTCCTCGTCGTGCTCCAGACGCTGGAACCCGCCGAACGGCTGGCGTTCGTCCTGCACGACATGTTCGCCGTGCCCTTCGACGACATCGCCGCGATCGTCGAGCGCACCCCGGCCGCCACCCGGCAGCTCGCCAGCCGGGCCCGCCGCCGGGTGCAGGGCGCCGGCCCGTCGGCCGACCCCGACCTCGGCCGGCAGCGGCAGGTGGTCGACGCCTGGCTGGCCGCCACCCGCGGCGGCGACTTCGAGGCGCTGCTCGCCCTGCTCCACCCGGATGTGGCGCTGCGCGCCGACGCGGGCGTCCTGGTCCGGGGCGTCGGCGCGTCCAAGGCGGTCAGCGGGGCCCGGACCGTCGCCGAGCAGGCCTCGATGTTCTCCCACCTCGCGGTGCACGCCCGTCCGGTGCTGGTCAACGGAGCGGTGGGCCTGGTCACCGCGCCCGAGGGGCGGCCGGTCTCGGTCACGGCGTTCACGGTCGCCGACGGCCGGATCACCGGCATGTACATCCTGGCCGACCCGGAGCGGCTGGCCCGGCTGGACCTGCCCGCGCTGGAGGACTGAGGGCCGGGTGCCGGTCCCAGGGGCCGCGGGGCGCGGCGGCGCGTCCCGCGGTCACGCAGGTCAGTAGGCTGGACGCCATGCCGGATCAGATAACCGACCTCGCCGATCTGCGCGGCGACTGCGCCCAGTGCTTCGGGCTGTGCTGCGTCGCCCTGCCGTTCGCCGCCTCCGCGGACTTCGCCATCGACAAGCCCGCGGGCAAGCCCTGCCCGAACCTGCGGGACGACCACCGCTGCGGCATCCACGCCGGTCTGCGCGAGAAGGGCTTCACCGGCTGCACGGTCTACGACTGCTTCGGCGCCGGACAGAAGGTCTCGCAGGTCACCTTCGGCGGGCAGGACTGGCGTACCGGCTCCCCGGAGCGGTCCCGCCGGATGTTCGAGGTCTTCCCCGTCGTCCGTCAACTGCACGAACTGCTCCGGTACTTGACGGAGGCGCTGCGCCTGGAGGCCGCCTGGCCCGTCCACGCCGGCCTGCGCGAGGCCCTGGAGCGCACCGAACTGCTCACCCGGGGGACACCCGAGGAACTGGCCCGCCTCGACGTGGCCGCCCACCGGCAGGAGGTCAACGTCCTGTTGCTGCGCGCCAGCGAGCTGGCCCGGGCGGACGCCGTCGGCGGAAAGGACCGCAAGGGCGGCAAGGGGGGCAAGAGCGGTAAGCGCGGGGCCAAGGACCGCCGGGGCGCCGACCTCATCGGGGCCCGGCTGCGCGGCGCCGACCTGCGCGGGGCCAGTCTGCGCGGCGCCTACCTCATCGCGGCCGACCTCACCGGCGCCGACCTGCGCGAGGCCGACATGATCGGCGCCGACCTCCGGGACGCCGAGCTGAGCGACGCCGACCTCACCGGCGCCTTCTTCCTCACCCAGCCCCAGGTCAACGCGGCCCGCGGCAACGCCGGCACCAGGCTCCCCGAGTCGGTCACCCGCCCCGGGCACTGGGCGGCGGGTGACTGAGCGGAGGCTGTCGCCGGGCACTCGGCGGTACCCGGCGCGAGCCGCTTCCGGCGTAGCCCGCGGGCGAAGAGGCTCGCGGCCGCGCCGGCACGGAACTCATGGAGTCAGTCTCCCGCTCCGCCCACGGGGCAGCGGGCGGCTGAGCCGGGATCGGCGGCGGGCACGGTGACCGGAGTCGGCGCCGGCGCGGGGCGTCGTTCCAGGCGCAGGCGCAGTCCCTCCGGCATCACCGTCAGCCGCTCGGTGACCTGGAGGCGGTAGGCGGGGTCGGCCCGCAGGTCGTAGCGGCGCAGCAGCAGGCCGAGGACGAGAGTCGCCTCGTGCAGCGCGAACTGGCGGCCGATGCAGGCCCGCGCGCCGGTGCCGAACGGTTTGAAGGTGTGCGGGGCCCGGCCCCGTACGGCGCCCGCCTCGAAGCGGTCCGGGTCGAACCGCTCGGCGTCCTCGCCCCACACCTCGGGGTCGCGGTGCAGCAGCGGCAGCAGGACCAGCGCCCATGCCCCGCGCCGCATCGGATGCTCCCCGGCCAGCACCGTGTCCTGCCGGGCCTCCCGGGCGTAGGCGGGGGCGGTCGGCCACAGCCGCAGCGACTCGTCCAGCACCCGGCGGACGTAGCGCAGCTTGGCGACCTGCTCGTAGCCCGGTTCCGGGGTGTCGCCCCAAACGCGGTCCACCTCGGCGCGGGCCCGGGCGGCGACCTCCGGGTGCCGGGCGAGGTAGTACAGGGCGAAGGACAGCGCGCCCGAGGTGGTCTCGTGGCCGGCCACCAGGAACGTGATCACCTGTTTGCGCACGTTCTCGGCGGACAGCCGCTCCCCGGTCTCCGGGTGCGTGGTGTCCAGCATGCGGTCCAGCAGGTCCCCGTCGCCGCCGCCAGAGCGGCGCCGGGCCGCCACGACCTCGTCGACCGTACGGTCCAGATGGGCGATGTCGGCGGCGTTGCGCCGGGCGGCGCCGCGCAGCAGCAGCGGCACCAGCGGCACGGGCACGCTGTTCAGGCGCTGCGCGTAGCCGAGCGTGCCGACCATCGCGGTGACGAACGGGTGCGGCCGGTCCCGTTCGAAGGAGCCGAAGTCGTGCCCGAACCCGGTGCGCGCGATCGTCTCCAGGGTCAGCTTGGTCATGTCGCCGGGCACGTCCACCGTGCGGCCGGCCGCCAGTTCCCGGTCCCAGTGGCCGGTCAGCCGGGCGGCCACCGCCAGCATCATCGAGTGGTAGCCCGCCATGGCCTCCCGGCTGAAGCCGGGCGCCAGCACGTCGTGCGCCAGCTGCCAGTTCGGCTCGTGGTTGTACGCCGTGAACAGCCCGTCCCCGGCGACCGGGCGGAGATTGGCCACCCCGAGGCCCACGTGCTTGGCGAACCGGGACTCGTCGGCGAGGTCGGCGACGAGCCGCGACCCCCACAGGAACACGAACTCGTTGCCGAACACCCGGCGGCGGAAGACCGGACCCAGCTCGCGCCCGAAGCGCATCGAGTCCTGCAGCGGGCGGCGCCGGTCGACGCCGAGCACATCGCCGAGCAGCGGCAGCCGGCGCGGCGGATGCGGGATGCGGCGCAGCTCCGGCCAGCCCTGTTCCGCGCCCCTAAACCCCTTGGGCAGCCCGGTCTCCGTCGTCTCCGCCATGACGCGATCTCCCTTGACCCAGCGGATGGTTGAACCTGTGACGCCCGCGTGTTGTACGTGGGTTCAATAACGCGTTCCAGTGTGGTCCGGTTGTTGAACCGGCGTCAAGTAAAGTGACGGCATGCCCGCGAACCAGGGGGAACGCGCCCGGCGCAGACTCAGCACCGAGGAGCGCCGTGAGCAGTTGCTGTCGGTGGGGGCGAAACTGTTCTCGGAGAGCCCGTACGACGACGTCTGGATCGAGCAGGTCGCCGAGATCGCGGGCGTCTCCCGAGGGCTGCTGTACCACTACTTCCCGACCAAGCGGGACTTCTTCGCCGCGGTCGTGGAGCGCGAGAGCGAGCGGATGCTGCGCATGACGGCGGCCGTGCCCGGGGTGCCGGTGCGCGACCAGCTCCTCGCCAGTCTCGACACCTATCTCGCCTACGTGCGGGCGCACGCGCACGGCTTCCGCGCCTTCCACCGCGCCGACGCGGCCGGAGACCAGGCCGTGCGGCGTGTCTACCAGCGGGCCCTCGCCGCCCAGGAGCAGCAGATCCTGGCCGCCCTCGCGGTGGACCCGGAGTTCGGGCCGGCCTTCGAGGATGCCCCCGGGGTGCGGCTCGCCGTGCGCGGCTGGCTCGCCTTCACCACCGCCGTCTGCCTGGAATGGCTGCGGGACGGCGAACCGGACCGGGAACAGGTCCGCGATCTGTGCGCCCGGGCGCTCCTCGGGGTCATCGCCTGACTCACCCCCCTCGTAGGGAGGCGTGGTTGGCGTGCGCCCGGATCTTCGGTAGGTTAGGCAAGGCTTACCTAAGGAGGCGTGGGGATGGTTGACACCCAGGACTGGGCGGCCGGGCCCGGTGCGGCTCAGCGGGCGCGGTCGGTGGCGGCGGCCGCCTGGTCGTGCGCGGTGACGGCGGACGGTGCCCGCGAGGAGTACGTGGGCGCGCATCGCGTGACCGGTGACGGCGGAGTACTGCTGGACGTGCCCGAGGACAGCGCCCTGGTCGCGGCCGCGCTGTGCGCCCCGCGCGGAGAGCCCGCCGCCGTGGTCGAGTTCGCCGACGTGGCCCCCGTACCGGTGCGCCGCCGGATCCGGTCCCGACTGTGGCTGGCCGGCTGGTTCACCCCTCTCGGCGGCTCGCTGCTGCTGCGGCCCACCCGCGTGGTGCTGTGGCAGCCGTCCGGTTCCGTGCCCGTCGGCCTCGACGAGTTCGCCGCCGCCGGGCCCGACCCGCTCGCCGGCGCAGAGGCGCGGCTGCTGACCCACCTCGCCGACGCCCACCCGGACGCCGTGGAACGGCTCACCCGGCTCGTGCGTCCCGAGAGCCTGCACGCCGCTGTCCGCGTGGTGCCGCTCGCCGTCGACCGGCACGGCCTCACCCTGCGCATCGAACGCGCCCGCACCCAGGGCGACGTACGGCTGCCGTTCCACACGCCCGCCGACGACGTCGCCCAGCTCACCGAGCGGATGCACGCACTGCTGGCCCAGGCGGGCGCCGCCGCCCGCCCCCGCGCCCTACAGTGGCAGCGCGCAGACGGCGACCGGTGACGCGAACGGCTCACCCGCCAGGCGCAGCGCGCCGCTCCCCGCGTCCACGTGGAACACGCTGACCGTGCCGGAGCGCTGGTTCGCCGCGAACAGCAGCCGGCCGTCCGGCGAGAACGCGATCTGCCGCGGGAAGTCCCCGGCCACCGGCACCGTGCCGAGCAGCCGCAGCCGGGCCCCTGCGTCCTCGACGGCGTACCGGGCGATGCTGTTGTGGCCGCGGTTGGCGAGGAACGCGTAGGAGCCGTTCGCGGTCACCAGGAACTGCGCCGGATAGTTGGTGCCCCCGGACGACCCCGTGGGCAGCGGGTCGCCGATCGTCAGGCGTCCGGTGGCCGGGTCGTAGGCGCAGACGGCGGCCGTGTCGTCCACCTCGTTGGCCAGATAGGCGTGGCGGCCGCCGGGGTGGAAGGTCAGATGGCGCGGACCCGCGCCCGGCCGGGTGTGCGCCCGGGCCACCTCGGTGAGCGTGCCCCGGTCCGCGTCGAGGCGGTAGCTGTAGACGGTGTCCGTACCGAGGTCGACGGCGAGGACATGGCCGCCGTCCGGAGCGGTGAGGAACTGGTGCGCGTGCGGGCCCTGCTGGCCGGGGCCGGGCGCCGGGGTGGTGTGGGTGACCAGATCGGTGCGTTCGCCGAGCGCGCCCGAGCCGTCGATGGGGTGCACGGCGACACTGCCCGACTGGTAGCCTGCGCTCAGCAGCCAGCGCCCGCCGGGGTGGACCGAGAGATGGCAGGGGGCCGCCCCGCCCGTGCTCCGCGCGCCCAGGACCTTGCGGTCGGCCAGGCGGACCGCGGTGACCGCGCCGTCCTCGCGCTCGTCCACCGCGTACAGCGTGCGGCCGTCCGGGTGCACCGCGAGATAGGACGGGTCGGGGACGCCGGTGAGCGTCCCCGTGCCGGTGATCCGGCCGGTCGCCGGGTCGTACTCGGCCAGCCCGACGCCGGCGCCGCCGCCCTCCGCGGAGGTGTAGGTGCCCACGTACAGCGGACGGGGACGGTCCGCCCCGTGCGACGGCGGGACCGCCGTGCGCGCACCGGCCCGCGGCGGCGGATCAACCGGCGGGGTGGGATCAACCGGCGGGGTGGGGCCGGGCGGCTCGGCCGCCGTGACGGGCACCGCCACCACGGCGGCCGCGCCCGCCATGGCCCCGACGAACCGGCGCCTGCTCCAGCCGGCCCCCGGCCCCCGGCCCCGGCCGGGCTCCGGCGAGCCGCCGCGCACCGCCCGTTCCTCCTCGTCCATGCCGCACCTCAGGTCGTCGGTCTTCCCGCTCGTCGGTCACCTTGGCGTGGATCGACCGGTGAAGGCAAGAACGGCAACGGCCGTTGCGCAGCGCGCAACCGGATCCGGGTCTACCACTCCCCGTCCTCGACCGGCTTGCCCGGCGCGTCCTTCAGCGGGGTCACCTGCCCGGGGGAGGGCTGCTGCCAGGGGTCCAGGTCGTCGCCGAGCCAGTCGCCGACCGGCTTGACGCCGGTCAGGGTGCCGGTGGGGTCCAGGTCCTCGGCGTCCTCGTCGTAGTAGTCGTACCAGGGCAGTCCCGCCCGCGTGTACGCCGCCCGGTCCACCGGCGACGGCGGGGGAGCCTCGCCGGTGATGCGGCGCCACTCGGGAGGCGTGACCAGGTGGACGAAGACCCGCCCGGCGGGCGTCTGTGACCAGTCCTTCAGCGGACGGTCGTCCCGGTAGACCTCCTGGCGCATCGAGCCGCCGACGCCCAGTCCCATCGCCGCCGCGCGCCGCGGGGGAGCGGCCCCGGCCGGGGCGGAGGGCGGCGGAAGGGCCGCGCCGGGAGCGGCCGCCATGGGGACGGGCCCGCCGCCCGGCGGGGGCGCGCCGTAGCCGACGGCCGGTCCGGCCGCCCGCAACCGCCGCCGGCGCTCCCGCTCCTCGCGTCGCCACTCGGCCAGCGCGTGCTCGTTCAGCCCGAACGCCTGGAGCTGTACGCCGCCCCACACCTCCTCGCCGGTGACCTGGCCCTCCACCGTCGCCCCGAGACCGAGCGGGACGGCGACGAACTGCCGGACCGTGCCCTTGCCGGAGTTGATGCCGTCCAGCCAGGGCTGGCGGGGCAGTACCAGGTAGTTCTGCGGCTTGCGGACCAGGTGATCGCGCCACGGCTTCCCGGACACGGCGCACACCTTGCCGACGCCCACCTGGAGGGCGGCCGGCTCCGTCGTACCGGTGAAACTCAGCCACATCGCCTCCCGCAGATACACGGGCAGCATCACACCGCCGCGCCGGCGCCACTCCGGCGGAACCCGGTCGCCGAAGTCGGCGACCCGTCGCACCGGGAACTCGCCGAGCCCCGGCGGCAGCGGATGCGTGCCCTTCTCGGGCAGTCGCAGTGTGCGGACGAACCGCACCGCCACGCCGCCCGGCAGTCTCAGTGTGTTCCCGTCGATCCGCACCTCGGTGCCGGACATCGGCCCGCCCCCCTCGCCTCGTGGTGCCGGCCCCGCCGCGGCACCTCTCACGGAGAACGCTCGCCGAACCCCGTACGGTTCCGCCACAGGTCCTCCTGCACACCGAGGCGCTCCCGCAGCCGGCTCATCCGCGGCAGCCTCGCCCGGTGCTCCCGGGACACCCGGTCCAACTCCTCCAGCAGGCGTCGGGTGCGGTGCTCGGTGTCGAGTTCGGCGATGATCCGGTTCACCTCGGTCAGCACGGCCCCCATGAGCTGCCAGTTCTCCCAGTCCTTGCCGACCTCCTCCTGGAAGAGCTCGGCGAGCCGGTCACGGGTGCCGGCCGCCGTGTGCAGCTCGGCGGTGAGACGCGCCTCCGCCGACTCGGCGTTCGCGCTCAGATCGGCGGTCACCAGGACCGCGAAGCTGACGATCGCGTCGGCGATCTCGGAGAGCAGCTGCTCCACGGTCGCGCCGGTCTCCTTCGGGAACAGATCCTCGGAGCCCCGGGCCTTGGCCAGGTCCGTGAAGGAACGGGCCAGCACCCGCAACACCACCGTGCAGATCTCCAGCGTGTCCAGGCCGGTGCGCAGCACCACCCGGTGCAGTAGGCCCTCCTTCACGCGCGGGTTGAGCCGCAGGCTGTCCTCGGCCTGCCGCAGCGAGGCGTCCACCTGGGCGATGTGCTGGTCGAGACGGCGGGCCTCGTGCAGCCGTTCGGCGGCCAGCTGCCAGGAGACGCTGCCCGCGGCCTCCTCACCCATCCGCAGCATCAGCTGCCGCACCCGGCGGGCCAGGTCCTCGATCGACTCGCCCGCCTTGTCCACCCACACGGGGGGTGGCAGCAGCAGGTTGCAGGCCATGCCCACGACCGCGCCGATCAGCGTCTCCACGATCCGGGCCCAGGCGGTGAAACCGACGGTGGTGACCCCGAGCACCAGCATGGCGCTGATCGCCACCTCGGCCACGTACTCGTCCACCCGCACCAGGTGACCCACCCCCAGCGAGGCCACGATCAGCAGCGCCAGGCTCCACCAGGTCAGGCCCACCAGCAGACTGAACGCGATGGCCACCAGCACCCCGGCGACCACCGAGTTCACCCGGCGGATGCCGTTGGTGAGGGTGGCGTAGAAGGTGACCTGGACGACCAGCAGGGCGGTCAGGGGAGAGGTCAGCGGGGCCGGTTCGGGACTCAGGCGCAGCGCGATGACGTAGGCGATCGTCGCCGCGGTGGCGGACCGCAGCGTCTGGACGATCACCGGCTCCCGGTAGCGCATCAACAGACGCTTCAGTGCCGCGGTCCACTCTCGTACGTCGTGCATCCCTTGGCCTGTTCCCGCTCCCCGGCCGGGCCGAACGTCCCTGATCGGGGAGGCGTCCTTCCGTGACTCCGGCCGGTCGCCGGCCCGGGGGGCGTCAGGCGCGGATCCGGTCGAGGAAGGCGTACAGATTGCCCGTCGCGCGGGCGATCTGCTCCTCCAGGGTCAGGCTCTCCTCGAACCGGCCTCCCGACTGCGGCACCTTCTTCCCGCGGACGTACAGCGAGCAGGCCAGATCCGTGCACATGTACACCCCGACCGAGTTCCCCTCGCGGCCCGCCGGACCCGCCTTCCGCGCCGTCATCAGGGACACACCGCCGCCGGGATGCGTCGTCAGGCAGACCGAACACAGGCTGCGGTGCAGGAGCCCGCGCCGCGCGGTCGGATAACGCAGCGCGACTCCGACGAGCCCGTCCTCCCGCTCGGCGACCAGATAGCTCCGGTCGGGCGCCCCTGGCTCCCGCCAGCCGAGAAAGTCCAGGTCGTCCCAGGGGCGTTCGCCCAGGTCCCGCGGCACCGCCAGCCGTTTGGCCTCGCCCTTGGAGCAGTTGACGAAGGAGTCGCGAATGTCCTGCTCGGTGAGCGGTCTCATCAGAAAGGTCCTTCCGGATTCCGTGTTCCGTGACGTCAACCTAGAGCCTCTAGGTTGATGGCTAGCCTAGATAGCCAAGGCGTGGGCGGGCCAGTGGATTTCCGTAGGCTGTACCGCGAAGGGTGGGTGAGCTGGGGCCCGTCGCGGCCGCGACGGCTGGCTCAGTGTGGGTGCGGCGGTTAGCTCAGTACATGAAATAAGGGTTGTCGGAAAGTCGCGTTCCGGCTGGCGCGAGAGGTATGTTGCAGGTCGGGACAGGGTTCGGAGGGAGCCACATGACGGGGCGGAACGGGCGGACGGTACGGGACCTCAGGCGGGGGAACCGCACGGCCCTGCTGCAACGGCTGTACTTCGACGGCCCGCTGAGCCGCTTCGAGCTGGGCCCGGCGACGGGGCTGAGTTCCGGCTCGGTCAGCAACGTGGTCGCGGATCTGGTCGCCGACGGTCTGGTCGAGGAGGCCGGCAGCGTCGACTCCGACGGCGGCCGCCCCCGTACGCTGCTGCGGGTCGCCCCGCACAGCGGCCAGATGATCGGCGTCGACGTCGGTGAGACCCGGGTCCGGGTCGAACTGTTCGACCTGGCGCTCACCGAACTCGCCCGCACCGAACGCCCGCTGACCCAGGACGGCTACGACGTCGACGGGATCGTCGGCCACATCCGCGACGGCATCGCCGAGGTGCTCGCGGCCCAGGAGGCCGTCCCCGAGCGGCTGCTCGGCGTCGGCGTCGGCGTCCCCGGCATCGTCGAGCACACCGCCGACCGGGGTGCCGTCGTGCACGGGCAGACCATCGGCTGGGACGCGGTGCCCCTGGAGGAACTCCTCCGCTCGACCTCCCAGCTCCCGGAGGCGGTCCGCTACTTCATAGACAACGGGGCCAAGACCCTCGGCCAGGCCGAGATGTGGTTCGGCGCCGGGCGCGGCGCCCGCAACGCGCTGGTCGTGCTCTTCGGCTCGGGCGTCGGCGCCTGCCTGGTCACCCCGGAGGTGGAGCACGGGCGGGCCGTCGAATGGGGCCATCTGACGGTACGGGTGCGCGGGCGCCGTTGCCGGTGCGGGGCGCCGGGCTGCCTGGAGGCGTACGCGGGCGCCGAGTCGCTGCTCGCCCGCTGGCGCGAGGAGGGCGGCCGGCCGCCGCAGGACGCCGACGAGGAGACCGCGCTCACCGCGATGCTCGCCGCCGCCTATCCACTGGACGGCGCCGACCCCGACCCGGTCGCGCTCGCGGTCCTGGAGGAGACCGCCGAGTACCTGGGCGCCGGGCTGTCCGACCTGATCAACCTCTTCCAGCCCGAGCGGATCCTCATCGGCGGCTGGGCCGGTCTCCAGCTCGGCACCCGCTTCCTGCCCGCAGTGCGCCGCCACGCGGCGACGTACGCCCTGCGCCACCCGGCCGACAAGGTCACCATCGAACTCGGCCGGCTCGGCCCCGACGCGGTCACCGTGGGCGCCGCGATCCTGCCGCTCGCCGACTTCTTCGCCCGCGGCGGCCGCCCGGCCGAACCGGTCACGCAGGACCGCCATCCGGCCTGGCGCGCCGCCCTGGAGGAGCGGGCGCCGCGCTAGGCCGCCGGGCCGCCGGGCCGTGGGCCCGGCCGTCAGGCGGAGGGTTCGTCCGGCTCGGGCCGCTCGTCCGTCCCGATCCCCTCGTCCGTCCGGGTCACCTCGTCCGGCCCCGTGCTTTCCTCGCCGGGCGGCTGTTCCGGGGCGTCCAACGGGTCCGCACCGGGGCCGGCCTGCTGGTCGGGCGGGTCCCGGGGGACGGGATGCTCCTCGCGCCCGGGCTCCGGCTCGGGTTCCGACTGTACGGTCATGGGTCTCCTTCCCTCTCGCGTCGGCCGCGGTTCAGCCGACCTTCCGTCCGCGCATCGGTTCGGTCTCCATGCCGGCGCCCTGCTGCAGCCCGTCCAGGAACTCCCGCAGGACCTCCTCGGCCGTGTGGCGCGGGTGCCAGCCCAACTCGGTGCGGGCCCGGGAGGAGTCCATCAGCGGCAGCCGCAGGACCGCGTCGAACAGGTGCGGGGAGGCCGGGACCAGCCGCAGCCCCCAGGCCGCGGCGAGCGCCGACCGGGCGGCGGCCCGGGGCAGCCGGACCGGACGGGTGCCGAGCATCTCGCCCAGCATCGAGGCGTCCACCGGCGGGTCGGCGGCGAGGTTGAAGGCGCCCCGGGCGGCCTCCGAGTGCACCGCGAGCCGGTAGGCCTCGGCGGCGTCGTCCGTGTGCAGCACCTGCATCCGCAGCCCCGGCACGTCCGGCAGGAACGGCAGCATCTCGGGCCGGGCCAGCGGGCCCGGCAGGAAACGTCCGCCGAAGATCCGCCGCTGCTCGCTCGCCGACTCCCGCTTGAACAGGAAACCCGGCCGCATCCGGACCACCCGGACCTCGGGGTGGTCGCGCTCGAAGATGTCCAGGGTGCGCTCCAGATACGCCTTCTCCCGGCAGTACGCGGCGTCCGGCCAGCCGTGCGTCGGCCATGACTCGTCCACCGCGTGGTCCTTCGGGCCCGGCGAGTACGCGCCCACGGAGGAGGCGTGCACCAGCACCGGCACCCGGGCCGCGGCGACCGCCTCGAACACCCGGTTGCTGCCCAGCACGTTGGTCCGCCAGGTGGTCGCCGGATCGTGCGTCGGCTGGAACGCCCAGGCCAGATGGATGACGGCGTCGGCGCCCTCGAACCGCTCGGCCAGGTTGGCCGTCTCGGAGGCGAGATCGACCGCCGACCACTCCGTCTTCGGCGGGGACCACACCGGCGTCCGTCGAGCGATCCCCCGGACCGACTTGATCCCCGGATCGTCCGACAGCACGCGCACCACGCTGGTACCGACATTGCCGGTGGCGCCCGTCACCACGACCCTGCTGCCCGCTGCGCTGGTCACCTTCGGCTCCTTCCGCGGAGACTTCGGCGGACCCGCCGGGTACCCGGCGGCCCGGCGCGCACACGGCGGAGGCACGAGAAAGCCCCGGCCGTGACGGGGGAGACACGGCCGGGGCGGCTTGTGGTGGGCGCGGATGGCGGTCGCCTCTCGGCGAAACGCTCCACAGGGCTTCAGCCGGACGATCGTCCCTGTGGGCAAAAGGTGAGGCCCGGGGACACTGTCCCATCCGCACCCACGGCTGGTTCAACGGGCGACCACCCCGTGGTGTTCCGGCGGTCCACCATGACCTGCGTCACTCCTGCGGCACTCCTGCGCGGCTCAGGCCAGCGGGCTGCCGGCCAGCCGGGCGAGCAGGTCGGCGGGATCGTCGTACACCGCCTCGGCCCCCGCCTCCTCCAGGTCGGCCCGCGGGATCCCGCCGCACAGCAGGCCCACGCAGCGCACCCCGGCCTTGGCGCCGGCCCGCATGTCCCACACGGTGTCCCCGACGAACACCGCCCGGGACGCGTCCACCCCGGCCAGCTCCAGCGCGCGCTCCACCGGCTCCGGAGCCGGTTTGCCCCGTGCCACGTCATCGGCGCTCGCGGTGCCCGCGATGGCCTCGTCCGCGTCGATCGCCCGGCGCAGCGCGCCCAGCTCGGCGCCGCTCGCGGAGGTGGCCAGCACCACCCGCCGGCCGTCCCCGTGCAGCCGCCGCAGCAGCTCACCGGCCTTCGGCAGGGCGGGCAGCCGGTCGAAGTACTGGCCGTACAGGGCCTTGTGCGCGGCACTCAGCCCGGCGTCCTGATCCTCGTCCCGGCCGTCGCCGAGCAGATGTGCGATCAGATCGGTGGAACCGAGGCCCACGGCCCGGTGCACGGCGTGCATGGGCACGTCGTGCCCCGCCTGCCGGAAGGCCTCCCACCAGGTCACGACATGCAGATGATTGGTGTCGACGAGGGTCCCGTCCACGTCGAACACGGCGGCGCGGTCCATCCGGCGGATTCCTTTCTCTCGGCCGTCTCCGGGTACCACGTCAGGAGCCCGCCACACGTGCCGGTACGCGGCCCTCACGCGTCCAGACCAGCAGTTCCCCGGCCGGCCAGGTGTTCACCACCCGCCCGGCCGGCACCCCGCACTCCTCGGCGCGGGCGCAGCCGAGGATCTGCCAGTCGAGCTGTCCGGGTGCGTGCGCGTCGGTGTCGATCGCGAACAGCGTGCCGGCGGCCACCGCACGGCGCAGCAGCCGCCGGGGCGGGTCCAGCCGCTCGGGCCGGCTGTTGATCTCCACGGCCGTACCGGACTCGGCGCAGGCCGCGAAGACCGCGTCCGCGTCGAACTCCGACTCGGGCCGGCCGCGCCCGGTGACCAGCCGTCCGGTGCAGTGGCCGAGCACGTCCGCGTGCGGATCGCGGACCGCGGCCACCATCCGGCGGGTCATCGAGCGGGCGTCCATCCGCAGCTTGGAGTGGACCGACACCACCACGACGTCCAGCCGCTCCAGCAGTTCGGGCTCCTGGTCCAGCGAGCCGTCCTCCAGGATGTCGCACTCGATCCCGGTGAGCAGCCGGAAGGGCGCCCACCGCGCGTTGAGCTCCGCCACCACCGCGAGCTGCTCGCGCAGCCGTTCGGGCGACAGACCCCGGGCCACGGTCAGCCGGGGGGAGTGGTCGGTCAGCACCGTCCACTCATGACCCAGCCGGGCCGCCGTCAGCCCCATCTCCTCGATCGGGCTGCCGCCGTCCGACCAGTCCGAGTGCGTATGGCAGTCACCGCGCAGCAGCGCCCGCAGCTCCGCCCCGGGGCCGTCCTCGTCCGGCGCGCCGGCCTCCTCCTCCAGCTTGCGCAGATAGCCGGGCTCCTCCCCGGCCAGCGCCTCCCGGGCCACCTGCGCGGTCTTCGGGCCGACCCCCTTCAGCGCCTCCAGCGTCCCGGCCGCCGCCCGCTCGGCGACCTCTCCGTCCGGCAGCGCCGACAGCACGCGGGCGGCGGTCCGGAAGGCTTTGACCCGGTACGTGGGAGCCAGCGACCGCTCCAGCAGGAAGGCGATCCGGTCCAGCGCCGCGACGGGATCCATGCGCACACCACCTCCAGCTCGGCGAAGCCCCTCCAGGGTTCCCCGGACGGGCCCGCCCCGCACGTCACCGGCTGCCTGGGCCCCGCCCCGGCCTCCCCGGCGGTTTGTCCGCGCGGCACCCCGGGTACTGCGGAGTCCCGTCGACCGCCCGCCCGCGAGGAGGCCCGCCATGTCCGCTTCCGCCGACACCCGCAGGGTGGCCGTGATCACCGGCTCGGACTCCGGCATCGGCCGCGCCACCGCCGTGCGCCTGGCCGAGGCGGGGCTCGATATCGGCATCACCTGGCACAGCGACGAGAAGGGCGCCGAGGAGACCGCGCGGGAGGTCCGGGAGAAGGGCCGCCGGGCGGCCGTCGCCCGGCTCGACCTCACCGAACTCCCCGGTGCCGCGGACACCGTGGACGAGCTGTGCGCCGAACTCGGCCGCCTCGACGTGCTGGTCAACAACGCCGGTACGGGCACCATGACGCCCTTCCTCGACCTCGGCCTCGACGACGTGCGCCGGGTGCTCGACGTGGACCTCGTCGGGCCCTTCCTGTGCGGGCAGAAGGCGGCCCGGCACATGATCGCGCAGGGCGGCGGCGGCCGGATCGTCAACGTCACCTCCGTCCACGAGCACCAGCCCAGGGTGGGCGCGGCGCCGTACTGCGCGGCCAAGGGCGGGCTCGGGCTGCTCACCCAGGTGATGGCCCTGGAACTGGCCGAGCACGGCATCACGGTGAACGCGGTGGCGCCCGGCGAGATCGCCACCCCGATGACCGGCCAGGAGGACACCGACGTGCGCACCGAGCGCCGCCCCGGCGTCCCCCTCGGACGGCCCGGCGACGCCCGCGAGGTCGCCGCCGTGATCGCGTTCCTCGCGGGCCCGGACGCCTCCTACGTCACCGGCGCCTCCTGGATCGTCGACGGCGGAATGCTGCGCATGGGACCACAGGCCGGCTCCCACCTGACCGGCGACGACTGGCGACGGCCCTGAGGGCACGGTGAGACTGCGCACCGGCTCCTGCGACCGGCCGGGCTTCACCCGGGTCCGCGCCGGCCGCGGCTTCCGCTACCGGGACGAGTCGGGCGCGCCCCTGACCGACCCCGCCCAGCGCGCCCGGCTCCGGGACCTCACCATCCCGCCGGCCTGGCGGGACGTGTGGATCTGCCCCTGGCCCAACGGCCACCTCCAGGCCGTCGGCACCGACGCCGCCGGACGCCGCCAGTACCTGTACCACGAGCAGTTCGGGGCCGAGCAGGACAGGGCCAAGCACGAGCACGTGCGCCGCGTCGCGCGCGCCCTGCCCGAGCTGCGCGACCAGGTCTCCGCCGACCTCGCCGGACGCGGACTGAGCCGTCCCCGGGTCACCGCCTGCGCCGTCCGCCTGCTCGACCTCGGCTTCTTCCGCGTCGGCAGCGACCGGCACACCCGTACCAGCGAGACCTACGGCCTGACGACCATGCTCCGCGAGCACGTGAGCTGCGGCCGCGGCGAGATCGCCTTCAGCTTTCCCGCCAAGGGCGGCACCGAGACGGTCCGCGCCCTGGTCGACGACCAGGCGCACGCCGTGACGCGCGCCCTGCTGCGCCGTCCGCGCGGCGGCGACCGCTTCCTCGCCTTCCACGACCACGGCGCCTGGCACGACCTGCACAGCGACGACCTCACGAGGCGCTGCGCCGGCTCTCCGGCACCGACGTGACCGCGAAGGACTTCCGCACCTGGCACGCCACCGTGCTCGCCGCCGTCGCGCTGGCCGTCACCGCCGGCGGCGCCCGCTCCAGCGAGAGCGCCCGGCATCGGCAGACGGCGCGCGCGGTCCGGGAGGTCAGCCACTACCTCGGCAACACCCCCGCGGTCTGCCGGGCCTCCTACATCGACCCCAGGGTCTTCGAGCTGTTCGAAGAGGGCGTGACGATCGCCCCGGCGCTGAGCCGGCTGGGGGAGCATGGGGACTTCGGGCGCCCCGCCACCCAGGGAGCCGTCGAGGCGGCGGTCCTCGGTCTCCTGGACGGCGCACACGGATGAGCCGTCGGCCCGCGAGGCGTTCTAGGCTCTGTTGCATGACCGAACAAGGAGTTCCGCACATCTCCCACCCACGGATCCTGGTACTCGGTGTGTGCCCGGGCAGGCACGGCGGGCCGCCCTTCCGGATCATGGAGATCGACGGTGAGGTCATCGGGGAGGCCAGGACCGTCACCGACGTACTGGAGGCCGCCGCGTCCCACGGGCTGCCGATCCACGATCTGGACGACCCGGACTCCATCCGGTGGGTGGGCGGCGACAAGTACACCTGGACCCTGCACCACCGCCCGTAGCGGTGCCGCCGCCGGCGCCCGATCCGGACAGCCCCTTACCGGTATCCCGTTCACCCATCGGCCGCACACCCGCCGGGCCCGCCCCTGCGACCCGCTGGACCTGCTGCGCGGCCTCGTCCGCTTCGGGCCCGGCTACCACCTCAGCGGGGCCGTCGCGGAGATACAGCGTGCCCGCGCCGGCCCCCGGTACGGCCGGGCTCAGCCCACCGTCCACTTCTGGTTGGCGCCGCCCGTGCACGTCCAGATCTGCAGCCGGGTGCCGTTGGCCGAGTTGTTCCCGCTCACGTCCAGGCACTTGTTCGCCTGGGGATTGACGATGTCGCGGGCCGCCGGAAGGGCCCACTTCTGGGCGGCACTGCCGTTGCAGTCCCACAGCTGGACCGGCGTGCCGTCGGCGGTGCCACCGCCGGCGACGTCCAGGCACTTGCCGAGCGCCCTGATCGTGCCGTCCGAACCCACCGTCCACTGCTGGGCCGCCGTGCCGTTGCAGTCGTAGAGCTGCACCGGGGTGCCGTTGGCGGTGTTCGCGGCGGCCACGTCCACGCACTTGCCCGCCAGGCCCCGGATCGGGACACCGGCCGCGCTGTTGCTCGTCGTCACCGACACCGAGTCCACCACCAGTTGCGCCGGAAACGGGGTGGAGCCGTCCGGGTCACCGGGCCAGTACCCGCCGACCGCCAGGTTCAGGATCAGGAAGAACGGCTTGTTGAACACCCAGGTCTTCCCGCCCAGGTCGGCGGGCGTGCGGCGCTGGTAGACGTTGCCGTCCACCGACCAGGTGATCGAGTCGGGCGCCCAGTCGACGGCGAAGGTGTGGAAGGCGTCCGCGAAGGCCTGGCCGCCCGGCAGGGTGTAGCCGGCGCCGATGCCGCCCGAGCCGGAGTAGCCGGGGCCGTGGATCGTGCCGTGCACGGTGGAGGGTTCAAAACCGACGTTCTCCATCACGTCGATCTCACCCGAGTCCGGCCAGTTCACCGGCGTGCCGAGCATCCAGAACGCGGGCCACATGCCCTGTCCCCGCGGAATCTTCATCCGGGCCTCGACATGGCCGTACTGCGCGTTGAACTTGCCCGAGGTGTTCAGCCGGGCCGAGGTGTACTGGCAACTGCCGTACCAGCACTGGTAACCCGCCGGATTCTCCTTCCGGGCCGTGATGACCAGGTGCCCCTGGCCGTCCAGGGCCGCGTTCTTCGTGCCGGAGGTGTAGTACTGGCGCTCGTGGTTGTTGACGTTGTCACCCGTCTCCAGCGTCCACTTCGAGGAGTCGACGCCCGAGCCGGCGGCTCCGTCGAAGTTGTCGGAGAAGGCCGAGACGGCAGCGGCGGCCGCGGCCGCCGGGGCGGTGCCCTGCGCGTGGGCCGGACCGACGGCGGCCGAGCCGACCAGCGCGGCGGAGAGGGCGGCGAGCAGACATCTGCGGAGCAGGCGTGGGGAGGGCATGTCTCTCCATTCGGCGTGGGGGGGGTGAGATGCCCTCTTGATTCAAGGCGTGAGATAAGAACGGGTCAATACTCTGGTCCGGACCAGTTTCTGACGCTCACTCACTTTCCGTCGTCCTCACCCGGCGGTGCACCGACCGTCCGAGCCGGCGGCCCAGCAGCAGCCAACCCAGCAGAGCGCCGGTGGTGTTGAGGATGACGTCGTCGATGTCGAAGGCCCGCCCGGTGACCAGCGCGCCCTGGAACAGCTCCACCACCAGCATCACCAGAGCCGTGAGTATCAGCACCTGGAACACTCCCCGGGCGCGCGGCGCCAGGACCGGGACCAGCACGCCGAACGGCACGCCGAGGAGTACGTTCCCCCCGATCTGCTTGACCGTGTCCCGCCACTGCGCGTACTCCAGATAGGCCGACAGCGACCTTCCGGGGTGCAGATTGCTGTGCGTCAGCGACACCGACGCCGGGGACGGCTGCAGCGTGAGCCGGGCCAGTACGACCGCGAAGGCCACCATGAACGCGAAGGCGACCAGCATCGCCAGCAGCCGCCACGGGAGCGCGAGTGCGTGCGGTGCGGCCGCCGGCCGGGTCCGGGCGGGCCGTTCCCGCTTCTTCGGTGTACGCAGTGCGGCGGGCAGGCGTAGCGCGGTCCGGGCCATTCGGTCACTCTCCTGGAATAGTCAACGTCCCCGTTTCACAGCGCGGTTACCCCTGAACCGGCGCGGAATGCCGTCGTCCGGACGGCAGCCGGAGCGCGTCGGCGGTTTCCGTTCACGCCTCCGGGGCACTCCGGCCCGGCACCCGCGTGCCGCCCGCCCTCCGAGGGCCGCGCGGTGCTTGGATGCCCCGAGCGGCGTATCGCCATGAAACGCCGCACAACCCCCTGCGGACGGACCGAGGAGGCGGCGATGACCGGGCGCACGGCCCAGCGGACCACGACCCGTACGGTCCTGCTCACCCTGGGCGAGCTGCTGGCCTGGTGGACCGCCCTAGCCCTGCTGTGGCTGGTGTTCATCACCTCGGTCGACACCCTGGAGCGGATCATCGGCGCGAGTGCCGCGGCGGCGGGCGCGCTGCTGGCCCGGGCCGGTCGTCGGGCGGTGACCTGGCGGTGAACGGCTGGATCCTGGCGGCGGCCGTCGTGCTGGCCGGGGGAGGGGCGGCCGTCCTGTGGGGTGTGACCTCCGGCCCGCTGTCCCGCCGGGTCGTGGCGCAGAACCTGACCACCTCCGTGGCCTGCCCGGCCCTGCTGCTGCTTGCCCAGGGCTACGACCGCCCCGCCTACGTCGACCTCGCCCTGCTGATGGCCCTCCTGGGCCCGGTCGGCACCCTCGTCTTCGCCCGCCTGCTGGCCGAAGACCTGGCGGGCGACCGGCCGGGTGCCCGGGGAGCGACCTGGGCGGCGGCCGCACTCGGCGCGGTGGTCGTGGTGGCCGTGTGCGTGGCCGCCGGGCCGGGCCGGGCCATGGTGAAACTGCTGGTGACCGGTGCCCTGCTGATCGGCGGGAACATCGTCGCCTCCCGCGCGCTGTCGGGCGGGTTCGAGGGGGTGCGCGGTGGCTGACACGGTGCCGGGCGGCCGTACGGGAGGTACGGCATGGCCGACGCGGTGATCGTCGTGGCGCTGCTCCTGGTGGCCGGTTCCGCCACCGCCGCGGTGGCGGTGCGCGACCCGGCGCGGCAGGCCCTGGTGCTGTCCGTGCTCGGTGTCGCGCTGGCCGTGCTGTTCACCGTGCTCCAGGCGCCGGACGTCGGTCTGTCGCAACTGGCCGTGGGCTCCGCGATCACCCCGCTGCTGATCATGCTGTCGGTGCGCAAGGTCCGCCGGCGCGGCCGCTCCGGGGACGAGACCCGGTGAGCCGCCGGCTGCGGCTGTGGCTGCTCGCCGTGGGCGGCGCCGGGACGGCCGCCCTGCTGGTGGCCGCCGGTCTGGACCTGCCCTCCTTCGGCGGCCCGAGCCACCCCTACGGCGACCGGGCCGTCCGGGCCTCGCTCGCCCGGCACACCGCGAACACCATCGCCTCCGTCAACTTCGACCAGCGGGCCTACGACACGCTCGGCGAGATGAGCATCCTGTTCGCCGCCGTCCTGGGCTGCGTGGTGCTCCTGCGGCAGGCCCGCGACGAGCACCGCGCGGAGCCGGAGCCCGCCGAGGTGGCCCGGCCCGTCCGCCGCTACGCGCTGATCGTGCTGCCCGTCGCCCTCGTCACCGGCATCTACGTCGTCGCGCACGGCCAGCTCAGCCCCGGCGGCGGCTTCCAGGGCGGGGTCGTCGCCGCGACCGCGCTGCACCTGCTCTACCTGGGCGCCGACTACCACGCCCTGGAGCGGGTCCGCCCTCTCGGTCTCTTCGAGGCCTCCGACGCCCTCGCCGTCTGCGCCTATCTGGTGCTGGGCCTCGCCGGCGTCCTCGCGGGCACCGCCTTCCTGGCCAACACACTGCTGCCGTACGGGACGTTCAACACGCTGGCGTCCGGCGGCATCGTCCCGCTGCTGAACGCGGCCGTCGGCGTGGAGGTGGCCAGTGCGGTGGTCGTGCTGCTCGCCGGGTTCCTGGACCAGGCCGTCGAGATCGAGGAGGAACAGGGGAGTTGAGAGCGCCGTGATGCACGTGCTGCCCTACCTGGTCGCCGCCTGGATCTTCCTGGCCGGCTGCTACGGCCTGGCCACCAGCCGCGATCTGATCCACGCGGTCGGCTGCCTGGCCGTGTGCCAGTCGGCCACGTACGTCCTGCTGCTGGCGGTGGGCTACCGCGACGGGGCCACCGCGCCCGTCTTCTCCGACCTGAAACCGGGCTCACGGCCGGTCGTCGACCCGGTCGTGCAGGCCCTCACCCTCACCGACATCGTCGTCGGCGCCACCGTCACCGCCATGCTGCTCGCCCTGGTCCTGCAGATCGCCAAGCGGCACGGCACGGTCGACCCCGACGAACTCAGAGAGCTGCGCGGCTGATGCACCATCTGCTCCCGCTGCTGGTCGCGGTGCCGCTGCTCGGCGCGGCGCTGCTCGTGGCCATGGGCCGCTTCCTGCCCCGGCCCGCCGCCGAGATCACCGGCTGCGTGGTCTCCGGCGGCACGGCCGCGCTCGCCCTGGTCCTGCTGCCGAACTCCTCGCCGCCGCTGGTGGAGTGGGCCGGCGGATGGCGTCCCACCGGCGCCGGCAGCGTCGGGATCGCGCTGGTGGGCGACGGTCCCGCGCTCGGCATGGCCGCGCTGGCCTCGCTGCTCACCCTGGCGGCCCTCGCCTACTCCTGGCGGTACTTCGACGAACCGCCGCGCGGCCACGCCGGCTCCTTCCCGGCGCTGATGCTCGTCTTCCAGGGCGCGATGTGCGGCTTCGCGATCGCGGGCGACCTGTTCAACGCCTTCGTCTTCTTCGAGCTGATGAGCGTGGTCGCGTACGCGCTGACCGGCTACCGGATCGACGAGGCGAAGGCGGTGCAGGGCGCGCTGACCTTCGGAGTGGTCAACTCCCTGGGGGCGTACGCGCTGCTGATGGGCATCGGACTGCTGTACGCCCGCACCGGCGAGCTGTCCATGACGAGGATCGGCCGCGGTCTCGACGCGCACGGCCCACCGGACGGCCTGGTCCTCGCCGCCTTCGTGCTGGTGCTCACCGGGCTGCTGGTGAAGGCGGCCGCCGTACCGTTCCACTTCTGGCTCCCGGACGCGCACGCGGTCGCTCCGACCCCGGTGTGCATGCTGCTGTCCGGCGTCATGGTCGAACTCGGCTCGTACGGCGTCTGGCGGGTGTACGGCACCGTCTTCGCCGGACCCGGCGGCATCCCCGCCGCGGGGCTGACCCGCGCCCTGGTCACGCTGGGCACGCTCACCGCCGTGACCGGCGCCGTCATGTGCTGGTACCAGCGGCACATCAAACGCCTGCTGGCCTACTCGACGGTCGCGCACACCGGCCTGTTCCTGATCGGTCTCGGCGTGCTCACCCCCGAGGGCGACGACGGGATCGCGCTGTACATCCTCGGCCACGCCGGTGTGAAGGCCGCGCTGTTCGCCTGCGCCGGCGCCCTGCTCGACCGGTACGGCAGCGTCGACGAGCACGCCCTGCACGGCAGGGCCCGGGAGCTCGGCGCCTTCGCGGTGATGTTCGCCGTCGGCGGCCTCGCCCTCGCCGGTCTGCCGCCGTTCGGCACGGCGCTCGGCAAGGCGATCGCCGAGGAGGCGGTGGGCGGCCCGCTCACCGTATTGTTCGTGGGCGCGTCCGCGGTCACCGGCGCGGCCGTCCTGCGGGTCACCGCCCGGGTGTTCCTCGGTCTGGGGCCGCGCCCGCGGGACGCCGAGTACGAGACCAGCGGCTCGGACGAGCGGCCCGAGACCGGCGGCATCCTGCGGCGTGTCCCGGACAGCATGACCGCGGTGCCCGCCGTGCTGCTCACCGCCGCGTTCGCCGCGGGAATCGCCCCGGGCTTCGGTGAACTGGTGGCCCGGTCCGTCAACGAGGCCGGCTCCGGCGGCGCCCACGCGTCCGCGCACTGGACGCTCGCCGGTGTCCTGCTGGGCCTGCTCTCGGCGCTGCTCGCCGTGGCCCTCGCCGCGTACGCCGTGGCCCGGCCGGGCCGGGCGGGTGCCCCCGACCGGGCCCTGCCCCTGCGCCGGCTGCAGTCGGGCCACGTCGGCGACTACGTGGCCTGGCTGCTGGTGGGCGCCACCGCACTCGGGGCGCTGGCCCTGCCGGGGATGCTGGGCGGCTGAGGTCAGGCCCCGTAGGACACGTGCACCTCCTTGAACCCGAGGGAGCGCAGCAGCCCCCGCAGCATCTCGGTGGTGTTGGACTCGGCGCGCGCGGTCAGCCCGCTGTCCTTCGCGGCGTCGCCGATGTGCCGTACGGCGAGCTTCTGCACCGCCTGTTCGCCGTTGGGATTGTCCGAGAACAGATCGCCGAGCCGGTCGAGCAGACCGCGCTGCTTGGACACGGCGTAAGAGCGGTCCGGGTCCAGCGCCGGCCTGCCGAGGCGCGCGTGCGGCAGCCGGAGCCTGGCCGTCGTCCGGTCGCCGTCGACCGACACGTCCTTGTCCCCGACCGCGCCGAGGTCCACATAGGCGTCCACGGTGCCCGCGCCGACGTACAGGGTGCGGGTGCCGCGGACCGCGTCGGGCAGGAACTTCGCGTCCTTCTCCAGGTCCACGACCACCTGGAAGTTGCCGGAGGCGGCGTCGTAACGGCTCATGTCCTGGATGGACTTCAGGAGCGCGGGGCCGCTCCGGTCGTGCGTCTCGGTGCCGAAAAGGTCCTTGATGCCCGGGAGTACGGCCAGCCGGATGCCCGCGAACAGCACCACCAGCACCAGCACGAACGCGGTCACCACCTTGGCCCAGCCGGGCATGCGCCGGGGCAGGCGTCTGACGTAAGTCGTCATGGCGACCCTCCTTCCTGCTGACACTGATGCCCGCCAAACGCGGGACCAGACCGCGCGGTTGGCCGGACGGCGGCGCCGGACCGTGGCCGGGACGGGCGCGCCCGGCGCACCGCTGCCCGGGGCGGGGGAGCGCCGCCAGTAGCATGACGGCGCAGCCCGTGCTGATCATGCGAGGAGCGGATCGTGCGAGACATCGCCGTCTTCAGTGGCAGTGCCCATGTCGAGCTGGCCGAGGAGGTCTGTGCCCACCTCGGCGTGCCGCTCAGCCCGACCCGGGTCAGCCGGTTCGCCAACGACTGTCTGGAGGTGCAGCTCCAGGCCAACTGCCGGGAGCGGGACGTCTTCCTGATCCAGCCGCTGGTCCGGCCGGTGCAGGAACACCTGGTGGAACTGCTGATGATGTGCGACGCCGCCCGGGGCGCCTCCGCGGCCCGGATCACCGTCGTCATGCCGCACTACTCCTACGCCCGCTCCGACAAGAAGGACGCGCCCCGCATCTCCCTGGGCGGTCGGCTGGTCGCCGACCTGCTGGTGGCCGCGGGCGCGAGCCGGGTGCTCGCCATGACCCTGCACGCCCCCCAGGTGCACGGCTTCTTCTCGGTGCCGGTGGATCACCTGCACGCCCTGCGCGAACTGGCCGAGCACTTCGGGCGTCACGACCTGACACGCACCACTGTCGTCTCCCCGGACCTCGGCAACGCCAAGGAGGCCGCCGCCTTCGCCCGGCTGATCGGCGCCCAGGTGGCGGCCGGCGCCAAGCAGCGGTTCGCGGACGACCGGGTGAGCATCAGCTCCGTCATCGGCGAGGTGAGCGACCGGGACGTCATCGTCCTGGACGACGAGATCGCCAAGGGCAGCACCGTGCTCGAACTCCTGGAGAAGCTGCGGGAGATGGGGCCACGCTCGATCCGGGTGGCGTGCACGCACGGGCTGTTCGCGGCCGGGGCCCTCAAGCGGCTGAGCGAGCAGCCGGACGTGCTGGAGATCGTCTGCACCAACACCGTGCCGGTCCCGGCGGACGAGCACACCGACAAGCTCCGCGTCCTGACGATCGCGCCGGCCCTCGCCGAGGCCGTGCGCCGCATCCACAACGGTGAGTCCGTCAGCGCCCTCTTCGAGGAGCCGCGCGGCGCCTGACGCTCACAGGGAGCCGGACGCGGCCTCGGACTGCTCCAGGGCGGCGTCCAGCGTCGGCTGCGGCGGCAGCAGCCGGGACAGGCCGGTGACCCGCAGCACCCGGAGGGTCAGCGGATGGGTGCACACCAGGTGCAGCCGTCCGCCCCGCTCCAGCACCCGGCCGCGCGCCCGGTACAGCAGCCGCAGCCCGGAGCAGTCGAAGAAGTCGACGGCGCGCAGGTCGATCACGATCCGGGCGCCGGGCAGACCGGTCGCCAGGTCCAGCGCGGGCACGATCTCGGCCGCCGCCGCGATGTCGATCTCACCGCGGAACTCCAGCACGGTGTGCCCGCGGTCCTCACGCACGCGCAGATGCCGGGAGCGTGGCGTGGGCTCCTGTCGCACGACGGCACCACCTCCCACCCGCGCCCGGAAAAGCATGTACCTCGACCGTCAAGTTACCCTCGATAGAAGGAATTTGAGCATGTTCGATTGACATATGTCTTCGGGTTTCACGCGTGTCGTTCTGTGGCGTGGGTGACAAAGCGGCGGCGGCACGGGAGCGCGGGCCCACGGCGGCCGGGCCCGCGCTCACCCTCCTGCCCAGGTCAGTCCACCAGCAGGACCAGCTTGCCCGTCGTCCGTCCGGTGTCACCCAGCTCGTGCGCCTTGGCGGCCTCCGCGAGCGGGAAGGTCCCCGCGATCGTGGCGCGCAGCCGGCCCGACGCCGCCAGCTCCGCCACGGTGTTCATCCCGGACCGGTCGGCGTCCACCAGCATCCGCACCGCCCGCACCCCGAGCCGCTCGGCCTCCTCGTGGAACTCCCGCGAGCCGACCGGCAGGATCGACACCACGACGCCGCCCGGCCGCAGCACCCGCAGCGACCGTACGGAGATGTCCCCGCCGAGGGTGTCCAGGACGACGTCGACGTCCCGCACCGCCTCGGTGAAGTCGGTGGAGCGGTAGTCGATCGCCTCGTCGACGCCGGTCTCCCGCAGGAAGTCGTGCTTCCCGGCGCTCGCGGTGCCGATCACGTACGCGCCGCGCTCCTTGGCGATCTGCACGGCCACGTGCCCCACCCCGCCGGCCGCGGCGTGGACCAGCACCCGCTGCCCGGGCCGCACGTCGGCGTGCTCGGTCAGGGCCTGCCAGGCGGTCAGCGACACCAGCGGGAGCGCGCCCGCCTGGACGTGGTCGACCGAGGCCGGCTTGTGCGTCAGGGCGCGGGCCGGGACGGTGACGTACTCGGCGTGCGAGCCGTGGCCGAAGGGGTAGGGCAGCATGCCGAAGACCTCGTCGCCGGGCCGGAAGGCGGCCACGCCGATCCCGGTCTCCGCGACCTCGCCGGAGACGTCCCAGCCGAGGACGAACGGCGGCTCGCCCAGGAACCCGCCGGTCGCCCGGTGCTTCCAGTCGGTCGGGTTGACCCCGGCGGCCCGCACCCGGACCAGCACCTCGTTCGGCCGCGGCACGGGCCGCTCCACCCGGACCTCCTTCAGGACCTCGGGACCGCCGAGGACGTCCTGGCCGATGGCGCGCATCGTGTTCACATCGCTCATGGTCACCCAGCCTGCCGCGCGGCGGGCATCCGGGAAATGGCACGATGGCCAAGCTCCGATAGGATCGTGCCATGCGTGGCACGGCGAGTCCGGAACGGGTGGCGGTCCTGGCCCTCGACGGCGTCTACCCCTTCGAACTGGGCATCCCGAGCCGGATCCTCGGCGCCGCCGGCGGCCGCTACGAGGTGCTGACCTGCAGCGTCGACGGGCAACCGGTGCGCAGCAGCGCGGACTTCACGATCGGCGTGGAACACGGCCCCGAACTGCTGGAGACGGCGGACACGGTGGTGGTCCCCTCCGTGCTCCCCGCCCGCCTCCCCACCGGGCTGCCGGAGCCCGTCGCCGCCGCCCTCGCCCGGATCCGCCCCGACGCGCGGATCGTCTCCATATGCACCGCGGCCTTCGTGCTGGCGGAGGCCGGACTCCTCGACGGCCGCAGGGCCACCACCCACTGGCACCTCGCCGACCTGTTCCGCCACAGGTACCCGAGGGTCGAGCTGGACCCGGACGTGCTGTTCGTCGAGGACGGCCGGATCCTGACCTCGGCCGGGGCCGCCGCCGGCGTCGACATCTGCCTGCACCTCGTCCGCAGCGACCACGGCAGCGCGCTGGCCAACTTCGTCGCCCGCTGCTGTGTCGTCCCGCCGTTCCGGGAGGGCGGCCAGGCCCAGTACATCGAGCGGCCGGTCCCGGAGAACGGCTCCTCCGGCACGGCCGCCACCCGTGTCTGGGCCCTGGAACGGCTGGCCGAGCCGCTCACCCTGGCCGAGCTGGCCCAGCACGCCCGGATGAGCCTGCGCACCTTCGCCCGCCGCTTCCGCGACGAGGTCGGGATCAGCCCGGGCCGCTGGCTCATCCAGCAGCGCGTCGTCCGCGCCCGGCACCTGCTGGAGTCCAGCGACCTGCCCGTGGACCGGATCGCCGCCGAGGTCGGCTTCGCCACCGGCGCCTCGCTGCGCCAGCACCTGCACGCCTCCATCGGGGTCTCCCCGCAGGCCTACCGGCGGACGTTCCAGAAGGCCCGCTGAACGTTCCGCGCCCGCCCGCCGTCCAAGGAGCGGAGAACGGCAGGCGGGAACAGGACAGGGGTGGGACATGCGCGCGGGACTGGTGGCGGTGGCGGTGCTGGCGTTCGTGGCGGCGGTGGGATGCGACGACGGCACCGGAGTACGGGTGGTGGTCCGCGGCACACCCCCGGCCTCCCCGTACGTCGGGCCGCTCCACGTGGCCACCCGGGACACGGACGAGTCCGGTCCGCGGGCGCTGCGGCAGGCCTCCGGGGCGGCCGGCCGGGCGCTGGAGTGCGACGGGGAGATCTACGACGGCGGCGGACCCGACGGCTGGAGCAGGGCCGACGGCGGTGACACGCCCGAGGGCGGGCTGAGGCTCTACTTCGACCTGTTCGAGCCCGAGCAGCCCGGCCACGGCTACCGTGTGGAGCGCGCGGAGGCCGACCGGGTGCTGTACTCCTTCGACGTCCACGGGCGCACCAAGGTGGCCGTCGTGGTGGCCAAGGACCAGCCCGGCCGCCCGGGCTGGGGCCCGGAGACCAACGCCTCCTGCGACCCCGCCGAACTCCCCGCCCGATACACGGAGGCCGCGGGGGTGGAGGTGTGGACGGACCGTGACGGCGGGCGCGTACCGGTGCGCAAGCTCAGCGGCTGGACCGGACCCGAGCACTGCGACTGGCAGTCGGCCCGCTTCCTCGACCTGGACGGCCGCACCTACGCCCGTGACCCCGAGGGCGTGCTCGTCCGCGACGGCCTGCTCCGGGCGCCGTACCGCGCGCACGCGCCGCTGCCGGCGACGGCCCGTGACACCGGGTACCACTACCGCGGACTGCGGCTGTGGCTGACGCCCGACCGGAACACCGCCTACATCCGCACCGCCACCGGAACGGAGGCCTGGCCGCAGCCGAAGAGCCCCATCGCCTGCAAGTGACGGTCCAGCTGCGGCGGTGCGCGCCCGGTGACCGCCGGACGCGCTTCCGGCCACTTCCTCCGGCGACCTCGCCGTCAGCCGGTGCGGCGGGAGCGGGCCAGAGCCATCCATCCGCAGACTGCGGCGATCAGCCCCAGCACCAGAGCGGCGGCGCCACCGACCACTCCGTTGCCAGTGCCGGGACCACCGTCGGCGACGGCCAGGTTCAGCGCGCCGACGACCATGCCGGCCAGCCCTGCCACCACCGCCGCGACGGCCATGGTCCGTCTGTTGCCGGTGCGGACACGGCCGGAGGAGTGGGCCAGTGCCAGCCGACCGATGACCACGCCGGCCAGCGCCACGAGCGCGGCCGTGGTGCCCACGAGTCGCCCGGTGGTCAGACTGTGGGAATCGACGGCGACCGACTGAGCCGAGGCGTGCGCGGCCGCCGGTGCGGCCAGCCCGATACCTCCGAGCACGGCGGCCGCGGCGGCGGCGAGCAGGCGACGAACAGACATGCAAGGCACTCCTTTTCTTCCTGCGACCGGGTGTCGTCCGAGCATCTCCTCCGGCCCCACCCACGGTCGTCCGGCGGACGCGGACATTTCGCGCTGCGGCCGATGCGGCAGCCGGCTACCACGGCCGCCGCACGAGGCACGAACGTACTGCGCAGGCGGTAGCCGACCGCTCGTTCACGAGGGGGACTCGCCCGCGGTGGCGGCCAGCTAGGGTGCGCGCATGAGTGCAGGTGAGTACGGCGTTCGGGCCCGGGTCGGAGACTGGGTCCTAGCTGTCGGCGTGACGGCGGCGCTGCTGGTCACCGGGCCGTCCGGGCAGCGTTCCGCCACGGACCTCGCCTTGCTCGGGTACGCCCTGCTGACGACAGGCGGGTTGGCGCTGGGCGCACGCCGCCGGGTTCCCGTCGCCGTCCTGGCCGTCACCGGACTGTGCGCGGTGGGGTACCAGGCGGCCGGATTCGACGTACCCGCCGTCGCGTACCTCTTCGCGGTGTACGCGGCCGTACGGGAAGGACACCGCACCGTCACGGTGGCGGCGAGCGTGCTCATGCTGGCCCTGCTCCCGCTCGCGGCCCTGGCCTCGGGCCTGCACGACACGGGCGAGGCGTTCGCTCAGGCCCGAGGCGCCCTCGAACTCGCCTGGCTGATCGCGGCCGGTGCCGCGGGGGAGGCGCTGCGGCAGGCCGAGCGGCGGGCGGACGAGGCCGAGCGCACCCGGGAGGAGACCGCGCGGCGCCGCGCCGACGAGGAACGGCTCCGTATCGCCCGGGAACTGCACGACTCGCTCACCCACCAGATCTCGGTCATCAAGGTGCAGGCGGAGGCAGCCGTGCACGTGGCCCGCAGGCGGAGCGAGGAGGTGCCGCCTTCCCTGCTGGCGATCCAGGAGGCCGGGCGCGAGGCGAGCCGGGAACTGCGCGCGACGCTGGAGGCGTTGCGCGACGACGACACGGCCCCACCGCGCGGGCTCGACGACGTCCCGGAACTGGTGGAGCGGGCCCGTACGCTCGGCCTGAACGCGACGCTGACGATCGAGGGACAGCGACACGACATGTCGGCCGCGGTCGACCGGACCGTCTACCGGATCGTCCAGGAGTCGCTCACCAACGTGGCCCGGCACGCGGACGCGGCCACGGCGTCGGTCCGCATCGACTGCCGTCCGGACGCCCTCGCGATACGCGTCGACGATGACGGCAGGGCGACGCCGGCCACCGACCCGGTACCCGGCCTCGGGCTGCTCGGCATGCGCGAACGCGTCACAGCACTCGGTGGCCGGCTGCGTGCCGGACCCCGCGGCGGGGGCGGCTTCACCATCCAGGCCGAACTCCCCGTGGACCGGACGTCGTGATCCGCGTCCTGCTGGTGGACGACCAGCCGCTCATTCGCAGCGGATTCCGCGCCCTTCTCGACCTCGAGGACGACATCGCGGTGGTGGCCGAGGCCGCCGACGGCAGCGAGGGCCTGAAACTCGCCAGAGAGCACCTGCCCGACGTCGCGCTCGTCGACATCCGGATGCCGGTCGTCGACGGCATCGAGGCGACCCGGCGCATCGCCGAGGACGCGGCCCTGGCCGGGGTGCACGTCGTCATCCTGACCAACTACGGCCTGGACGAGTACGTCTTCGACGCGCTGCGGGCCGGAGCCGCCGGTTTCCTCGTCAAGGACGTCGTGCCGGAGGACTTCCTGCACGCCGTACGTGTCGCCGCTCGTGGCGACGCCCTGCTGGCACCCTCGATCACCCGCAGACTGATCAGCCGGTACGTCGCCCAGCCGCTCGACACCGGCATCGACACCGGGCTGGAAGAGCTGACCACCCGCGAACGCGAGGCCGTCGTCCTGGTCGCGCGGGGCCTGTCCAACGACGAGATCGCCGACCGCATGGTGATCAGCCCGCTGACCGCGAAAACCCACATCAACCGAGCCATGGCCAAGCTCCATGCCCGCGACCGGGCCCAACTCGTGATCCTGGCCTACGAATCCGGCCTGGTAACCCCACGCAGATCCTGACCCCGCGTCACGCCCACCCGGGGCTGTCCCGGCAGGCCGCCGAGCGGGCTGCCGCCCGTGCCCGCTGCGCAGCCGGGATCCGCTGCACCGAGCCTGGCCGTCTCAGGTGGCGCCATGCGCTGGATCACGACGGGTGGTCGAGGCCGGCACGCTCGTCCCTTTCGGCCAGTTCGGCGTGCCGTACCGGACGACGCGCGGGCCCGCCGAGGGAGTTGGCGCCTCCGCGCTCGGATTCTCACTGCGGGAAGGTCGGCCAGACACCCAGCTTCGTCACTGCTGTGGTGGTGATGCCCGTGGGGCCGCCTCGCAGGAGGAGACTGGTCTGCTCGTAGTCGTTGTCGCCGATCACGAGGTCGGCGTCGCCGTCCCGGTCGGTGTCACGCAGGCGGAGGTTCATGCCGAACCGCTCCCACTGGGTGGGGCTGCCGGGGACGCCGGCGGTGGCGCGGGTGAACCACTGCGAACCCGCGCCGGTCAGCCCCGCCCTGCCGCCGCGCAGGATGTGCACGCCGCCCGCCGAGGCGACCGTGCCGACCTTCTCCTCCTCCGAGCTGACCGCGAGGTCGGGGTAGCCGTCGCGGTTGGTGTCGCCGGCGGAGAGGGTGCCGCCGAAGCCGTCGTCCTTCGTGGCGGCCGTGGCGACGCCCGAAGTGGACTGTGTCAGGCGGTACTTGGTCGTGGGCCCGGACGTGCCGCCGCGGACGACGACGACCGAGCCGGCGCCGCTGTTGTAGCGGGTGTCGCCGACGGCCAGGTCGCCGTAGCCGTTCTTGTCGAAGTCGGCGATGACACCCGCGGGGCTGTAGTCGGGGCTGGTGTTGTTGATCGGGGTGACCTTGGAAGCGGGCTTGACGGTGCTGCCGCCGCGCAGGAACCAGGCGTCCAGGGTCATCTTGTCGTCGCGGTAGCCCTGCCCGAGGACGTACAGGTCGGTGGCCTTGTCGTTGGTGACCTTCCCGGCGACGAGCCCGGAGGGTTCCAGGATGTCGGGCGAGCTGAGTGGCAGGCGGTGCTTGGTGACCGTGCCGGTCGTCCCGGTCTTGGAGAAGCCGCCCCGGAAGACGTACGCGGTGTTGAGGGAGTCGATCACCGCCAGGTCGGGCTTGCCGTCGCCGTTGAAGTCGCCCGTCTCGACACCCTTGCCGAAGCCCCGGCGCTTGACGGCGGCGACGGGAAGCCGGGTGGCCTTCGTGCCGAGGCCGGACGCCGCGCCCCACATGATGGTGACCGCGCCCGAGTCGATCTTGTCGCTCACCTTCTCGGTGAAGTCGGCGACCGCGAGGTCGGCGTAGCCGTCCGCGTTGAGGTCGGCGGCGGCCAGATCCTCACCGAACGCGTCCGCGTAGCCGCCGGCGTCCCCGGCGGTCCCGGGCACGCCCGTGCTGCTCTGGGTGAACGTCTTGGTCACCGTGCCGGGACCGGTGGCGGTCCCGTAGGTGACGGTGAAGGAGCCGCCGTAGGAGGCCTGGGCGTAGTCCCGGTAACCGTCGCCGTTGAAGTCGTCGGCGTACTTCGCGGCCGCGGCCGCTGCAGGGCTCGAGAGGGCCAGCAGCCCTCCGCCGGTGAGGGACACCGCGGTGGCGGTCGCGAGGGCGAGCCGCAGCGGGCGGGGCATCCTGGGCGTGAACATGCGTCTCCTGCGTGCGCGCGGGACCGGCGGGGCCGGCTCCCGGTGATCTTGTGGTGCGGGGTACAGGGGAGACGCGCGGTGGGGGAGAAGGGTTGTATCTCCCGGCCGCTCCTTCGCCTGCCGGTCTCCGTCGGGCCCCACAGCGCGGGGCATCGAAGACGCAACCGCGTGGTCGCCGGGGCGGTGGCCGGGGAGGGCCACTCCGTCCGCCAGGAGGTACGGGGACGCCCAGGGCCGAGGGGGCGGGCTCACAGTCCGCTCACCGGATGGAGTCGGGAGAACTCCTCAGCGAGCATGCCCATCAGAACGAGATGGTGGTGTCTGCCGGCGAAGAACACATGCTCCCGCAGGCGGCCTTCCTCCACGAAACCAAGCCGATGGTGCAGTGCCAGTGAACCCTCGTTGTGCGCGAAGATCCGTGCCTGGCACTTGTGATAGCGCCGCTCGGCGAACATGTACCGCAGCAGCATCACCACGGCCTCTGACGCATAGCCCTTGTGGCGATGGTGGGCACCGATCGTGACGCCGTACTCGAACCAACCAGCACCGGAGTCGGCGTGGTGCGTGCCGACCGTGCCGACCGTCTCTCCCGAGTCCGCGGCCTCGACGGCCAGTTGGAAGCAGTCGCCGTGGGGATCGGCAGCGGCCCGCTCCCTCGCCCAGGCGCGGTAGCCCTCGGCCGAGCGAGGTGGATGCAGCACGTCCCCCAGCCGTTCCTCATCGGCGGCGAAGCGCATGAACGCCGTCCAGTCGTCGGGCTCGATACCGCGCAGGCGTACCCGGGTGCCCGTCCAGAAAGATGCCATCCCACATTCGATCACGCCGCAGCGGACGCGAGTTGACCCGCTCGCCTCCACCCGCGAGACCATCAGCGTCGACGGTGACACCGTCAAGATCGGCACCTAGCCGGTCAAAGCACCGAGCACCGCGCCGGTGGACTTTCCGACGAGCACCAGCCTGGTCGCCGCCCTCGCGGTGACGTGTTGTGAATCGCTCACGAGCGCTGGCGCCACTGGTGCGGAGGCGGTTTCTCTCAGGGGCGCTGCGTCATTGCGGCCGCTGGCTGTCTATGGTCACGTGCATGTCGAGGACCACACCGCAGCGCCCGCTTGATGTTGAGGCGCTCTTCCCGGAGTTGGCGACCTGCCGGGGCACCACCACCCGGCTCCACCCGCGCCCTGGCCGACCGGGCGCGGCGGACAGTTCCGTGGGCGGTCCGCTGCTGTGGCCGACGAACGAACCATGGCCGCTGTGCACCGAGCCGCACAGCCATGCGCGCGGCCGACGCCCGGCGGACATCCACCGGCAGCGGCAGATCCTGGCTTCCGCATGGCTCCGCGAACCGAACCCGGGACCCGCGGACGAAGAACGGTGGCTGCTGGAGCAACTAAGTCAGAAACACCGCGTGTCAGAGGCTGCTGCAACCGACCCACTGCCACTGATCGGCCTCGCACAGCTCTACAGGAGGGACATCCCCGATCTGCCGGCCGGGCCCGACGACTGCGATCTGCTTCAGGTGTTCTGGTGCCCCTTCGACGCCCACGGTCCGACCGGTCACGGCATGCTGCTCGACCTGCGCTGGCGCCGTTCGTGGGAAGTCACCGAGGTGCAAACCTCACCGCCACAGCCTCAGGTCGTCGGCTTCGAGGGGTACGTGCCCGAACCGTGCGTGCTGCACCCGGAGCAGGTGGCCACTTACCCGTTCGCCGGCCTCCTCCCGCAGGACCTGTGCGCCCGGATCGACGACTGGGAAGAAACGCTGGAGGAGGCGGCCGAGCAGTCGGAGAACGACGATGCCGCAGCGCCGGTGGGCTACCAGTACGACCTGTCCATCCCCCCGGGCTGGCGCGTCGGAGGCTTCGCCTCCTGGCACGCCACCGACCCGTCCCCCATGAACTGCCGGACCTGCGCGACACCGATGCACCTGCTGCTGACCATCGACAGCTCGGAATGGGACGGCGGAAGCGGCAGCTGGAAGCCACTGGAAGAACAGGACCTGCTCACCCACCGTTCCGCCACGCCGACCGAGGTCACCGTGGGCCGCTGGGGCGAACTCAACATCTTCGCCTGCCCCGAAGAACCCAGCCACCCGCACCGCTACAGCATCCAATAGATCGCTCGGCGGGTGTCAGGCCAACGCCTCCCGAAGCCAGGACCTTTCGGCGCGGCTGGTGGCTCGAGCGATGGTGAGCATGCCGCGTCGGTAAGGGTCGGCGGTGTCTTCGGTGCCCAACGGGCGGTCACCGTCGTAGAAGAAGCTTGCGGGCTGTTCCAGGAACTCAAGCCGTCGACGCAGCACCGCGTGCTGATCAGCGGTGTCGGGCAGTTGGGAGAGGAAGGCCAGGATCGTGAAGTACCGGGCGCTGTCGCTGATGTTCAGGCCGTTGGCGTCGCGTAGTCGGCTCAGCAGCTCGCAGCGGCCGGCGTCGGTCAGGCTCAGAGTGTGCCGCTGAGCGGCCGAGGAGCCCGGTTCAGTCCGCCGGTTGAGGAGCCCGGCGCTGATGAGTCGGCTGATCGCCGGGTAGAGGCTGCCGTCGCTGATCGGCCGGGCATGACCGGACAAGTGCGCTATGCGATGCCGCAGTTGATAGCCGTGCAGCGGCCCATCGGCGAGGAATCCCAGTATCGCGAGTTCGAGCATGCTGCTACTCTCGCACATCGAAACGAGGTACCTCGAAGCGATGTATGAGGCGGGGGATGACATACACCGAGGAATGGGTCACCGAGCGGGCACGCAGCGCCTACGAGCGCGGCCGGGCATCGTTCGACCTGCGGCCTGAACGAACCGCGCTGCTGGTCATCGACATGCAAGACGAATTTGTCCAGCCCGGCTGGAGTCCCTACTGGGTGCCCGCGGCCACCCGCATGGCACCGCGTCTGCGTCAACTGGTTGAAGATTGCCGGGCCGTATCCGTTCCGGTGATCTGGACAATCTTCGACGACACCCATCTCGGGCTGGACCGGCCGCACGCCCTGCGGTTCCTCCCGCATGCCGACACCGACTGGCATCGACCGGGCCCTGCCGAGGTGTGGGCCCCGATGGGCCGTCACCCCGACGAAGCCGTGATCCGCAAGCCCTCCTACGGGGCGTTCTACGACACCCCGCTCGACACGATGCTGCGCAACCTTGGCCGCGACACGGTCATCGTCACGGGGACGCTCACCAATTACTGCTGCGGCACCACGGCCCGGCAGGCATACGAACGCGGCTACAAGGTGGTCTTCGGATCAGACCTCACGGCCACCGATGATGAGGCCCGGCAAGAGCCCGAACTCGCCGTTCTACGCAAGGGCTTCGCCCTCGTGCTGACCGCAGACGAGATCGCTGACCGACTGGCCGTAGCGCCCTCGGCGTCCAAGGACGAGGAGCGGGCGAACGTCGTCTGATCCGGCAATGAACCCTCCGGCTCGCACCGCTGACCGCCAGTGATCACTCACTGAACAGAGGGCTCCGCTCTTCCTCGGCCGTCCGACCCGTGACCGACGCTTCAAGAATCGGCCCCGAAGAAGGGTCTCCGGGAGGCGCTCCTGGGCGATCTACGGTCTCCGCGGGCCTGCCACGTGGTAGGCAGGAGCGGTGATCGGACGCCTCCCGCTCGACGAGCAGCTCGCTGCCCTGAAGTCTGCGCTGTCCCGCAACGAAGTGCTGCTGGAGGTGCTGCACCGCACTGCGGGGCTGGAGCTGCCTGACTGGTACCTGACGGCGGGGTGCCTGTTCCAGACCGTCTGGAACGTGGCCACCGACAGGGACCCCACGTTCGGGATCAAGGATTACGACGTCTTCTACTTCGACGATCAGGACCTGTCCTGGGAGGCAGAGGACGCAGTGACGAAGGCCGCCGACGAAGTCTTCGCCGGGCTACTCGCCGAGGTCGAGGTACGCAACGAGGCTCGAGTCCACCTTTGGTACGAGCAGAAGTTCGGCGTCGTGTGCCCTCCTCACCTTTCCACAACGAGTGGCTGTGACCAGCGCCTCCCGGCCAGACCCTAGGAGCGGATGAGCGTGCGGGCTTGCTCGACCCACCCCGACACGGCCTCACGTCTACCGGTCCCCGTTGGACGACGGCAGAGCCGAGGCTGTCTCCAAGCCCCGGAAGAGACGGAGATCTGTGGACGGCCGCGCTCACACACCCTGGTCGCCGGCATCTGCCGGAGAGGCTGAAGAGCGGTTGCTAGCGTTCGCCCCCGTGAGTGACAGCGTGTACGTGGGCAACGCGGGCAAGGATGCGGCACTGGATCGAGGGTGGCTCCTCGGGCACTTCAAGGACGTCGGAGACCCGCGCCACAGCGAGGCCGTAGAGATCAAGTGGGGCGTCCACCCCCGTGCCGACGCGCGATCGCAGTGGGTGAGGGGTGAGGAGCGCACGGCTCTCCTGGTTCTCATCCGCGGCCGCTTCCGCGTCGAACTGCCCGGCCGCAGTGTCCTTCTGGACAAGCAGGGCGATTACGTCGTGTGGGGGCGCGGAGTCGATCACTCATGGTTCGCGGAAGAAGAGTCGGTGGTACTGACGGTCCGATGGCCGTCCGTGCCCGGCTACGCGGCGGCTGAGAAGGACCAGGCGCAACCGCAGACCTGACACGAGGAACTCCCGCGGCGCCGGCGGGGCATGGACAGGCGTCCGAGCGAGCCAGGAGGACGTCCGTCCCCGAAGTCACTCAGGGGCCATCGCGCCCCCGCGCAGTTCCCGGGCCCGAAGCGCGAGCTGCATCTCGAACCGCGCCTCCGGGTCGTGCAGCAACTCGCCGAACAGCTCGTCGAGCTGACGCATCCGGTACCGGACCGTCTGCGGGTGCACCGCGAGACGCGCGGCCACCTCGGCGACGCCCCGGCCGGACCGCAGCAGGGCCAGCAGGGTCTCCGCCAGCCGCTCCCGCTGCGGCGGACGCACCCGTTCGAGCGGGCGCAGCCGGCGCTCGGCCATGGCGTCCAGCAGCGCTTCGTCGCGCAGGAGCAGCAGCGCGGGCAGGTGGTCCTGGCAGCGCGTCACGCCACCGGCCGGGTCCGTGCCCGCCAGCACCCCGCGCCGGACGAGGCCCAGGGCCTCCGTCGCCCAGCGCAGCGATCTCGCCCCTTCGTGCAGCGCCACCGGTGGCCCCATGGCGGCGGGCAGTCCCTGGAGCGCCCCGGCCACCGCACGCGCCCGGCCCGGGCCCTCCGGATCGGGCACCACCAGCAGCGCGGGCTGCACGTCGAACCGGGTGAGGAACTCCGGCGGCACGATCGGAGCCGCACCGGATCCCGGGTCCACCGCCACCACCGCCACCACCGCCACCGTCCGCGGCACCGTCCAGCGCGCGGCGTGCGCCAGATCGGCGATCGCCCCCGCCGGGGCCGGCGGATCGGCGGTCAGCAGGTCCACCAACCGGGCCCGGCGCTGCTGGAGTTCACCGGCCGCGTGCAGCCGGGCCTCGGTGTAGGCCGCGGTCGCGGCGGCCGCCATCTCGTCCAGGTGCAGGAACAGCGCCTCGCCGAAGGCGCCCAGCACATCGCGGGGGAGCAGCCCCTCGTCCACCAGCGCGTTGACCCGGCGCCAGGTCACCCGGGCACCGAGCCGCAGCGCCGACTGGAACGAGTCCAGGCTGCGGCCCTCCTCGGCCTCCCCGCGGCCGATGCGCTCGTACGTCTCCTTGACCGGCTGCCAGTCGGTGTCCGGCTGTGCCATCCGCTCCAGCAGTCCGCGCAGCGCGTGGTCCACGCCACGGTGCACGCCCTGCATGTACGTGTCGTCCATCGGGCGCGCGTATTCGGCGATCTGGGTCCCGATGGCGCGGACGACCTCCTCGGTGATCTCGGCTGCGTACGGTCTGAGGCGGTCGGGAAGTCCAGGGGGCAACGCCTTGAACGGGCCGCCCGTGTCGACACCCACCGCTGCGGCTCTCTTCGGCACGGCGGTGACGATACCCGCGAGTAACCCGCACGCGCTCATCACCGAGCGACAGTTGTGGGGGCCACCTCTGTGCGCCGGTGACAGACGTCCCCGCGGACGGCGGCCCGGACACGCCTTGATCGCCTCCGTGCGCGGACGGACGGCGGGCGGTCACACTTGACGGCGTTCGCACGTCGTACGAGCGAGAACCGATGCCGAGGAGGCACGACCATGACCCCGCCGCCCGCCCGCACCGCCGAACAGCGCAAGAAGGACACCATCCACCGGCTGGAGCACGACGTGGACGCCTGGGTGGCCACCGCGGGCGCGGACGGCGGCGCCCCCTACCTCGTCCCGCTGTCCTTCGTCTGGGACGGCGCCACGCTGCTGATCGCCACCCCGGCCGAGAGCCCCACCGGGCGCAACCTGGCGGCCACCGGGCGGGCCAGGCTGGGCATCGGGCCGACCCGCGACGTCGTCATCGTCGAGGGCACCGTACGGGCCGTGGCCCCCGAGGACCTGCCGGAGGAGGACGCCGAGGTCTTCGCCGGAAAGACCGGCTTCGACCCGCGCCGGCTCACCACCCGCTACCTGTACTTCAACGTGCTCCCGCGGCGCGTCCAGGCCTGGCGCGAGGAGAACGAACTGGAGGGACGGGAGCTGATGCGTGACGGAGCGTGGCTGGTCGCCGACTGAATCGGCGGGACGGGGATATCAGCAGGGAGACAGAGAAGGACGCAAACTCCCCGGGAGGAAACATGCCCCTCGTGACCGCGGGCGTCGTGGTGCTGGACTGTGCCGAGCCGGAGAAACTCGCCGAGTTCTACCGGCAGTTGCTGGACGGCGAACAGATCGGCGCGTCCGCCAACCTGGTGGAGATCCGGGGCGGTGACGGTCTCCGGCTCGCCTTCCGGCGGGACGCCAACGCGACCCCGCCGAGCTGGCCGCGCCCGGAGAACTCCCTGCAGGCCCATCTGGAGTTCCTGGTGGCCGACCTGGACGAGGCGGAGCGCCGGGTGGTGGGGCTCGGCGGCCGGCCGGTCGAGGCGGGTGACCCGGCGGGGACGTACGAGGAACGCGGCTTCGCCGACCCCGCCGGGCACTCCTTCACCCTGCGCCTCGTGCCGTCGCCGGCACCCAAGCAGGGCTGAGGGGGACTCCTCAGTCCCGGCCGCTCTTCTCCTTGGCCGGCCACACACCCGTGGTCCGCTCGATGGCCTTGGCCCCGGTGCGGTCCACGGCGCTGCGCACCACCGCGAAGATGGCACCCTGGACCGCGGCCGCGAGCAGGATCTCGCCCCAGCCGCGGTCCGGGTCCAGCGCGTCGGGCGCGTCCTCCTCGTGCCGGAACGCCATCCACGCCTTGCGGAAGGCCATGCCCGCAAGCGTTCCGCCCGCCCAGCTCAGCACGAACCCGACCGGCTGGTAGACGAGAGGGAGCTTCTTCTTCTTTGTCTTCGCCATGGAGGACTCCTTCCTCGTCATACGGTCATCATGCGGGGCGTCCTCGCGCCGCCACTCGTTCGCCCGGGGCCGGCGGACCCGGCGGCTTCCCCTCCCCGAACGGCCGTCCCCCCAGCCCCTGCCGGTGATGCGGGGTCAGCCAGCCGCCCAGGTCCGGGCCGAGCGGCACGATCCCGGTGGGGTTGATGCCGGTGTGCACCTGGTAGTAGTGCCGCTTGATGTGGTCGAAGTCCACCGTGTCGCCGAAGCCGGGCGTCTGGAACAGGTCCCGGGCGTACGCCCACAGCACCGGATTCTCCGCCAGCTTCCAGCGGTTGCACTTGAAGTGGCCGTGGTAGACCGCGTCGAACCGGACCAGCGTGGTGAACAGCCGGATGTCCGCCTCGGTGATCGTGTCGCCGACCAGGTAACGCTGCCCGGCGAGCCGTTCGGCGAGCAGTTCCAGCCGCCGGAAGACCGCCGCGCACGCCTCCTCGTACTCCTCCTGGTGGGTGGCGAACCCGGCGCGGTACACCCCGTTGTTGACGTCCGCGTAGACCTCCGCCATCACCGCGTCGATCTCGTCGCGCCGGCCGGCCGGGTAGAGGTCCGGCGCGCCCTCGCGGTGCAGTTCCGTCCACTCGGTGGCCAGGTCGAGGGTGAGTCGCTGGTAGTCGTTGGTGACGAGCCTGCCGCTGGGCACGTCCACGACGGCGGGCACGCTCACCCCGCCCGGATATCCCGTCTCCCGCTTGTCGTAGGCCTCGCTGAGGAAACGGATTCCGAGCACCGGGTCACGACCCCCGGGGTCCAGGGTGAACCGCCAGCTCCGGTCGTCCTGGACGGGGTCGGCGACCGCCATGGGCAGGGCGTCCTCCAGACCCAGCAGCCGGCGCGAGACGACGGCCCGGCTCGCCCACGGACACGCGCGGGAGACCACCAGCCGGTACCGCCCGGCGGCGACCGGCCAGCCGTCCCGGCCGTCGGCGGTGATCCGGTCACCGAAATGGCTTCTGGACCGGCTGAACGTCTTGTGGCCGTAGGCGCTGTTGCCGTCGCCGCCCATCTCTCCTCCTCGCCGTCGCGCGGACGCGTCTTCCCGCCACCACGCGTTCCCCTTTTTCGCCCTTCGGCACGGTGTGATCCGGTGCAGCGGGGGCAGTCGGCACCAGGTGAGTGGGACATCCTCTGATGAGCAGACGGCCGCGCGGACGGCCGAGGACCGGAACGGCGAGAAGGACACCCGGCGCACGGGCGGAAAGGGCGGCGACCATCACACCAAGGTCACCGTGCTGGTCGCGCTGGCCGCGAACCTGGTCATCGCCGTGGCCAAGGCCGCAGGCGGGGTGCTCGCGGGCTCGCCCGCGCTGCTGTCGGAGGCCGCGCACTCCGTCGCGGACAGCCTCAACGAGGTCTTCCTGCTGGCCGCGTTGCGGCGCAGCAGCCGTCCCGCCGACCGGCGGCACCCCTTCGGCTACGGCAAGGAGCGGTTCTTCTGGTCCCTCCTCGCGGCGGTCGGGATCTTCGTGATGGGCGGCTGCTTCTCCTTCTTCCAGGGCTTCGAGGCGCTGCGCAGCGGCACGGAGGAGAAGTTCAGCGGCTATGTGGCGGGCCTGATCGTGCTGGGCGTGGCGCTGCTCGCCGAGGGCGCCTCGCTGCTGCGGGCCCTGCACCAGGTGCGGCGGCAGGGCGGGCGCCGGGCCGCGCTGCGCGACCCGGCGCTGCGCACGGTCGTCGCCGAGGACGGCACCGCCGTCCTCGGTGTGACCCTCGCCCTCATCGGCATGGCCCTGCACATGGTGACCGGCCAGGTCGTCTGGGAGGCCTCCGCCTCGATCGCCATCGGCGCGCTGCTGGTGTACGTGGCCTACCGGCTGGGCCGTGACGCCCGGGACCAGCTCATCGGCGAGGCGGCCGACCCGGAGCTGAGCGGCAGGATCCGCTCGCTGCTCGAGGCCCAGCCGGAGATCGACAGCGTGGAGTCGCTGCTCACGATGAAGATGGGCCTCGACTCCACCCTGGTCGCCGCCCGCATCGACCTGGTGCCGGGTCTGGACAGTGAGCGGGTGGAGGAGGTCTCCGTGCGGATCAAGCGGTCGATCGCCAGCACGGTTCCGGCCGCCGACCACATCTACCTCGACGTGACCGACCGGCCGGCGCAGGAGGCACGAAGCGGCCCCGCCGCGACGGGGGAGCGCGGCGAGGCCTGACGCACGGGTGCCCGACCCCGGACGGGTTCATGCCCGCGGGAGCGGATTTTTCTCGAAGGCGCCGCTGCCCGGCCGGAACCGGCTGCGGGCGGCGGGCAGCCCACGTCAGGCGGCGTCGAGCGGCTCCAGGACGAACACCGGAATCTCCCGGGACGTCTTGCGCTGGTAGTCCGCGTACGACGGGAACGCGGCCACCGCCCGCTCCCACCACTCGGCCTTCTCCGCGCCGGTGACCTCCCGGGCCCGCATGTCCCGCTTTCCGGCCCCGTCCTGCAGCTCGACGTGCGGGTCCGACTTCACGTTGAAGTACCAGACCGGGTGTTTGGGCGCACCGCCCAGCGAGGCGACCGCCGCGTACCGGCCGTCGTGCTCGACCCGCATCAGCGGCGTCTTGCGGATCTTGCCGCTCCGGGCGCCCCGGGTGGTCAGCACGATGACCGGGAGCCCGGTGTCCCGCAGCGTCGTGCCCTCGGTGCCCCCGGAACTCTCGTACAGATCGACCTGCTCGCGCACCCACTGCGTCGGGCTGGGTTCGTACTCGCCCTCAAGTGGCATGGGATCCGTCATCTCCTTCGTCGGTCCGGCGGATGGTGCTCCGGACGGCCACAACACGCGCGGCCGCCCGGATCATCCGTACCGCGTGCCCCGTCACCCGCGCGGGTGAACCCCGGCCCGGCTAGGTGGTCATCCGCACCGCCAGCACCAGGATCACGGCGCTGGAGAACAACGCCGTCGCCAGCCGCCCCCGGTGGCCGGTCAGGGAGCGGCCCAGCAGCGCGCCTCCGCCGGCCAGCAGCAACTGCCAGCTCGCGGACGCGGCGAAGGCCGCCGCCACGAACGCCGCCCCCTCCAGCGGCCCTCCGCCCCGCGCGGTGCCGCCGAGCACCAGCGCCGCGAAGTAGACGACCGTCATGGGATTGAGCAGGGTGATCCCGAGAAGACCGAGATACGCCCGTGCCGCGCCGGGAACCGGCCGCTCGGGACGGGTGGTGAGCCGCTGGGCGCGGTACTGCCGCAGGGCGAGCAGCGCGGCCCGCACCGCGAGCACCGTGAGGACCAGGGCCGAAGCCCAGCGCAGCGGGTTCAGCACCGGCCGCAGCTCCGCCGCGAGGGCGGCGCCGCCGAGAGTGGCGAGCAGTGCGTACAGGCCGTCGGCCGTGGCGACGCCGAGCGCCGCCGAGGCGCCGGTGCGCAGCGAGGTGCGGGCGGTGAGGGAGACCAGATAGGTCCCGACCGCGCCCACGGGTACGGCGATGCCGTACCCCGCGAGCAGGCCCGCGAGCAGCGCGCCCGTCATGGGCGCGCTGGGCCGGGCCTTCCGGGACGGCCGGGCTGCTGTCGGCCCGGCACCGCGAGGACGGTGGCAGCGGGCGTCGGCAGGAGGGAGTCTGTAAGAAGCATGGGCCGATCCTGGGGTCGCCGCGCCCGCACCGGCAAATGAATTTCGGCGCGTTCCCTTCCCTGGCCAGCACGCTCTTCGGCCACATCACGGCGTACGCCGATCTGGCCGAACTTGCCGTCGCCCCATAGGTGCCTCGGGCATCTAATGAAGATCGGCACGACGCACCTCTTCGTCTGCGAGGTCTTTCCATGACGGAACTGACGGACATCACCGGCCCGGGGACCCCGGCCGACCCCGTCGCCTTCCCCCAGGACCGCACCTGCCCCTACCACCCGCCCACCGGATACGACCCGCTGCGCGACGGGCGGAGCCTGTCCCGCGTCACCCTCTTCGACGGCCGTGAGGTCTGGATGGTCACCGGCCACGCCACCGCCCGCGCGCTGCTCGCCGACCCCCGCCTGTCCACCGACCGCACCCGCCCCGGCTTCCCCGTGCCCACCGCCCGCTTCGCGGCCGTCCGCGACCGCCGGGTGGCGCTGCTCGGCGTGGACGACCCCGTCCACCAGACCCAGCGGCGGATGATGATCCCGTCGTTCACCCTCAAGCGCGCGGCCGGGCTGCGCCCCACCATCCAGCGGACCGTCGACGGACTGCTGGACGCGATGATCGAGAAGGGCCCGCCGGCCGAGCTGGTCTCCGCCTTCGCCCTGCCCGTGCCCTCCATGGTCATCTGCGGACTGCTCGGCGTGCCGTACGCCGACCACGAGTTCTTCGAGGAGCAGTCCCGAACGCTGCTGCGCGGCCCCACGGCCGCCGACTCGCAGGGGGCGCGCGAGCGGCTGGAGGAGTACCTCGGCGGGCTGATCGACGACAAGGAGCGGCAGGCCGGATCCGGCGACGGCGTCCTGGACGACCTCGTCCACCAGCGGCTGCGCACCGGCGAACTGGACCGCCGGGACGTGGTGGCGCTGGCCGTCATCCTGCTGGTGGCCGGCCACGAGACGACCGCCAACATGATCTCCCTCGGCACCTACACGCTGCTGCGGCACCCCGGCCGGCTGGCCGAGCTGCGCGCCGACCCGGCGCTGCTGCCCGCCGCCGTCGAGGAGCTGATGCGGATGCTCTCGATCGCGGACGGGCTGCTCCGCCTGGCCCTGGAGGACATCGAGGTCGCCGGTAGCACGATCCGGGCCGGCGAGGGCGTCCTCTTCGCCACCTCGGTGATCAACCGCGACGAGTCCGTGTTCGCCGACCCCGACACCCTGGACTTCCACCGCTCTACCCGCCACCACGTGGCCTTCGGCTTCGGCATCCACCAGTGCCTGGGCCAGAACCTGGCCCGCGCCGAACTGGAGATCGCCCTCGGCGCCCTCCTGGAGCGGCTCCCCGGGCTCCGGCTGGCCGCGCCCGCCGAGGAGATCCCGTTCAAACCCGGCGACACGATCCAGGGGATGCTGGAACTCCCCGTGACCTGGTAAGAGGCTCTGGTCATGCACATCGACATCGACAAGGACCGCTGTATCGGCGCCGGGCAGTGCGCGCTGGCCGCGCCGGGCGTGTTCACCCAGGACGACGACGGCTACAGCACCCTGCTTCCCGGCCGTGAGGACGGCGGGGGCGACCCCATGGTCCGGGAGGCGGCCCGTGCCTGCCCGGTGAGCGCGATCAGGGTGACCGAACCGGCGGGCTGAGGGGGCCCGGGCGGACCCGGGCCGCGGCCGGGGCCGCCCTTCCCGGTTCAGTAGGGTCGTGCGATGACCTCACAGGCCGGCAAGCCCTTCCTCTACGTCATCGTCTGCGCGGCCGGGATCGCCGCCGGAGTCACCCGGCTCATCGGTGCCGCCCGGGAACGGGGCTGGGAGGTCGGGGTCATAGCCACCCCGGTCGCGATGGGCGGGTTCTTCGACACGGCGGCCGTCGAGGAGCTGACGGGCCGTCCGATCCGCTCGGCCTGGCGCTCGCCGGCCGATCCGCGCCCGTTCCCGCCGCCGGACGCCGTGGTGGTGGCGCCCGCCACCTTCAACACCGTCAACAAGTGGGCGGCCGGCCTCGCCGACACGCTCGCCGTGGGCACGCTCTGCGAGGCGGCGGGTCTCGGCGTGCCGATCGCCGTCCTGCCCTGTGTGGCGGACGCGCTGGCCGCCCACCCCGCGTACCGGGAGAGCCTGGTCCGGCTGCGCGGGATGGGCGTCCGCTTCGGTGAGCCGTACGCCGGCCCGCCCGGGGAGGACGACGGACGGCCCGCCTTCGCCTGGGAGAGCGCCCTGGACCTGCTGGAGCGGCCCTGAACCCGCTCCTTCGTGGCTAACCGCAGGTCAGCATCGGCCCGGCCAGCATGCCGCCGGTGTAGAGGTCCTGGCCCCGCGGCACCCAGTAGCCCAGCTTCGAGACCACGGTGGAGCAGTCCGGCCCGACGGTGACACGGACCTTCACCTTCTCCGGGCGGCCAGGCTGCAGCGCGGTCAGCGCGCAGTCAAGGGAGTGCGCGAGCCGGGTCTTCGAGGGGTACCGGCCGACCAGCGGGTTGACGCAGCGGGCGTCGTCCGTGGCGATCCGCACACCGGTGGCCGCCTCGCCGATGAGCCCGAGCCGGGCGCTGCCGTCGCCCTCGTCGCTGTCCCGCCGGACCGTGTAGGTCAGCGTGGTGGTCGCGTTGCGCCGCAGGGTGGTCCGGTCGACGGTGACGGCGTGCGTGGGCTTCGCCTTGGGCGCGGTCACGGTGAGCGTGGCCTCGACGGTGCCCCGCAGGTCGACACCGGCGGGCGCCGACCGCACGCGCACGTCGGCGGTGATGTCGTACGTACCGGGGCCCGGGTACTCCTGTGCGCCCGGCAGCGTTCCGTCGGCCAGCGTCCGGCCGGCGCGGTGCGCCGTCCAGGTGCCCTCGGTCCGGCAGGTGTAGCGCACCCGGACGCCGGCGCGCCGGCAGCTCGCCGGGGCGGAGACCGTGAACTGCGGGGAGCCGCTGCCCGCGCAGATGCTGACGACGGCCAGCTGCCCGTGTGCGCCGCGCAGGGTACCGGCGGGCGCGCACAGGGTGGACGGCTCTTCGGCCGCACGGGACGGTGACGGCGGCGCGGACGGCACGGCGGCGGGCTGCGCCAGAGCGGGGGTGACGAGGGCGAGGGGCAGCAGCGCCGCCCCCGCCAGGCTTTTCAGGATGGTGGGACGTGTCGGCACCTGGTGTCCTCCGGGCGGCCGGGACCGGCCGACTGCCGGTCGTCTGGGGCCGAGGATGAGCTGACAGTACGACTGTCGGACCGCGCCACGCCGGATCGGTCACCGGCAGGCGGCACGGCACGAGGGCCGGTCGGCCCCCTCAGCGCACCTTGCGGACGTATTCCGGCGCGTCGGGTGTGGAGACGTCCACGTCGCGGCGGACGATGCTCAGCCGGCCGCCCCAGCGCGCGAGGGCCTTGCGCAGGCCCCGGTCGGTGTACTCGATGTCCACCACGAGGTCGTCGAACGCCTTGGCGTACACCTCGCACTCGTCGTACTGCCCGCACTCCTCGGTGACCGCGAAGTCCAGCCCGGCCGCCCCGCGCCGGCCGGTCAGTTCGACGGTGTTCTTCTGCCCGACGGCCAGCTCCCGGGTGTGCGCGTGGCCCGTGAGCAGGCGCATGAACGCGGTCGCGTCGGCGGCGGTGAGCAGATGCTTCGACCGGGTGTAGCTGTCGTAGTTGTCGGGCTCCACCGCGTCGAAGCCCTTCTTCGCGCAGCCGTCGGTCCACCGGTTCACCCGCGCCGCCACCCGGCTCCGCTTGGCGGGGGTGCGGATGTCCAGCAGTGGTTCGTTCCAGTCCCCGTCGATGACGAGCCTGCCCCGGCCGTCGCGCAGCAGCAGGTCCGCGGGCCAGTCGGCACGTTCCTGGGGCTGGGCCTGGAAGGCGTTGACGTAGCAGATGTTGTACAGGCCGGGCGCGGGGGAGTCGGACCTGTCGCGGCTGACGACGCGGACCCCGCGGGCCGGGGGATAGGCGCCGCCGATCTGGTAGTCGAAGCCGGCGTGCCGCGGCGGCAGGCGGTACGTCAGGGGCTTCGCGGTCCTCGCCGGGCCGCCGGAGCCGCAGCCGGCCGGCGCGGTCGCGGCGAGGACCAGGGCGAGCAGGGCGGCGCCGGCCGTCGTCCCCCGGCCCTCCGCCCGGAAGGCACCCTTCGTCCGCACGTCCACTCCGTCGCATCGCCGTCATGGCCCCGCTCCGGACCGGGCGTGGCACGTCCGGAAATCCAACCCTCCGCCCGCGGCCGTGGTCAAGTCGGCGCCGGGGGCCCGACGTACGCTCCTGAGTGACCATCGCCCCTGAAGGCAGGAGCAGCAACGATGCAGTACGTGAAGCTCGGTTCGACGGGCCTGGACGTGTCGCGGATCTGTCTGGGCTGCATGACCTACGGCCTGCCCGACCGTGGTACGCACGAGTGGACGCTCGACGAGGCGGCGTCCCGTCCGCTGATCCGGCAGGCGCTGGAGGCGGGCGTCAACTTCTTCGACACCGCCAACGTCTACTCCGACGGCACCAGCGAGGAGATCGTCGGGAAGGCGCTGCGTGACTTCGCCGACCGCGACGAGATCGTGCTGGCCACCAAGGTGCACGGCCGGACACGGCCGGGCCCCAACGGCCAGGGCCTGTCCCGCAAGGCCGTCCTGACCGAGATCGACCACAGCCTGCGCCGTCTCGGCACCGACTACGTGGACCTCTACCAGATCCACCGCTACGACCACACCACTCCCGTCGAGGAGACGATGGAGGCGCTGCACGACGTGGTCAAGGCGGGCAAGGCCCGCTACATCGGCGCGAGTTCGATGTACGCCTGGGAGTTCGCCAAGGCCCAGCACACGGCCGACCTGGGTGGCTGGACCCGGTTCGTGTCCATGCAGAACCACTACAACCTGCTCTACCGCGAGGAGGAGCGGGAGATGCTCCCGCTCTGCGCCGACCAGGGCGTGAGCACGCTGCCGTGGAGCCCGCTCGCCCGCGGCCGGCTCACCCGCGACTGGGGCACGGTCACCGGGCGCAGCGCGGGCGACGCCTTCGGCAGCCGCCTGTACCTGGAGGGCGACCGTGCGATCGTCGAGGCGGTGACCCGGATCGCCGAGGCGCGGGGTGTGCCGCGCGCACAGGTGGCACTGGCCTGGCTGCTGCACCAGGACACCGTGGCCGCGCCGATCGTCGGCGCCGCCCGGCCGGGGCACATCGAGGACGCGGTGGCGTCCGTCGAACTCGAACTCAGTGAGAAGGAGATGGAGGAACTCCAGCAGCCCTACACCCCGCGCGCCATCAGCGGCCACTGACGGCCGGTGCCGGTCCGCGCGAGGCTCCCCCCTGGCCGCGCGGACCGGCGCCGAGTGGCCGCCGGAGGCCGGTGAGCGGGTGTGAACGGCGGTAATGCGACGCAAAGGCTTTCTTGACAAATTGTCAAAACGGCAACCGCCGGTATTCCGTTGTTCGGAACTGGGAGATCTCTTGTTCGCTAGTGCCTGACTGTGTAAAAGTGTGCGCTGTCGGCGCGCAGACAATTACATTTTCCGCTGCATGCGCCAGGCCGCTCCGTACGCCCCCACGCTTCAAAAGAGCTGCCCCGGCGGCGTTCGAGATGCCGAATCCTGTCCATACCCCTTGGTATGGACTAATTTCCGTGTCGCGTCTGGAGGAATGCAGCGGTGAATGACGCAGGCAGGTCGGATTTCGCGCCGACCGGCCGCCGGTTCGAAGTCCCGGACGAGCGGCTGAGCGCCGAACTGAGGAAGTGGACGGGAACGTCACCCGCGCTGCACCCGGTCGGCGAACTCCTTGACCGGCACTGGGAAGCGGCCTTCGCGTACGCCCGGCTGTGCACCGACGGGCCCCGGGCCGCCGGCATGCTCACCACCGCCGCCTTCACCCGGCTGTTCGGCGAGTCCATCAGGCAGTCGGGCCCGTCCGCCGCCTGGCGGCCCCATCTGCTGGTCACCGTCCGCCGGATAGCCGCCGAGTGGGACGGCGACGGCCGGCAGGAACTGCTGCACCCCGCCCTGCGTACGAACCCCGCCACCGGTGAGCGTGCCTCGGCCCGGCTGCTCCCGCCGTCCGGCCGGCGGCTGCTGTCCCGAGCCTTCCAGCGGCTGCCCCAGTCCGCCCGCGCCGTGCTGTGGCACATCGAGGTCGAGGCCGAACCCCTCGCCGTTCCGGCCGCGTTGCTGGGCCAGGACGAGGAGGAGACCGGCGTCGAACTCGGCCGCGCCCGGGACCGGCTGCGCGAGGAATGCCTCCAGGCGCACCGCGAACTCGCCCCCGAGACCGAGTGCCGGCGGTACCTGCGCATGCTGGACGTCACCTTCCGGCGCGGCGGTGCCGACATCGACCCCGATCTGCAAGGGCACCTGGCCGGCTGCCGGCACTGCCGGCAGACCGCCGACCAACTCGCCCAGTTCAACACGGGACTCGGCCTCGCCCTCGCCGAGGCCGTGCTCGGCTGGGGCGCCCGCGCCTACCTGGAGGCACGCGCCACCCTCCCCGACGCGGCCACCGACCCCCGGCCCGAACCGGCCCCCGCGCCGCCCCGCGGCGAGGCCTTCGCCACCGCGCCGTCCCGCGGGGGCGCGCCCTCCACTCCGGCCGGCGCACCCCCGCCCGGCCCCTCCGGCCGGTCCGCGCACCGGGCCGCCCGCCGCGCGCGCCGCCGCCACCTCGCCCTCGCCGTCGCCGCGGTGAGCGGCCTGGTCGTGCTGCCGCTCGTGCTGTGGTCGGTGCTCGGTTCGGACGACGGCCCGGCCCCCGCCCCCGGCGCCACCCCTTCCCGGACACCGGGCAAGGGCAGCCCCGACGCGGGCCCGTCCTGGGCCGGCTCCAGCGGGACCACCCAGGGGGCGCTGCGCGGCCGGCTGCACAACCTCGCCTCCGGCCTGTGCGTGGACGTCGTCGGGGACAAGGCCGTCAAGGGCGCCGAGACCGAACTCACCGCCTGCTCCTCGGCCCCCGTCCAGCAGTGGAGTTACGAGACCGACGGGCTGCTGCGCAACGCCTCCGCACCGGATCTGTGCCTGGACTCCCGCCTCGGCTACTCGGTCCGGCTCGCCCCCTGCTCGGCCACCGCCGAGGCCGCCAAGGACATCCGCTACGACTTCACCCTCCAGGGCGCCCTCGTGCCCCGCTCCGACCAGGACCTGGCGCTCGCCCCGGCCGCCACCGACGGCTCCGGCGCCCTCGTGCTCAAGATCCGCACCGCGACCTCCGTCCAGCGCTGGAGCGTCGACACCGCGAGCCCCGACCTGGAGATGCAGATCGTCAACTGGGACATCGACAGCACTCCCGCACCGTCCCCGTCGGACAGGGTCACGCCCAGGGCCGCGAAGTCCCCGTCCCCGTCGCCGACCCCGACGGCGGCCCGGAGCACCGCTCCGCCGCCGGATTCACCCGGTCCCAGCCCCGACTTCTGCTCGGTCCACCCGTCCTACTGCTCCTGGGGCGGTGGCGGATACGGCGGAGGCGGCGGACACCACCACCACTGACCCGCCGCCGGCTCAGTGGTGGTGATGCGGCGGCGGGGGCGGGATCGTCGCCAGCCCGGGAGCCGGTTCGGGCCAGACCAGCAGCACCGGGCAGGGCGCGTGGTCGACGGCGAACCGGACGGCCGGACCCAGACTGCGCGGCCCGAGCCGCGAGCGGTCGCCGTCCCGCGCCAGCACCAGCAGATCCGCGCCCTCGGCCGCGGCCACCACCTCCCGCTCGACCCGCCCGGACCGCTCCGCGCGGGCGCACGGCCGCCCCAGCCGTTCCGCCGCCGCGTCCAGGATCCCGGTGGCCGATGTGCCCTCCAGCGCCTCCAGCAGCCCGCCCGGGTCCCGTTCGGGATGACCGCGGCCCAGGAGCCCCGCGAACGCGCCGTGCGCCACGCCGGGCACGTCCGGGCCGGACACATGCAGCAGCACCACCTCGGCGTCCGGCGGGGCGTGGGTGCGGACGGCGTCCACACAGGCGGGCCAGGTTCCCTCGACGAGCCAGGCGATCACGCGCATCCGGCCGGCCTCCCTCGGCTCACGACAACCCTCAGAGAATCTGCAGCGACCCCCACAGTGCCACCACCGACACCGCCAGCGAACAGGGCACGGCGATCAGGCCCAGCCGGGTGAACTCCCCGAGGTCCACGCCGTGCTCGTGCTGGTGCACGATCCGCCGCCACAGCAGGGTGGCGAGCGACCCGGCGTACGTCAGGTTGGGGCCGATGTTCACCCCGAGCAGCACCGCGAGCACCGCGCCGGAACCGGCCGGAGCGGCGAGCGGCAGCAGCACCAGCACGGCCGGCAGGTTGTTGATGAGGTTGGCCAGCACGGCGGCCAGCGCCGCGGTCCCGGCCAGCGCGGCCAGTCCGGTGCCGCCGGGCAGGACGTGCCCGAGCCCGTCCGCGAGCCCGTTGTCGACGACCGCACGCACCACGATGCCCAGCGCCAGCACGAACGCCAGGAACGCCGGGGCCGCCGCCCGCACGACGGCCAGGGGGGTCGCCCCGCGCCGCAGCAGCGCCCGCCCGGCCAGCACCAGGGCGCCCGCCGCGGCCACCCAGGCCGGGTCCACGCCGAACGCCGACGCCACCACGAACCCCGCCAGCGTGCATCCCACGGTCACCAGCGCGAACAACGGCAGCGGCGGCGCCTCGCCGGCCTCCCCCGGCACCGGGGCCGCGGCCGTCAGGTCCCGGGCGAAGAACCGCCGGAACACCAGGTACTCGGCGCCGATCGCCACCAGCCAGGGCAGCGCCATCAGGGCCGCGAACCGGGTGAAGCTCAGCCCGCTCGCCGCGAAGGCCAGCAGGTTCGTCAGGTTGGACACGGGCAGCAGCAGCGACGCCGTGTTGGACAGGTGGGTGCACGCGTACACATGCGGTTTCGGCCGTACGCCGGTGCGCGCGGCGGTGGCGAAGACGACCGGGGTCAGCAGCACGATGGTGGCGTCCAGGCTGAGCACGGCCGTGATCGCCGACGCGAGCGCGAACACCGCCGTCAGCAGCCGCACCGGCCGGCCCGCCGCCCGGCGCGCCATCCACGCGCCGCACGCCTGGAACAGCCCCTCCACGTCGCAGAAGTGGGCGAGCACCAGCACCGCCGCCAGGAACCCCACCACCGGCCCGAGCCGCTCCGCCTCCGCCCGGGCGTGCTCCAGCGGGATCGCGCCGGTGGCGATCACGATCCCGGCGGCGGGGACGGCCAGCGCCGCCTCCGGCCATCCGAAGGGACGTACGACGGCCCAGGCGAGCACGGCGACGAGCAGCACGGCCGACAGGGCCTCGGCGAGCGGGGTGTTCAGGGCGGGTCCTTCCGGAGCGGTCCGAAGACGGTGCCCGCTCATGAAAGCAAACGCCGGCGCGCGCACCACGGTGACCGGGTGCCCGCCGCGCCCGGGAACCGATCCCGGGCCGCCGTGGCGGGCCCCGCCCTCCGGCCCGGACGGCGGGGCCCGCCACGGCGGTGGGGCCGGTCAGGCGCCGGTGCCGGGACTGAACACGGTCAGGAACACGGAGGAGGAGTTGCCGCCCACCGGGACCTCCCCGGCCGTCCACGCCACCTTCAGGTGGTCCCGCTCGTCCGGCGGGGTGATCAGCAGTCCGGACGGCCTGGCCGTCTTCGCCTCGCTGATCTCCGGGTTGGAGAAGGTCAGACCGGCCCAGGCGCTCTGCCCGGGCTTGAGCGTGACCGTCGCAGGGGAGCCGGAGGAGCGCTTGGGGTCGGGGCCGAGCTGGGTGCCGGAGGCGTTCACGAAGGCCGCGCCCGGATAGCCGCGCAGGGTGCAGGTCCGGCCGGACCTGTTGGTGAGCACGAGGGGGAAGTTCTCCTGGCCGGCGCCCGGGTTGTTGCGGCCGACGGCGGCCCGCAGCTCGGACGTGTGGCACCGGGTGCTGGTGGCGCCGGTCTTTCCGCCGGTGCCGCTGTCCGTGCCGGTGCCGGTGCCGCCGGACGTCGTGCCCGTCTTCGGGGCGGAGGACGAGGCCGCGCCACCGGGAGTGGAGGCGGCGGGGGAGGAGACGGTGGAGGCCGGGCTGCCGCCGGCCTCGGTGGCCGGGCCCGCCGTGCCCGACACCTTCTGGGGCGCGGAGCTGCCGTCCTGGCTGCCGCAGGCGGTCAGCAGGCCCAGTACGGCGACCGCGCCCGCGAGCAGGGCCCCGCGCCGTGGGGACCGGGAAGAGTACGCCATGTCGCTCAACACTCCTGGATCTTCACGGCACGCGACGGACGCGTGCCTCCGGCGCCGGGTGCGCCGTCATCACACTCCGATGCGCGGGGCGCCGGAAAAGTTCGCCTCGCCCGGAAACTCCTTCCCCGCCCCGCCCCGCGCGGAACGTGTTCAGGTGACCCGCAGTGAGCGCAGTACGCCCTCGGTCGCGTCCCCGTCACCCCGGCGGCGGACCTGCACGTACACCTGCGGCCCCGCGGAGCCCTCCGCCGGTACCAGGGCCGACTCCGTGACCGAGCCGCCGTCCGGGCAGCCGTTCCAGGCCCGGACGCGGCCGTGCCAGTCGGCGCTGGTGAAGCTCCGCGAGCCGGCGTAGTGACAGCCCGTGTGGGTGAGCGCGTCCACCCGGGCGTTGACGTCACCGTGCTCGCTGAGCCCGACGAACACGCCGTCGACCCCCGCCCCCATGTCGGGCCAGCGGGACAGGTCGCCGGCGACCACCAGGCCCGGCTGGTGCCCCGCCGGCAGCCCGAGGGCGCGCGGATCCCAGCCGGAGTCGCGCAGCTGACGGGCCCAGCGGGCCGGCACCTCGACCGAGACCCGGCCGGTGGCGTCCCGCACCTCGGTCCGGCCACCGGAGCCGGAGCGGTGCAGCACCAGCGTCACCACGACGGCGGCCGCGACGGCGGCGGCCACCGCGGCCAGGGCCGGGGCCCGGGCGCCGAGCCGCCGCCGCACGGCGTCGAGCCGCCCGCCCGTCCGGCCGCCCGCGGGCGCCGCGAGCCGGTCCAGTTCGTCCGCGAACGCCTGCGCTCCCGGCCAGCGCCGCTCCCGGTCAGGTTCCAGGGCACGCAGCAGGGCCCGCTCGGCGTCCGCGCCGAGGTCCGGGCGCAGCCGCCCGGGCGGCACGACCTTCCCGGGCGGTCCCGGGACGCTGCCGGTGACCAGCTCGTAGCCGACCGCGCCCAGGCTGTAGACGTCGGCGCGGGCGTCGATACCAGCGCCCGGCTCCGCCTGCTCCGGCGGCTGGTAGCCCGCCGAGCCGGCCGCCAGGGTGAGCACCGAGGCCTGCGCGAGGCTCTTGGCCAGCCCCAGATCGGCGAGCAGCACCCGCAGCCCGCCGTCCGGGGCGGTGTGCAGCAGCACGTTGGTCGGCTTGATGTCGCGGTGCACGATGCCGGCCTCGTGCAGCGCGGCGGCGCCGCGCGCGGCCAGAGCGGTCAGCGCGAGCGCCCGCCGCACCGGCAGCGGACCGGCCGTCAGCAGACCGGCTAGGGTGCCGCCGTCGGCGTACTCCATCACGAAGTACGGCCTGCCGTCGGGGAGTTCGCCGATGTCGTAGACCTGCACCACCCGGCTGGAGCCGGCCCGGCGCAGCAGCCGCGCCTCGGACAGGAAGCGCTCCCGGACGTCGAGCCGGTGCGCCCAGTTCTCGGCGAGGACCTTCACCGCCACCGGGGCGTCGAGCTCCTCGTCGTGAGCGAGCCACACCGTGGCGAAGGCGCCGGTGCCCAGGCGCCGTTGGAGGCGGTAGCGGCCGATCCGCTCCAAGGAGTGCATACGACTATCATGCCTGCCCTGAGATCGACTTCCAGGGGGCCCCGACGTGCCGGACGACGCGACGGCCGAAGACCTCGCCCGGAGCGCCGCCGCCGGCGACCGGGCGGCGCTGGACCGGCTGCTGACCGGGCTGCGGCCCGAGGTGGTGCGCCGCTGCGGCCGGTTCCTGCCCTGCCGTGAGGACGCCGAGGAGGCGGCGCAGGACGTGCTGCTCCAGGTGGCCCGGCACATCTCCGGCTTCGAGGGCCGCAGCCGCTTCAGCACCTGGCTGTACACCGTCGTCGCCAACTGCTGCCGGCAGAAGTACCGGGAGCTGAAGCGGCGGTCGGCCGAGCGGCCCGCGGTCATCGAGCCCGCCGAACACGTCGACCCGCGCACCACCAGCGTCATCGCCGGCTCCCGCGTGGATCTGCTGGAGGCCCTGGACCGGCTGGAACGCGAGCACCCGCACCTGGTCGCCCCCCTGGTGTACCGGGACATCTGCCAGCTCGACTACGCCGAGGCCGCCGAGCGCGCCGGCATCCCGCTCGGCACGTTCAAGTCCCGTCTGCACGAGGCCCGCAAACAGGTACGGCCCTGGCTGCGGGTCTACTGAGCCGCCTCCGTCAGCGCCAGCTCCGCCCAGATGGTCTTGCCCTCCGGGGTGTGCCTGGTGCCCCACCGCTGGGTGAGCTGGGCGACCAGCAGCAGCCCGCGGCCGCCCTCGTCGAAGGTCTTGGCGCGCCTGAGGTGCGGAGCGGTGTGGCTGCTGTCGGACACCTCGACGATCAGCGTGGCCTCGTCGTGGATCAGCCGCAGCCGGATCGGCCGCGAGCCGTACCGGATGGCGTTGGTGACCAGTTCGCTCACCACCAGCTCCGCGGTGAACGCGACCTCGCTCAGCGACCACCGCTCCAGCTGGTTCAGCACCTGCTTGCGGATCGGCGCGACCAGCGCCGGGTCGGCGGGGATGTCCCAGGTCGACACCTGGGAGGCGGGCAGCCCCCGGGTGCGGGCCAGCAGCAGGGCCACGTCGTCGGTCGCCTCGCCCGGCGGCAGCAGCGTCTGCAGGACCAGGTCGCAGGTCTCGTCCAGGGAGCCCGCGTACCCCCTCAGCGCCTCGCCGAGCAGCCGCCTGCCGACGTCCAGGTCCCTGCGGCGGGACTTCACCAGGCCGTCCGTGTACAGGGCGAGCACGGTGCCCTCGGGCAGCTCGACCTCCGCGGACTCGAACGGCAGCCCGCCCAGCCCGAGCGGGGGACCGGAGGGCAGCTCCAGTTCGTGCGGCTCGCCGCCCGGCCGCAGCACCAGCGGCTGGGGATGCCCCGCGCGGGCCAGCGTGCACCGCCTGGACACCGGGTCGTACACGGCGTACAGGCAGGTGGCGCCCACCTCGCCGGGGCTGTCGTCGCCGCTGTACTGCTCCGACAGCCGGATCACCAGGTCGTCGAGGTGGGTGAGCAGCTCGTCGGGGGCCAGGTCGAGGTCGGCGAGGGTGCCGACGGCGGTGCGCAGCCGGCCCATGGTGGCCGAGGCCTGGATGCCGTGCCCGACCACGTCCCCGACGACCATCGCGACCCGCATCCCGGACAGCGGGATGACGTCGAACCAGTCGCCGCCCACCCCGGCCCGGGCCGCCGGCAGATACCGCGAGCGGGCCTGCAGGGCCGCCGTGCGGGGCATCATGCGGGGCAGCAGGCTGCGCTGCAGGGCGAGGGCGGTCTCGCGCTCGCGGGAGTAGCGGCGCGCGTTGTCGATGCAGACGGCGGCCCGGGTGGTGATCTCCTCGGCCAGCAGGGCGTCGTCGGCGGTGAAGGGGTCCTGGCGCCGGTGCCGGGTGAGTACGGCGACGCCGAGGGTCAGGCCGCGCGCCCGGATCGGCACCGACATCGTCGAGTGGATGCCGAACCTCTTCACGACCCGGTCGCGCGCGGTGTGCCAGCTGTGCCACTTGGCCATGTTCCCGGCGGCCACGGAGGTGATGATCGTGCGGCCCGCGGTCAGCGCGTCGGCCTGCGGGGAGAACTCCGGGTAGAGATCGGCCCGTCCCGGCAGGACCACCGCCTCCGGTACGCCGTCGAGCACGGACTGATGGGCGGCCCGGCGCAGCCACAGGGGCGCCGTGACGCGTGCGGGGGGCTCGCCGTCGTACTCCTGCGGGTCGAGCAGGTCGATGGTCACGAAGTCGGCGAGCACGGGTACGCACACGTCCGCCAGCTCCTGCGCCGTGCGGGTGATGTCCAGCGTGGTGCCGATCCGCGCGCTCGCCTCGTTGACCAGTTGCAGCCGCTGGCGGGCCCGGTGGTTGTCGGTGACGTCGTGCGCGGCCAGGCACACGCCGAGCACCCTGCCCTCGGGGCCGGAGATGGGGGCCATCCGGGTGAGCCAGGCCGCGATCCGGATGTCACCGCCGACGTTGCCCGTGTTCTCCATGTCCAGCGGCAGGCCGCTGGACAGCACCTGGAGCAGCCCCTGTTCCAGGTCCTCCGTCGGCCGCTGCCCGCCCAGCTCCGAGATCCGCAGGCCCTTGACGCGCTCCTCGGGCAGCCCGATGAACTCGGCCATGGCCTGGTTGATGCGCCGCAGGCGGAGCTGGTCGTCGTAGAGCGCGACCGCGCAGGGTGACTGGATGAGGCTCGCCCCGGCCAGCGTGTCGTCGTCCAGGGCGTGCGGCTGGTCGCCGGTCAGCGGGGAGACCACCAGCCAGTCGGCGCCGTGGCCGTCACCGGGCGGCCGACGGTGGGCGAGCAGCCACACGGGGACGGTACGGCCGTCCCGGTGGCGCAGTTCCACCGTCCCCGTCCAGCGTTTCCCCAGGGGCACCTCGGACAGGGGCTCTCCGGCCAGCAGGTGGGCCGCGGGGCGGCCCACGACGGACTCCGGCGGATGGCCGAGCAGGCGCCGCGCGCCCTCGTTCCACTCGACCAGTGTTCCGTCGTCGTCGATGACGGCCCGGGCCGTGGCCGCATCGTCGAACGGATAGACCCGGGTCATCGTCGCCGCTCCCAGCGCACACTCACAGTGAACAGGTGGTACCACGCGCGTTCCAGCGTAGTGCGTGGCGCACCTCCCGGGGGGACCGTGCTTCCCGGCGGCCGGGTCGATACGTCGTACAGGGGCCGGCGGGATTCCGGCGTCCCGCCGGGCGCACGCACCACCTGCCCGGCAGCAGGGGGCCGGACGTCTCCCGCGTCACCGGCCCCGGGCGGCATGTCAGGCGCGGTAGCCCAGGATGGTCATCATGCCGCTCTCCGAGTGGTACTGGTTGTGGCAGTGCAGCATCCACAGCCCGGGGTTGTCCGCGTCGAAGTCGACGACCAGCTTGCGGTGCGGCAGCACGATGGCCGTGTCCTTGCGCGCCCCCGCCCCGTCGAGGCCGGCGACGGCGAACGTGTGGCCGTGCAGGTGCATGGGGTGCCACATGTCGGTGGCGTTGATGAGGGTGAGACGCACCCGCTCACCGGCGCGCACCGGGTGACGCTGGCGGACGGAGTACGGCCGGTGGTCGAAGCCCCAGTCGTACTTCTCCATCGTCCCGGTGATCCTGATGCGCATCTCGCGGTCGGGATCGCGGTCGTGCAGGGCCACGGAGTCGTCCGGCCGCAGGCGCCGGGCCGGGACCACCTTCCGGTCCAGCCCGTCCGGGCGTACGTCGGCCGGGGGAACGGCCCGGCCCTTGCCGGTGCGCAGGACGGCGAGGGCCTGGCCCCTCTTGCCCTCGGCCAGGGCGACGAACGGGAAGACGCCGTCCTTGGCGGTGACGAGGACGTCGTAGCGCTCGGCCATGCCGATGAGGAGCGCGTCGGTCTCGGTGTGCCGCACCGGATAGCCGTCGGTGTGCGTGACGGTCATCGGGTGCCCGTCCAGCGCCACCCGGAAGGCGGTCTCGGAACCGGCGTTGATGATGCGCAGCCGGATCCGCTCACCGGGCCGGCACCGGAACACCGAGGGATGGCTCGCGGTACGGCCGTTGACGAGGTAGAGGGGGTAGTCGACGCTGCCGGCGTCCCCGTGCAGCAGGCTGCTGCGCCCGTGGTGCAGCACCCGGTCGGGCCCGCCGGCCGCCGCCCGGGTGTGCGCGGCGTGCGGGGCGCCCGTCCCGCCGGAACGGGTCCCGGCCGGTTCGGGGCCCATGGCCATGCCCTCCATCTTCATGCCCTTGGGCATGAGCTGCTTGAGCACCCCGTCGGGGGTGGAGCCCTGGACGCCGTCGAGCCAGTCGTCCAGGACGATGACCCACTCCTTGTCGTAGGCGAGGGGCTCCCGGGGGTCGTCGACGATGAAGGGGGCGTACAGACCGCGGTCGGGCTGCATGCCGACGTGGGAGTGGAGCAGGAACGTGCCCGGATGGGAGACGGTGAAGCGGTAGGTGAAGTCGGTCCCGGGCGCGATGGCGTTCTGGGTCAGGCCAGGAACGCCGTCCATGTCACAGCGCATACGCACGCCGTGCGAGTGCAGGGTCGTGGTGTCCGGCAGTCGGTTGGCGAGGGTCAGGCTGAGGACGTCACCGGCGGTGACGCGCACCAGCGGGCCGGGCAGCTGCTCGTGATACGCCCAGGTGCGCACCTGCCGCCCGCCCAGGTCCAGGGTGTTCTCGGCGGCCGTGAACCTGAGCATGCGCACCGGGCCGGAGCCGCGTCTGCGTTCGGCGGCACGCACCTCGGGGCCCGCCGGCTCGACATATCCCTTCGGCCCGGGCGGAACGAAGTCCCCCTGGACGGTCGCCGCGGCCGCGGGGCCGGAGCGGGGGTGGGAGCCGGAGTCGGTGCAGGCAGCCAGCAGTCCCGTGCCGGCGGCAGCGAACGGGGCTTGGAGCAGGGTACGCCGCGAAGGTGTGTGCATAAACGAAATAAGACACGTTTTGCTCTGATATATGCGGTATCCCGGACGGCGCGTCCGATGGAGTCGGTGCCCCGGCCGCGAGAGGCCCCACCCGTTCCCACGCGCGGGAACGGGCGCGCCGTGTTGCCCCGCCGGGACGGCGGCGCCAGAGTGGGGTCACCGGACTGCTTGGGGGTGTGGACCGTGTGCGTGGGCGTCGCGTCACCGGCGGAGAACGGGCATGGCCCCGGAGTTCACCGGGTACCGGGACGAACTGGCTCCGACCTGCCGATATTTACGGGCGAGTACCCGAGCGGTACCGTTGGTGCATGCCAGCTCTCAACGTGGAGTTCACTGACCGCGAACTGGAGGACCTGCGCCAGATCGCCAAGGAGCGCGGTACGTCGATGAAGGCGCTGGTGCGCGAGGCCGCCGCCGCCGACATCGCCCGCCACCGGGCGCTGCAGGAGGGCGCGGAGGCGTTCCGGAGCTTCTTCACCGCCCACGCCGAGGAGTTCGCGGCCGCGTTCCCCGACGACGAACCCTCCGCCAAGGGCGAGGCCGCCTGAGCGATGCCACCCGTCATCCACATAGACGTCCCGTGGCTGCTCCAGCGGCACGAGGAGGTCCTGCCGGACCAGCCCACGGTCGACGACTTCTCCGCGCTGGTCGCCGCCGTGGCCCGCCACCGCGTCGACCCGCCCCGGCTCGGCGTGGACTCCGACCCCGCCTGGCGGGCCGCCGCCCTGCTGCACACCCTCGCCGTGCTCAAGCCCCTGCCCTCGGCCAACGCGCGCTTCGCCTGCGCGACCGCGGTGGCCTACATGTTCGTCAGCGGCGCCGGCATCGACGCACCCTACGGCGCCCTCGTCGACCTCGCCCGCGACCTGATGTCCGGCAAGACGGACGTGTACGGCGCCGCCGACCGGCTGCGTTCCTGGCAGATCTGAGACGGCCCCGGCCGCCGGGGGAAGCCGCCGGGGCCGCCGGCCGGGGGATGCCCGCACGGAACGGGGGCCGCCGGCCGAGGGCGGTGGAACGGGGCCGGCGGCCGTTCTCGCGGCGGGGAGCCGCCGTTCCGCCGCGCGGCCTTCCGAGGGGCCGGACCCAGTCCACCACCCCGCCGCACACCCGGGGAGCGTGCGCGGCCGGCCCGTGCGTGCAGTGCGTTCACACGGGGCGCACGGAAAGCGGAAAGGGACGGGGCGGACCCGTCGCGGCGGCACCCGTCCGGCTTCGTTCCGAAGGCTGCCGATGTCGGACGAATGCCTTGTTCCGTGTGTGGAGGTTGTGCAAGGGTTGAAACACGGTGCGGGGGGTAATCGCCTGGATTCTGAAGGTAGTTGGGAACCGGGCCGGTCCGGCACCGGTGAATTCCCGCTCCCCGCGCGCGTATCCGGCGATCGGCAATCGACGCACCACACCCATCAAAGGATTCCGCTCAGTGCCAACCCCCCACCCCCCTCGTCCGCCCTATCCACCGCCCGGCGGCGACCCCGGGGAGTCAGACGAGTTCCTCGCCGCCCCGCTGCGGGCCGGTTCCGACGCGGAGGCCTCCCGGTCCACCGCGCTGCTGATGGCCCGCCACTGGCCGGCCGCACACGACTACGCGGTCGTCTGCCTGGCCACGTCGGGCCCGCTCGCCCACATGGTCACCGGCGCCGCCTTCCACCGGGCACTCGCCCGGCTCGCGCTCGGCGAGACCGCCGAGGCCCTCCGGCCCCGCCTTCTGGTCGCCGTCCGTGACACGGTCCAGAACTGGGCCGGCACGGATCTGACGGCCGCCGTGCTGCCGGCCTTGCGAAAACCCGCCGGGGGCCGCGGTATGCGGACCGCGAAGACCCTGATACCGGAAAACCGGGCCCTCTCCGAACATGCTTTCCAGAGCCTTCCGCGACTCGAACAGGCGTTGCTGTGGCACGTCGAGGTCGAGGCCGAACCGGTGAACATCCCCGCCGCTCTGCTCGGTCTGGACACCGACAGTGCGGCGGCGGCACTCGAACAGGCCCGCGAGAAATTCCGCGAAGGCTGTGTCCGGGCCCACCGGGAACTCGCGCCGACCTCCGACTGCCGTCATTACAACCGCCTTCTGGACGTACCGATCCGCCGGGGCGGCGCCCTGCTGCCCGACGTTCAGCAGCACCTCGCCGGCTGCCCGTACTGCCGGCACGCCGCCGAGCAACTGGGCCGTATCGAGGGCGGCCTCGGCGTACTGCTGGCCGAGGCGGTGCTCGGCTGGGGCGCCCGGCGGTACCTGGAGTCGCGCCCCGGCCGGTCCGGACCCGCCCGTGCCCGCGGCGCCTCCCCGGGACCCGGCGGACGGGGACGCGGCGGCGGACGGCGCGGGCCGCTGGACGGGGTGCCGGCCCGGGCCTCCGGCGGACGCCGCAGACGCGGCAGGGCGTCCGGACCGTTCGGCGCGGTCCTGATGCCCGCGGCCGGCTGGCCGGCAAGGACGCTGCTCGTGGGGGCCGTGGTCGCCTCGGCCGTGCTGCTCGCGACCGTCGCCGCCCTGAGCGCCTGGCCCGACGGCGGCGACCACACCGACCCGGTCGCCTCCGACGCGGCCCCCGGCACCGGCGTCCGGCCCCCGACCGGGCCCGCCACCTCGCCCGGCGCGGCGGGCCTGCCCGCGGCCGGCCGGCCCGCCCGGCTGCGCAACGCCGCCACCGGCCTGTGCCTGGACGTCAGGGGCGAGGTCCGGGCGGGCGTGGGCGCGGTGCTCGCCGCCTGCTCCGCCGCGCCCGCGCAGCAGTGGACGTACGAGGCCGACGGGCTGCTGCGCAGCGCGGCCGACCCCCGGCTGTGTCTGGACTCGCACGCCGACGCGGGCGTCGTCATCCTCGGCCGGTGCGCCGGCGCGGGGGAGCGGCGGGGTGACGACGTGCGCTACGACCTCACCGTGCGGGGCGAGTTGTCGCCCCGCTGGGACCGGACCCTCGCCCTCGCCCCGGCCGCGGACCGGACGGGCGCCGATGTCGTCGTCAAGGTCCGCGACGACTCCGCCGCCCAGCGCTGGCGTACCGACACGCCGTCCGCGAGCCCCGGCTCCCTGTCGGTCGCCGGCGGTGGCGGGTCCCAGGGGTCCGGCGCGGTGCCGTCCGACGGGCGGGCGACGGGGCTCGCACGGCAGGCTCCGGCCCGGCCGGCCGCGCTGCCGGGGGCGGGTACGTAGCCTGCCCGGCCCGTCCCGCCGCCGGCCAGGTGGCGGGACGGGCCGGTCAGACGGCCGCCTCGACGAGGTCGCCGCGCGTCACCGTCGCGGGTGTGGCGTGGCCGGACAGGGCGAGGGTGAGGTCCAGTTCCGCCAGGACGCAGCGGACGACGTGCTCGACGCCCGCCTGCCCGTCCAGACCGAGGCCGTAGACGTACGGCCGGCCGAGCAGCACCGCCCGCGCGCCCAGGGCGAGCGCCTTGAACACGTCGTCGCCGGTGCGCACCCCGCTGTCGAACAGCACGCTCAGCCGGTCGCCCACCGCGTCCGCGATCCCGGGCAGCGCGTCGGCCGCCGCGATGGAGCCCGCCACCTGCCGGCCGCCGTGGTTGGAGACGACCACGCCGTCCATCCTGGCGTCCGCGGCGAGCCGGGCGTCGTCCGGGTGCAGGACGCCCTTGAGGACGATCGGCCCGTCCCAGTGCTCGCGCAGGAAACCGAGGTCGGGCCAGGTGTGGCTCGCGTCCCCGAACAGGCCGAGGAAGTGCAGCACCGCGGCGTTCGGGTCCTCGTGGACGGGCTTGGCGAGACCCGCCTGGAAGGCCGGGTCGGTGAAGTAGTTGGCGGTGCCCACCCCGTGCAGGAACGGCAGGTACGCCTGGTCCAGATCGCGCGGACGCCAGGCCAGCAGCGGGGTGTCCAGGGTGACGACGAGCACCGAGAACCCGGCGGCCTTCGCACGGGCGAGGAAACTGCGCGTCACCTCACGGTCCTTGCCCCAGTAGAGCTGGAACCACCGCTCGGCGTCCCCCATGGCCTCCGCCACCCGCTCGAGCGGCGTACTGGACGCCGAGGACAGGACGAACGGCACGCCCTGCGCGGCGGCGGCCCGGGCGGCGGCCGGCTCGGCGTCCGGGTGCATGATCGACAGCACCCCGACCGGGGCGAGGGCCAGCGGCGCCGGCAGGGTGCGGCCCAGCACCTCGGCCGTCAGGTCCCGCTCCTGGACGTCGCGCAGCATGCGCGGCACGATCCGGCGCCGGGCCAGGGCCGCCCGGTTGGCGCGGGCGGTGCCGCCGTCGCCTGCGCTGCCCGCCACATAGCCCACCGGGCCCGGTCCGAGCCGGTGTTCGGCGAGCTCCTCCAGCCGGGTCAGATCGGTGGGCAGCCGGGGCACGGCACCCGTCATCCCGTTCAGGTAGATCTCGTACTGGAAGTCCGCCCAGTGCTTGGCCATCCGTCCCTCCCGCCACTCGCCCCACACGCCGCCACGTCAGCGCGTGCCGACGATACTCGCGGGTAGGCCGGGACGGCCCCACCGGGGACGACTCGGCCGCGGCCGGGGCACGCGCGTCCCCGGACACTCCATGAACGCGAGAAGTCGTGAAGGGGTCGTGAAGGGCTCGCCGTGGGGTCAGGGCGTTATGTTTCAGGCCGATTAACGAGAGAGTGTTTTTCGGCCATTCGGCTGATCGATGCGATCAAGAACCGCTCAGTTATGCGGTCGATGCGTTCAGATTCCGTGACTTCACGCCACTGCTTCAACACGCAATGTTACCGAAAGCTGTGGGTGAGATGTGTGTTTCGCCGGCGGACTCGGCAGAGTGGCGCTCGCCGCTCCGGCGCCGACCGGGCCGGAGGGCGACCGTCTATTCGAGCGGAAGGATGCACACAATGCGGAACACCGCGCGCTGGGCAGCGATCCTCGGCCTCACGGCCGCCGTATGCGGACCCCTGACCGGGGCCGCCCTCGCTGCACCGGGCGCCGCCCCGTCGTCGCTCTACGCCCCCTCGGCACTGGTGCTGACCACCGGCCACGGCGAGACCGCGGCCGCGGCCACCCCCGAGCGCGCCGTCACCCTGAACTGCGCCCCGACCGCTTCCGGCACCCACCCGGCGGCGATCGACGCCTGTGCCGAACTGCGCGGCGTCGGCGGCGACATCTCGGCCCTGAAGGGCCGAGACGACGTGCGGTGCACCAAGCTCTACGACCCCGTCGTGGTGACCGTCCAGGGTGTCTGGCAGGGCAAGCGCGTCTCGTACGAGCGCACCTTCGGCAACTCCTGCGTGAAGGACGCCATGAGCAGCGTCTTCACGTTCTAGAGCCGGGATCGTACGGTCCCCGCGACGCCGGATCAGGCTCGCAACTGGGGAGTGCGGCCCCTGGAGCGGGGACCTGCGATCTCGTACCGGGACCGACGGGCGGAGTGGGGCCGCCCGCCGGATTCCCGGGCACACAGCCGCTCCCCGGAACAGGCCCGTGGGGGGCCTCTCCGGGGAGCGGCGAAAAACGACCGGTATCGAAAAACAACCGGTTTCAACTGAACACCCGACGTCAGGCCTTGCGCCGATGACTCGTGTCGCACCAGGGGTAGCGGCGGCTGCGCCGGCAGGTGCACAGGGCGACCAGGAAGCGGTCGGAGGAGACCGTGGTGCCGTCCTCCAGTTCGATCTCCACCGGGCCCTCCATCAGGAGCGGTCCGCTCCGCTGCATCCGGATCCGGCGAGGCCGTTCAGCAGGCTCGTTCGGCACGGATCACCACCAGCTCCTCCTTCTCGTCGGCGGCCGTGAGCAGACCGCTCCGGCGCAGCCAGTCCTCCCGGGAGCGCAGCACCGGACCGAACGCGATCCAGCGGCGCCGGACGACGGCGGCCTTCAGGTCCGCCGCGCGCAGCAGTTCCAGGGTCCGCTCGGGGCCGCTCAGCGCCGAGTGCACCAGCAGCAGCACCCCGCCCGGCCGCAGCAGCCCGGGCGCGTCCCGGCAGATCCGGTCCAGCAGCAGCCGCCCGTCGTGGCCCGCGTCCCAGGCCCGGGACCGGCCGTGCGGCTCGCGCCCGGTGCCGGGCGCCGGCACGTACGGCGGGTTGGCCAGGATGAGGTCGTACGACCCGTCCGCGACCGGGCCGAACAGGTTGCCGCGCCGGATCCGCACCGGCAGCCGCGTCAGCCACGCGTTGAGCCGCGCCGTCCACACCGCCCGCCGGGACACGTCCACCGCGGTCACCTCGGCGCCGTACCGGGCGGCAGCCAGGGCCAGCGCACCGCTTCCGGTGCCCACGTCCAATACCCGCGCGTCCGGCGCCGGCGCCTCTTCGTCCAGTGCCTCGGCCAGCAAGGCGGTGTCGTCCTGAGGGGCGTACACGCCCGGAAGTACCCATGCTGTCACGTCGGCCCGGGTACCCCCGCCATCAGGATGTATGGGCCATTTCCTGGGCAAACGGAGCACGGAGCGACGACCGTCCCGCACGCCACTCGCCGAGCAGCCGCCGCGCCAGCCGCTCCTCGAGGAACTCGGTGGCGTCGACGCCGAAGGCGATGTCGCCCGCCAGCTCGGGCTCCTCCGCCAGCAGCCCGCCGATCACGTCGTGGCGGACGACCTGCTCGTGCACCGCGTCCGCCTCGACGTGCTCGTCGTAGAAGAACTCGGCGGCCGGCCCGGCACCGGTGCGGCGCATCGCCTCGGCCAGCCGGCGGGAACCGGGCGAGGAGGTGATCTCCACATCCGCGAAATGGCCCACCAGGGCCCCGCGCAGCCGGCGGTGCAGCCCGAACAGCGACATCAGGTTGACGACGGCGAGCATCTCGGCGCAGGCCGCGTCCAGGTGGCGGCCGTACGCGGTGTCCAGACCGAGGTCCGTCATCAGGTCGGCGAACAGCCGGGCGTGCACCCGCTCGGCCCGCCCGCCGCCGAACTCGTCGAACTCCACCGCCGCCATCGCCGCCTTCGCCCGCCCCCACAGGCGGGGCAGCACCCAGGCGTGCGGGTCCGCCTCCTTCAGGTGGTACAGGGAACGCTGTGCCGCGTACTCGCGCAGGTGCCACAGCTCGCCCTCGTCGCGCAGGAAGTGCGTGACGCCCGTGCCCTCGGCCGGCTCGACCAGAAGGGCGGCCAGGGCCTCGTCGAGGCTGTCGTGCACCGGCGTATCGGCGCGCAGCGCGGACAGGAAGCGGTCCTCCAGCGCGCCCCGCAGCGCGAGCAGCCCGGGGTCCCACTCGAGCTCCGGGCGGACCCCGGCGAAGCCCCGGTAGTGCAGCTCGTAGCACAGGTACAGGGCGAGCTGGAGATCGTCGCCGTAGGGGTCGGCGGCAGCCGCGCCAGAGGAGTCGGGCAGCGGGCCGGTGCCGCGCAGACACGCGGTGACGCCGGCGGACAGGGGCCCGCGCGGCGCGGGCAGCTCGGGTCCTCGCAGGTGGTGGTTCATGACGGCCGGGTACCCGGGCGCGATGAAAGCACTAGTGATCAATCGCACCCTCGGACCGGCCGCGCCATGGCCGCGAACCCGCACGCGGTGGCCCGGGCGCCGGCGGAGCACCCCGTGGGCGCTCCGCCCGAACAGCCGGACGGCGCTCAGTCCCCCTCGGAGCGCTCCTGTGCTCCGGTGCTGGGGGTGATGGCGTCCGCCGCCTCGCCCCGGCTCCGCTCGTCCTCGCCGTGCCGCTCGGCCTCCTCGGCTTCGCGGAGCACCTCCTCCAGGGCCGTCTCGGGCTTCTTCCCCTGGTCGTTCCCGCCCGGCATGGCGTCTCCTTCCGTCGCCTCGACTTGATCCACTACGGGTTACCCGTCGGCGCCGTCTCAAGCGCCCCGGCGCGGGCCCGCGAGGAAGGCCCCTCCCACGCACGGCGCGGGGACGCGCCGGAGGGCCGACGGGTAGCCTCGACGCGCCGAGGGGGGCCCGCACCGCACAGTGGAGGACCGATCACCATGTCCGTCGACCTCACCGGCACCTTCCTGACCCTGGACGACGGCCGCCCGGCCGTCCGGTTCGGCCGCACCTACGACCTGCCCGCGGACCGGGTCTGGCGGCTGGTCACCGACCCCGGCGAGCTCGCCGGCTGGTTCCCCTCGCGCGCCGAGATGGACCTGCGCCCCGGGGGCACCATCCGGTTCAGCGGCGACCCGCACATGCCGGAGTCCACCGGCACGGTGCTCGCCGCCGACCCGCCCCGGCACCTCTCCTTCGAGTGGGGCGGCGACGAACTCCGCTTCGACCTGGAGGCGCAGGACGGCCGGCGCACCCGGCTCACGCTCACCGACGTCCTCACCGCGCAGGACGCCGCCGCGCGCAACGGCGCCGGCTGGGAGGTGTGCCTGGCCGCCCTGGACGCCAGGGCGCACGGCGAGCGCCCCGCGGGACCGCACGCCGGGGCGGGCGCGGCCTGGCGGGAGTTCTACGACGGCTACGTCGCGGCGGGAGTGCCGTCGGGCGCGCCGGTGCCGGGCCTGGACTGACCGCTCGGCGCGGGCCGGTCCGGGCCTCAGGCCAACTGCCTGCGCACCAGTTCGTGCAGCCGGCCCCCGGTGTCGGCGAGCAGCTCGGCGGGCGGCCCCTGCTGGATCACCCGGCCGTCCTCCATCACGATCACCCGGTCCGCGTCCAGCACCGTCGACAGCCGGTGCGCGATGACGATCCGGGTGGCGTTCAGCTTCCGGGTGCTGTCGATGACCGTGCGCTGGGTGTCGTTGTCCAGGGCGCTGGTCGCCTCGTCGAAGAAGAGGATGCGCGGCCGTCGGATCAGCGCCTGGGCGATCATCAGCCGCTGTCGCTGGCCGCCGGAGATCGCGCCGTTGCCGGCCACGATCGTGTGCAGGCCCATCGGCATCCGCTGGATGTCCTCCGCGAGGCCCGCCAGCTCGGCGGCGGCCATCGCCTCCTCCGGTGTGTACGGTTCGGTGCCGCAGATGACGTCCAGGATGGAACCGCTGAACGGCTGTGCGTGCTGGAGCACCACACCGCACTGGCGGCGCACCGCCGACTGGTCCAGCGCCGCCAGGTCCTGCCCGTCGTACAGGACGCTGCCCGAGACCGGCCGGTCGAAGCCGATGAGCAGCCGCAGCAGCGTGGACTTGCCGCAGCCGCTCGGGCCGACGACCGCCACGAACTCGCCCGGGCGGACGGCGAAGGACACGTCGTCGAGGACGAGCGGGCCGTCCTCGGCGTACCGGAACGACAGCCGGCGGGCCTCGACGGCGCCCGACAGCGGGCCGGGGCGGGTGCTGGCGGTGCGCACCTCGGGTGTGGCGTCCAGCACCGGCCTGATCTCCTCGAACAGGGGCAGCGCCGCCACCGCCGAGACGAAGGAACCGGTGAGCTGGGTGACCGAGGTCAGCACCATCGTCACCGAGGTGCTGAAGGTGAGGAACGCCGCCGCCGACATGGCGCCCCGCGCCGGTCCCGCCAGCAGCATGAACATCAGCAGAGTGCACACCGGCAGGTAGACCGCGCCCAGCACCGAGCTGAGGTTCTTGATCCGGCCCACCTTCTGCTGGAGCTCCCGGCTGCGCGCGAACTGGCGCGCCCAGGCGGCGTAGGCGTAGTTCTCCGCCGCCGCCACCCGCAGCTTGGGCAGGCCGCGCAGGGTCTGGAAGGCCTGGTTGTTCAGCTTGTTGCCGAGCACCACCAGACGCCGCTGCCAGCGCACCTGCCACAGACCGAGCCCGAGGAACACCGCCGCGATGACGACAAGCATGCCGATCGCGGCCATGGCCATCGGCGCGCTGTACCAGAACAGCAGCCCCAGGTTCATCGCGCCGACGGTCACCGACTGCGCCACCACCGGGCCGGTCCCGGCCAGCAGCCGGCGGATCGCGCTGATGCCCATCGCGGCGCTGGCGAGTTCACCGGTGGAGCGCTGGGTGAAGAACCGGGTGGGCAGCCGCAGCAGCCGGTCCCAGACGGCCGGCTGCAGCGCCGACTCGATCCGGCCCTCCATGCGCAGGATGGTCAGGTTCTCCAGCAGCGTGAACGCTGCCGACACCACCCCGCTCACCATCACCGCCAGGCACACCTGCACGATCAGGCCGGTCTGGGCCTTCGGCACGTACTCGCCGAGCACCTTGCCGGTGGCGATCGGCACCAGCGCGCCGATGGCGACCGTCACCAGCCCGGCGAGCGCCAGATTGCCCAGGTCGCCGCGCGTGCCGCGCAGGCTGAACCGCAGCAGCCCGAGCGGACCGAGCCGCCGCTCGGGCAGCGGCCGGTAGAACATCACCGCGCGCGGCTCGAACTCCTCGGCGTTCGCCTTCTCCACCGGCGTCTCGCGCCCGGTGCCCGGATGCACGGCCACATAGCCGCCGCGCCGCCACAGCAGCGCCACCGGCGCCCCGGACAGCGCCCGGTGCCCCACCAGCGGGCCCACGTTCTCCCGCCACCAGCGGCCGTCCAGGCGGACCGCGCGGGTGCGCACCCGGGAGGCGAGCGCCACCCGCTCGACCGGGTCGAGGCGTTCGCTCTCGGTGCCGCTCTGCGCGGGTGCGGCCAGCTCGATGCCGGCCGCCTCGGCCACCAGCTTGCAGGCCGCGTAGCTCGCGTCGGCGTCGGCGGCCGTCGCGGGACGGCCCGAGCGCCGGCCGATGGAGGCCAGCAGCGTCCGGTCGGCCTGGGCGCGAACCGCCTCACCGGCCTTGATCCCGGCCGCCGTACGCGTCTCGTGGGTGCGCTCGAGCTGCTCGATCCACCGGTCCAGCGCGGTCAGCAGCCGGTACTGCTGATCGACCATGCTCTGCCACAGCGCGGGGTCCATCAGCAGATCGGCGGCGGCCTCGGCGCCGTACAGCGAGCCGTACTGCACGCTGCCCGGCGGCACCTGCATCCAGAACACGTCGTCGTCCGCGGGCGCGGCGGTCCGCTCCTCGGCCATCGGCGCCTGGAAGAGGACGGACAGCCCACGGCCCACGCCGAGGGCGAGGGCGTACTCCAGGGGGCTGGTCGTGGGCGGCACGTACTGCGGGGTGCCGTACTCGTCGTACGACCAGGTCTGGGTGTGGGCGGGCTGGTACAGCTCGCGCAGGTTCACCCGGTGCAGCACGCAGTCCCGCACCGGGCGGGCCACCAGCGTGTGCTGGGGCCCGGCGACCGGGCCGAGCAGCAGCGCGCCCGCCTCGAGACGGCCCAGATGGTGCCAGTGGCCCTGCTGCTCCGCGTCCACCGCGAACAGGTCGAGCGCGCCGGCCGCGACCAGCCACAGCACCTGTGGCCCTTCGAGGTCCACCCGGCTGAAACCGGCGCAGTCGACCCGCGTGCCCAGCGAACCGAGCGCGCCGAGGACGAGGTCGCCTTCGTGCACGGACGTCATCTCACCGCTCCCTGACCAGCGCGGCGTACGCGCCACCGCGCGCCACCAGTTCCTCGTGCCGCCCGCGTTCCACGACCGTGCCGTGCTCCAGTACGACGATCTCGTCGCTGTCGCGGACCGTGCTCAGCCGGTGGGCGATCACCACGCAGGCGCAGCCGCGCCGGCGCAGGTTGTCCATCACGACCAGCTCGGTCTCCGCGTCCAGCGCGCTGGTCACCTCGTCCAGCACCAGGATGCTCGGCCGGCGCACCAGCGCCCGGGCGATCTCCAGGCGCTGCCGCTGGCCGCCGGAGAAGTTCCGGCCGTCCTGCTCGACCGCGCTGTGGATCCCGCCGGGCCGGCGCGTCACCACGTCGTACAGGGCCGCGTCCTTCAGCGCCTCGATGACCGCCTCGTCGGGGATCGACGGGTCCCACAGGGCGACGTTGTCGCGGATGGAGCCCTCGAACAGGAAGACGTCCTGGTCGACGAAGGACACAGAGGCGGCGAGCGCGCCACGCGGGATGTCCTCCAGCCGCCGGCCGTCGATGCGGATCACCCCGTCCCACGGCGTGTACAGGCCCGAGATCAGCCGGGACACCGTCGACTTGCCGCTGCCCGAGCCGCCGACCAGCGCCACCTGCCGGCCGGGGCCCACGGTCAGGTCGAACCCGGTCAGCAGCGGCTGGTCCAGCGGGCTGTAGCCGAAGGTGACGTTCTCCAGCTCGATGTGCCCGTGCAGCCGGCGGGTGGAGTCGCCCGAGCCGGGCCGCGCGTAGAGCGGGTCGGCCTGGAAGTTCTCCACGTCCTTCAGCCGGGCCACGTCGGCGGCGAAGTCCTGGATGCGGCCCGCCACGCCGTTGAGCCGGGTCAGCGGCGCGGTGAACCGGGTGACCAGCGCCTGGAAGGCGACCAGCAGACCGACCGAGATGTGCCCCTCGACGGCCCGCATGCCGCCGATCCAGAGGATCAGCGCGCTGTTGAGCGTGGCGAGCGTCGGCGCGACCACACCCAGCCAGGCGCTCGGCACGCCGAGCCGCTGCTGCTCCTCCAACGTGGTGGCGTGCTGCCCGGCCCACTTGCGGAAGTAGCCGTCCTCGCCGCCGGTCGCCTTCATCGTCTCGATGAGCTGCAGCCCGGAGTACGAGGTGTTGGTGAGCCGGGCGGTGTCCGCGCGCAGCTTCGCCGTCCGGGTCGCCCGCAGCCGTACCACCAGCCGCATGGCCACCACGTTCAGCAGGGCCACGCCGATGCCGACGAACGTCAGCTGCGGGTCGTAGGTGTACAGCAGCACGGCGTACAGCACGACCACGATGGCGTCCACGCCGGCCGCCGCGAGGTCGCGGGCCAGGGTCTCGGCCACCTGGTCGTTGGACTGCAGCCGCTGGACCAGGTCGGCCGGGGAGCGCTGGGAGAAGAAGGTGACCGGCAGCCGCAGCAGATGACGCAGGAAACGGGCGCTGGAGAGCGTGGAGGAGATGATCCGGCCGTGCAGCAGGTTGGCCTGCTGGAGCCAGGTCAGCACCAGGGTGAGCGCGACGCAGGTGGCCATCGAGGCGAACAGCACGCCGAGCAGCGAGGTCTGTCCGCCGATGAGGAACATGTCGATGTAGGTGCGGCTGAGCGCAGGCACGGCCGCGCCGACCGCCACCAGCAGCAGGCTGGCCAGCACGGCGGCCGGCAGGGTGCCCGCGGTGCCGCGCAGCCGGGCCGGCATCGCGCCGAGCACGCCGGGCCGGCGGCCGCCCCTGGTGAAGTCCTCGCCCGGCTCCATCACCAGCACCACACCGGTGAAGCTGCCGTCGAACTCCTCCATCGGCACGAACCGGCGGCCCTTGGCGGGGTCGTTGATGTACACCCCGCGGCGGCCGAAGCGGCGGCCCATGCCGTCGTAGACGACGTAGTGGTTGAACTCCCAGAAGAGGACGGCCGGCGCCTTCACCTCGGCGAGCGCCGCCAGGTCCATCTGCATGCCCTTGGCGGTCAGCCCGTAACCGCGCGCGGCCTTCAGCAGGTTGCTGGCGCGCGAGCCGTCGCGGGAGACACCGCAGGCGATGCGCAGCTCCTCCAGCGGGACGTGCCGGCCGTAGTGGCCGAGCACCATCGCGAGGGAGGCGGCGCCGCACTCGACGGCCTCCATCTGGAGCACGGTGGGCGTACGGACGGTGCCGCCGCGGGGCTTGGGGACGGGCCTGCGGGCCGGGGCGGCCCGTCTGCGGCCGCGGGATTCCGTCTGCGTGGTCACGGGAGCAGCCAATCGACGGGACGCTGGTCGGCCAGCTTGATCGAACCGGAGGCGAGGGTCATGGAGTCGAGCCGGTACGGCGGCCCCTCCGCGGACGACCAGCGGTAACCGCTCCTCGTCGACGCCGACCTGTCCAGTGCGACCAGCACCGCCACCGGGCGGCCCTTCCGGGTGAACTGCTCGCCGAGCTGGCTGTCGCCGAGGAACGCGGCGATCGACTGCGGGGACTGCGCGGCACGGTCCACCGACTTCACATGCCCGCGCAGCACGCCGTACCGCTGTGTCGGCACGGAGGACACGGTCAGGTCGACCGGGGCGTGCGCCGGGATGGCGGCCGCGTTCTCGGCGGGGACGTACACGGTCGCGTACAGCGGGTCCGAGGTGTGGGCGATCTTCTCCACGGAGGCCACGTCGGCGCCGGTCTGGACGATCTGCCCGATGGTGGCGGCGAGCGCGGTGATCCGGCCCGCGGCGACGGTGCGCACCACCGTGTCGCCCTGGCCCGTGCGGACCTTGAGGACGGGCGCGCCGGCCGGCAGCCGCTCGCCCTGTTTCGCGAGCACGGCCGTGACCTGGCCGGCCACGGGGCTCTGCAGCAGGTAACTGCCCTGCCCGTGGGTCAGGACGGCCTGCGCGGCGACGGTGGAGGCGACCGAACCGGTCACCGCCCACACGGAGGCCGCCGCCATGACGACGACGGTGACGCCGAGCGCGAGCCAGCCCTGGGGGCGGGCCAGCCGCACCGGAAGGTCCAGCTCCTCCGGCGACTGGAGCTTGGCGAGGGCCTGTTGGCGGAACTGCACGGAACTTCCCTCACCCGAGGAGAGACATCGTTTACGACGAGACCGCGGGTGCCGCGGCGGGACCGTCGGTCCGGTGCGGGCACCCGAGAGTCCCGGAGCCGGGGGGCGGCTCCGGGACTTCGGTTACACCGAGGTGCGATCAGAGACCGGCGACGAGGCCGGTGACCGGGGCGGTGTTCAGGCCGGTGACACCCTCGACGGTGCCGACGGCGGTGTCCACCAGGCCGGCGACCGGGGCGATGCCGTTCAGGGCGCCGGTGGCGGTGTTGAGGGCGTTCACGGACAGACCGCCGGAGACGTTGTCCAGCTCGGCGTCCGAGATCTCGACGGTCTCAACCTGGGGGGTGGAGTTCATGGTGGAACTTCCCTTCGTATGGATATTCATAAGGGGGAAGCGGCCCCCTCTGGGGACAGACGGACGGCCGCGACCGCGAGCTGCGAACCTCCGTTTCCGGAAGCCCGGGGAATGCCCGCGGTGCGAAGGATCAAAGCACGCCCGCAGCGCTGGCTTCCAATCAAACAGGCTTCTCACCTGGGCACTTGGCGCGCCAAGGGGCTCAACGGTGCAGGTTTGCGCACGCCGTGTAGGCCACTCCTTCACATGCCGCACGGCATCGGCGCGGCCATGTCCTTGCCCGCCGGGCGGCGAATCCGGCACTCCGCGCCAAAGGCGTACCCGGGGGGCGCGCGAATGTGCAGATACGGCGGCGGCGGTGACGTGCTTGGGCATTCGATGTGCAGATTCCCTGAAGCAGGGATTCCGGTACGTGTACGGAACTGACCGTTACCGGTCGGTAGCCGAGTGTGCCGATCCGGAGGCGCGCGGAGTACCGGCCCGGGAACGCACGGACCGTCAGCCCAGCAGCGCGTAGACCGTGCTCGCGCGCGCCGCGAGCGCGCCCGACTCCGCGTCGCCCAGCGTGATGTCGGCGAACGCCGTCCGCCGGCCCAGCTTGGTGAGCACCGCCTCGATCCGGACGTCCGAACCGGTCACCGCGCGCTGGAAGGACGTCGACTGCTGCACGGTCGTCATCGGCACGAAGCCGCCCCGCGCGGCCGAGACCGCGATCACCGTGGCCGTGTCGGCCGCCGCCATCAGCGCCTGCCCCGACAGCCCGCCGCCCTCCCGGGCCAGCCGCTCCGACCAGGGCAGCCGCAGCACCGCGCGGTCCTCGCCCAACGACTCCACCACCAGCCTCAGTTCGAGGACCCAGGGGGCGAAGCAGGTGGAGAGGATCTTGTCGGCTTCGGCGATGGTCATCGTCATGTGGGCGATTGTTCCCGCCCCGGCGCCACGACACGCGCGACGTGGCCGATTCACCGCCGTGGCACGGGAGTCGGCAACCGGAATTGAACGCACCGCGTGACCCGCCCGTACCTGTTGCCATCCAGGCGCCCCGAACGACTGCCCGACAGCGGCAGACTCCCCGTCCCCAGGAGGTCGAGAAGTTTGAGTCACAAGCGAATGCCCAAGCGCAAGGCCGCGATAGCGGTGGGCGGTGTCGCGGCGCTCGGCGCGGCGGCCCTCCTGCTGCCCAACGCCAACGCTTCCCAGGACAAGGCCTCGGGCACCGCAGGCACCGCCAGGACCCTGAAGGCCGCGGACGCCTCGGATCTCGCCGCGCAGCTGCAGAAGGCGCTCGGCGACGCCCTCGCCGGGTCCTACTACGACAGCTCCAAGCAGCAGCTCGTCGTCAACGTGGTCAGCGGCGACGAGAACGTGATCGTCCAGGCGGAGAAGGCCGGCGCGGCCGTACGCCAGGTCGACAACAGCACCGCCGAACTGCAGTCCGCCGCACGGACCCTGAAGAGCAGGGCCACCGTCCCGGGCACCGCCTGGGCCGTCGACCCGCGCACCAACAAGGTCGTGGTCACCGCCGACTCCACCGTCACCGGCGCCAAGTGGGACCGGGTCCAGTCGACCGTGCGCGGTCTCGGCTCCGGCATGGCCACCCTGAAGAGGTCCGCCGGCTCCTTCAAGACCTTCGTCTCGGGCGGCGACGCCATCTTCTCCCAGGTGCAGGGCGGCAACGTGCGCTGCTCCCTCGGCTTCAACGTCACCGCCTCCGACGGCAGCCCGGCCTTCCTGACGGCCGGTCACTGCGGGGTGGCGGCCAAGCAGTGGTCCGACTCCCAGAACGGGCAGCCCATCGCCACCGTGGACCAGGCCACCTTCCCCGGCGAGGGCGACTTCTCGCTCGTCAAGTACGACGACCCGAACACCCAGGCACCCAGCGAGGTCAACGCGGGCAACGGCCAGACGGTGCAGATCAACCAGGCGGCGGACGCCACGGTCGGCCAGACCGTGTTCCGGATGGGCTCCACCACCGGGCTGCACAACGGTCAGGTGACCGGCCTCGACGCCACCGTCAACTTCCAGAGCGAGACCGACCCGAACGGCGTCGACACCGTCACCGGCCTCATCCAGACCAACGTCTGCGCCGAGGCGGGCGACAGCGGCGGCTCCCTGTTCACCCAGGACGGCGGCGCGGTCGGCCTCACCTCCGGCGGCAGCGGTGACTGCACCAGCGGCGGCGAGACCTTCTTCCAGCCGGTCACCGCAGCCCTGCAGGCCACCGGCGCCACCCTCGGCGACGGCGGCAACGGTGCGGGCGGCCAGGCGGGCGCGGGGGACCAGTCGGGCGCCGGCGCGGGTGACCAGGCCGGCGCGGGTGACCAGGCGGGTGCCGGTGACCAGGCCGGTGCCGGCGCGGGTGACCAGGCGGGTGCCGGTGACCAGGCCGGTGCGGGCGCGGGTGACCAGGCGGGTGCCGGCGACGGCTCGGGCACCGGTGACCAGGCGGGCGGCGACCAGATCGGCGGCGGCGCCGACCCGTCGGCCACGGCGGGCGGCGACCAGAGCGGTACGGGCGAGGGCGCCGGCGCCGGTGACGGGTCCGGCGCGGGCGACGGGTCGTCCTCGGCCACCGGGTCCCACTGACCCTCACCGGGTCCCGCCGAGCCGTGCCGGGACCACCGAGCCGCACCACGACTCCCTGACCGGCCCACAGCGGTTCCGGCCGGCCGGGGACGGTCCGGCCCTCCGGCGGGAGGGCCGGACCACGGCCGTCCCGGCACCGGGGACCCGGCCGCCGGCACGGCGAGCGCGGCTCAGCCGCAGTCGTGGGCCCTGAGCAGCAGCACCGCCACGTCGTCCATCCGCTTGCGCGCCGCCGCGCTGTGCCGCACCAGTTCGTCGGCCAGCTCCTCCAGCGGCCGGCCGCCCACCTCGCCGAGCAGCGCGCCCAGGTCGACCAGGGAGTCCTCGATGTCCACACCGGGCGACTCCACCAGACCGTCCGTGTACAGCGCGAGGACCGAGCCGGGCGTCAGGGACACCTCGGTCGTCGGGTACGTGGCGGAGGCGTCGATGCCCAGCAGTGGGCCGCCGGCCAGGTCCAGCACCCGCACCCGGCCGTCCGGGCGCCTGAGCAGGGGCGGCGGATGCCCGGCGCGGGCCATCACGGCCCGGCCCCGGGCCGGATCCAGGCGCAGGTACAGGCAGCTCGCGAACAGTTCGGCGCCGAGGTCGATGAGCAGCCGGTTGGTGCTGCTCATCACCTCCTCGGGCGGCTGCCCCACCGTGGTGTAGGCACGGACCCCGGTGCGGATCTGTCCCATCAGCGCGGCCGCCGTCACGTTGTGGCCCTGTACGTCCCCGATCACCGCCGCCGCCCGCGGCCCGGTCGGCACCAGGTCGTAGAAGTCGCCGCCGATCTCCATGCCCTGGGTGGCCGGCAGATACCGGGCGGCCGCCTCGATGCCGGGCAGGCTCGCCAGCGAGTGCGGCAGCAGGGACTCCTGGAGCCCCTGCGCCAGCCGGTGCTTGGCGTCGTACAGCAGGGCGCGCTCCAGCGCCTGCGCGATGAGACCGCCGAGGCTCGTCAGCACCGCCCGCTCGTCGGCGGGGAAGACCCGCGGTTCGGCGTAGGCCAGCACACAGGTGCCCACCGGCCGTCCGGACGCGATCAGTGGCAGGAACGCCCAGGCCGCGTAGCCGTCCGGGGTCCGCTGCCGGCTGGGGTACAGCCGCTCCAACTGCTCCTGGGTCTCGAAGAACGCCGGCACGCCGCTGCTCAGGACGTGGGTGCCCGGGGTGCGCTCGCTCAGCGGCAGGCCGTTGAAACGCTCCACTACATGCGGGTCCGGGTACCCGCGGTGCCCCAGCACGTGCAGTCGCCCGCCCTGGGAGCCGAGGATCACCAGCGCCTGGCTGCCGACCGCGGGGGACACCTCGTCGGCGACCATCTGCACCACGTCGTGCACCCCGACCGCCTCGGTCAGCGCCCCGGCCAGGCTGAGCACCTGAGAGATCGTCACCAGCCGGGAGGGTCCCGGTCCCGGCGCCGGCTGCGGCGCCTCCCGGGTGATCTCCGCGACCGCCCGGGCCCGGGTGATCCGCACGCTCAGCCCGGTCGTGCTCGGGTACAGCCGGAACGACAGCCACTCGCCCGGCGGGCGCAGCGCCACGAACGACGCCACCTGCTGGCTGATCAGCGCGGCCCGGTAGCGGTCCTCGTACACCGGGTCGTTCAGCCAGGGCACCGACACCCACGGCTGCGTGCCCAGGAGTTCGGCCGCGGGCCTGCCGAGCAGCTCGGCGGCCGCCGCGTTGACGAAGCCGACCCGGCCGTGCAGGTCCAGCGACACCAGCCCGTACGGCAGCCGGGCCACCATCCGCGCCGCCTCCACCGAGCCCAGCGTGCCCGCCACCCCCGACACCGGCGCCGCCAGCAGATCTGCCTCGGGAAGCAGCGTCAGGTTCTCCTCGGCGGCCCGGGCCAGCCGCAGCGCCAGCCGTTCGCAGCCGGCGGTCAGTCTCTCCCGCTCCGGGTCGGACAGCTCCGGCGGATGCACCCCGGGCCAGGTCACGAACACGGCGCCGAACACGGTGTCGGCCGTCGCCACCGGCGCCGCGGCCAGCGCGAACGGGTACGGCAGCACCACCGAGATGCGCGGATAGCGGCGCGCCATCTCCTCCTCGCCGCTCACCCACACCAGCCGGCGCTCGCGCACCGCGTCCGCCACCGGGATCGGCGCGTGCACCCCGACCCGCTCCCACGGCGCCGCGAACGCGCGGGGCATGCCCGCCATGACCGCCATCTCCAGCACCGGCTCGGAGTGACGCAGCAGGTAGACCGCGCCGGAGTGGGCGCGCAGGTCCTCCAGCATCGCGGCCAGCGCGAGCGACAGCAGCGGCCGGCCGGCCGATGTGCCGGCCACCTCCGGTGTCCGCCCGGCCCCTGGCCCGTCGGGCACGCCGACCACCTCCTCGTACGGCCGCGCGTCGCCTCCCGGGATCAAGGCTGCCCCGTGGGGGCGCCGCGCGCACGGCGAACGTCCCCGAGACCCCGCTCCCGTCCCGGCGCGGCGGATGCCTTCGTTTACCCCGGCCGGTCGTCTCCATGCGCCGGCGCCGGCCGGGGCGCGTGAGCCGGGGCGGCGGGCGAGGTGCCGGGGGAGAGCCGGTACGGAGGGGGAGGTGCCCGGGACGGAGGGCGAGGTGGCCGGGCGTCGGCCCGGGATGGTGGGCGAGGTGGCCGGGCCGTCGCGCCGGGCGCCTTGGCGGCCTCAGGTGCCGTCCGGCCGCGGCGCACGGGCGTTCCCCCATCGTGCGCCGCCGCGGGCCGGGCGTGCGTTCCGCGAGGCTGCCGCGTCCCGACCCGCCTTGTTCGGGCGTGTCGCGGTCCCCGGCCGGGACGCGCGGCTCGCCGGGAGAAGCACGGGCGATGTGCCAGTGCGCCAAGTGCGCCCCCGTCGCGCCATGATGGCCGAATCTGTGCGCAGGGCGCGTTGTCCCGCCTCCTGAGCGGTCGAACGGGTGACGGCGGCGCGGTGCCCGCCGCGGTGCGTGCCGGCCGTGGGTGGCGCTCGGCACGGCGTGTCGCGACACCGCCCCGCCGACGGACCCTGAAGCGTATGTCAGTCGTATCATCATCCCAGTTCAGGAGGGGTGCCGACCGGTCCGCCGGACGGCCGGGCCGGCGCCGGCCGGGCGTGGCCGACAGGCGGTCGGCGTGTCCGCCGGCGCACCGGCGGATTTCTTTTCCGACGCGTGCGGTTTACGTCTGCGGGGCCGGGGCACACGCGGTGCGACGTTCGCCCGGCCCTCGCGTGCGGGGGGCGGCGCGAAGTGGCCGAGCAGTGACGCAAAAGCACCGGCAGAGTACGCTCCGTTCAACTTCAGGGGGTTGCTTGCTTGTGACTCGCCGTGAAGACTGTGGCCGAGTTTCATGGAAACGAAGGTGTCGTGCCGCGCACGTCATGCCAATCGTCGGGCGGCATGGGCTGCGAGTGCGTATATTCACACCTCGTTTCGGACGGCCGGAGGCTGGGAGCCTCACTGCCCGTTCAGGAGCCGGGAGGGTCCCGCGCGATCGCTGCGCGGGAGGTATCGCCGAGGGGGATGGGTGATGTCGGAAATGTGCGTCGCAAGACGAGGCTCGCTGTGGAGCCGGAGCAGGGGCCGGCCGTGCGGCGGCCGTGTTCCGCACCGCATGTGCTGAGGGCCGAGGACCGGCTCCGCACGGAACCGACGCCGGCTGTACGTGCCGCCTTGCGTGCGGAGGGCCTCGCCGGCCGCGCGCCGCTCTCGTCCGATGTTCCGTACACGACGGCACAGCCGTGCCCCCGACCGCCCGCGGCCCCGACCGCCCGGGTGCACCACGCCCCAGCGCGCGTGACTCCGCCATGCCCGCACGCGCCACCCGCAAGCAAGGAGAAAAGGTGACAACTGAGCAAGTGACGGGGGAACGCCTTCTCTTGGAAGGATTACCCGACCGCTGGCGCGGCTTACGCGAGGCCGGATCCGTGCGGTACGACGAGACGCAGCGGGTCTGGCAGGTGCTGGACCACGAGACCGTGTCCACCGTGCTCGCCGACCCGGCGACGTACTCCTCCGACCTCTCCGCCCTGGCCCCCACCCAGCCCGACTTCGAGACCTTCACCAGGGGCAACTTCGTCGGCATGGACCCGCCGGAGCACCGCAAGCTCCGCACCCTGGTGAGCCAGGCGTTCACCCCGCGCGTCGTGCAGGGACTCGGCCCCCGCATCGAGGCCGTCTGCGACCGGCTGCTGGACGCCGTCGCCGACCGCGACCGGTTCGACCTGGTCGACGCGCTGGCCTATCCGCTGCCCATCATCGTGATCGCCGAACTGCTCGGCATCCCGGCCGAGGAACACCGGCTCTTCCAGGAGTGGGCGAGCGTCCTGTTCGGCGGCGACCAGCTCGGCGAGGCGCCCGACATGGCCGACCTCGAGCGGGCGCTGGAAGCCATCGCCCCCACCGTGCGCGAGATGAACGGCTACATGCTGGAGCACATCCGCGCCCGCCGTGCCGACCCCGGCGACGACCTCACCAGCAGACTCATCGCCGCCGAGGTGGACGGCGTCCGTCTCGCCGACCAGGAGATGGTGGGCTTCGTGGCCCTGCTGCTGGTGGCCGGGCACATCACCACGACCGCGCTGCTGGGCAACGCGGTCGTCATGTTCGACCGGCACCCCGCCACCGACGCCGCGCTGCGCGCCGACCCGGCCGGCATCCCGGCCGCCGTCGAGGAGGTGCTGCGCTGGCTGCCGCCCTTCCCGGAGCTGGGCCGCCGGGTCACCCGGCCGGTGGTCCTCGGGGGCAACGAGATCCCGGCCGACACGATGCTGATGGCGCATCTGGGCGCCGCCAACCGGGACCCCTCCCGCTTCGCCGCACCCGACGTCTTCGACGTGACCCGGAGCCCGAATCCGCATCTGACCTTCGGGCACGGCATCCACTTCTGCTTCGGCGCGCCGCTGGCCCGGCTGGAGGCGCGAATCGCTCTTCACAAGTTGCATGAACGATTCCGCGCGCTGGTGATCCCCTCCTACGAGGACGTCGTCCACCAGAACCCGGCCGTCATCGTCGGCGTACGGCAGCTGCCCGTCGAGGTCGGCAGACCGTAGCTCCCCGGCGCCCGAGGCGTCCCGGGCCGGCCCCCACACCGCTCGTGCGGGCCGGACCGGCAACACCCGCACATGAGACCCACTCAACGGGAGTCCCCTTCTCATGCCGTACACCACCCCCGCCGCTCCGGCCGCTTCCCGGACGCCGTCCCTGTTGCACCGGGAATTACAGAGCCGCCTCGACGCCCTCGCCCGGATCCACCGGGTGCCCGGCGCCCAACTAGCCCTGGACACGGGCGCCGACGTCGTCACCGTGCACACCGGTACGGCCGACGTCACGACCGGCAGCCCCTTCACCGCGGACACCGCGGTCCCGCTGGGATCGCTCACCAAGCCCTACACCGCCGCCCTCGTCATGCTCCTGGCCGACGACGGCGACCTCGACCTGGACGATCCCGCGGCCGAGCACCTCCCCGAACTCCGCGACACACCCGAGGTGACGGTCCGTCAACTGCTGAGCCACACCGCCGGACTGCCCACCGGACCCGATTCCGACACCGCCGCCGCGACCACCGCCGCGCGCTACCTGACGACCGTCTGCACCGACCGTGACCTGCTGTTCGCGCCGGGGACCGACTTCTCCTACTCCAACGCCGGGTACGTGGCCGCCGGACGGCTGGTGGAGACGGTGACCGGCATGCCGTGGTCCGAGGCCGTCCGGGCGCTGCTCCTCGAAGCCCTCGACGTCCTGCCCGCGTTCGTCGGCGACGCCTCGCCCGTCCGTCCGGTGGCCGCGGGACACGCCGTCAACACCGCCACCGGGCAGGCCGTTCCGGCCCGCCAGAACCTGGCGCCGCTGGAGGCGCCGGCCGGTGCGCTGCTCGCGAGCGCCCGGGACCTGGCCGCGTTCGGCAACGCGCTGACCGGCCGCTCGGACCTGCTGCCGCCCGCCGTCGTCAAGGAGATGCGCCGGGCCGAGACCGCCGCCCGTCCGGGCACGCTCGCCGACGGCTGGGGCACCGGGCTCGCCCTGTACCAGAGGGACGGCCGGGTCTGGTGCGGACATGACGGAAACGCCCAGGGCACGTCCTGCCATCTGCGGGCCGACCCGGAGAGCGGCGTGGTGGTCGCCTTCACGGGCAACGCCGGGGGCGCCACCGCGCTCTGGCGCGACCTGGCCGAGGAACTGGGCCGGCTCGCCGGCATCCGGGTGCCCGCCGGAACGGACGTCGTGGACCGGGGCGGGGCCGTCCACCTGCCCGACTGCGCGGGCACCTACCGCAACGGCACCACGACCTACCGCATAGAGCCCGGACCGGACGGCACGCCGGCCCTGTCGGTGGACGGCGACCTGCCCCTTCCGCTGGTCTGCTACGCCGACCTCTCCTGCGATCTGCGCGATCCGGCCACCGGGCGCCTCGAACCGGGAGGCCGGTTCCACCGGGATCCGGCCACCGGCCGGGTCGACCGGGTCCAGATATCCGGACGCACGGCGCGCCGTATGGACGACGGCTGAGCCACGGTCGCCACCGGCACCCGGTTCCGAGTCCGCCAGGCTCGGTGGCCGTCGCCAGGGGCGCCGGCACCGGCGGGCGGACGCGGCCGATCCGTGTCCGGCCGGTCAGCGCCGCCGATCCGGCCGGTACTCCGGGACTCCGGTGATGCCCCGCCGGACCCGCGGAGGGGCCGCACCGGCCCGCCGGGGCGGCCGTGCCCGGCTCATCCGGTGACGGGCCCTCCGGCGACGGCCCTTCCGGCGACGGGCCTTTCCGGTGACGGGCGTGTCGGCGACGGGCGTGTCGGCCGAGCCTGTGGTCCGAACCGGGCGGCACCGGTCGGCGGCCCGAGCGGTTCCGGCCGGGCCGGCCGGTGGACGCGCCGCCGGGTCCGGAGGGCCGGGTGCCGGAGCCGGAGGGCATGGTGCCGGAGCCGGTGGGCCGGCCATCGGTTCGGCGGGTCGGGCCGCCAGGACACCGGACCGAGGGGTTCCGGCGCCTGGACCTCCGGCCCTCCCACCGGACTCGACGGCGGGCCGCCCGCCGGGTGGCCCACCCACCGGATCCGGTGAGCCGCCCGCCGGCCCGGTGACCCGGTCACGCACCGGCGCCCCGCCCAGCCCCTTGCCGTACCAGGCCGCCCACCTGCCCGCCCGTTCGCTCCCGCACCAGGTCACCGCACCCCAGTACCGACCCACCGTCGCGCACACCGGCGTGTCACTCCGATCCGGCGCACCGCCCGCGAGGCAGGGCCGGGGTCGTCCGTGTGGCCCGCGCCGCATCGTCCCGCTCCCCAAAGGACTTCACCCATGACGGACCTGCACGACAAGCCCGCACCGGCGTCCTCCCTGCCGCAGGCCGGTCCCGCCGCCGGCGCGCCGCGGAGCGCGGCGGATCCGGCGTATCCGACGCTCGGTGAACTGTTCACCGCCTGGGTGGCCCGCACCCCGGACGCGCCGGCCCTCACCGACGGCCGGCGCACCTGGACCTACCGCGAACTGGCCACGCGCGCCGACCGGTTGGCCGCCCACCTCTTACGGCGGGGCGCAGGTCCCGACCAGGTCGTGGCCCTCGTCCTGCCGCGCTCCATGGAGCTGATCGCCGCGGAGCTGGCCGTCGCCCGGGCGGGCGCCGCCTTCCTGCCCGTGGACCCCGCCTACCCCGCCGAGCGCCGGGCGCTGATGCTCGCCGACGCCGGCCCCGCCGTCACCCTGGACGATCCGCGCCGGGTCGCCGAGTTGCTCGGCACCGGTGAGCCGCCGGACACCGGGGACATGGGACACGTCCGCCCGGACCACGCGGCCTACGTCATCTACACGTCCGGCTCCACCGGCACCCCCAAGGGCGTGACCGTCACCCACCGCGGCATCGGCGGCTTCGTCTCGGCCGCCGCCGAACGGTACGCGGTGGGTCCCGGCGACCGGGTGCTCCAGTTCTCCTCGCCGAGCTTCGACGCCTCCGTCCTGGAACTGTTCGTCTCCGTCCTGTCCGGCGCCACGCTCGTCGTACCTCCGCGGGGGCCCTGGCTGGGCGACGAACTCGCCGGTGTCCTGGACGAGCACCGCATCACCCACGCCCTCATCCCGCCCGCCGCGCTGGCCACCCTGCCCGACCCCGCCCAGGGCACCGGACGCCACCTGCGCACCCTGATCGTGGGCGCCGAGGCCTGCTCGGCCGCGCTCGTCGACCGCTGGGCACCCGGCCGCCGCATGATCAACAGCTATGGTCCGACCGAGACCACGATCGTCGCCACCTGGACCGGGCCGCTCGGCGCCGGCCGCGGCACGCCGACGATCGGCGGCGCCCTGCCGCACACCCGGGCGTACGTGCTCGACGCCGGGATGCGGCCCGTACCGCCCGGCGCGGACGGCGAGTTGTTCGTGGGCGGCGACGCCGTGGCCCGCGGTTACCTGGGCCGCCCGGGCCTGACCGCCGCGCGCTTCGTCGCCGACCCGTTCGGCCCGTCCGGCGCCCGCCTGTACCGCACCGGGGACCGCGTCCGCCGGACCGCGGCGGGGGAGCTGGAGTTCCTGGGCCGGCTGGACCGGCAGGTGAAGATCCGCGGCTTCCGGATCGAGCCGGGCGAGATCGAGGCGGCGCTGCGCCGGGCCGGCGCCGGCGCGGTCGGCGAGGCCGTGGTCGTGGTACGCGAGGACGAGCCGGGCCACCAGCGCCTCGTCGGCTACGTCACCCCGTCCGAACAGCCGCCTGCCGCCGACCCGGCCGCAGCCGCCGCCCAGGCCGCTCACACCGCGCCTGCGTCCTTCGCGGCTCCGGCCGCACCCGCCCCGCGCCCCGCCCGGCCCCTCGACCCGGTCGCCCTGCGTGCCGCCGTCGCCGCCGTGCTGCCCGCGCACATGGTGCCCTCCGCCCTCGTGGTGCTGGACCGGATGCCGCTCACCCCGCAGCACAAGATCGACAGGCGGGCGCTGCCCGCTCCGGGGCGTGCGGTCCCGGCGGGACGTGTGGCGCCGCGGTCGGCCGAGGAGCGTGCGCTCGCCGCGATATGGGCGCAGGTGCTGGGCGTCGGCGAGGTCGGGGTCACCGACGACTTCTTCGACCTCGGCGGAGAGTCGATCCTCGCCGCCCGTGTCCTCGCCCGCGTCCGCGACGAGCTGGGCGTCCGGCTGACCGTGCGGGACGTGTTCACCGCGCGGACCGTCGCCGCTCTCGCCCCGCTGCTCGCCGACCCGGCGGCCGCCGCGGCGCCGGAGCCGATCCCGCCGGCCCCGCGCGAGGGCGGCCTGCCGCTGTCCAGCGCGCAGCGCCGGCTGTGGTACCTGGACGACCTCACCGCGGGCGGCACCGAGTACAACACCGGTGTGGCCCTGCGGCTGCGCGGCGCGCTGGACCCGGACGCGCTGCGCCGCTCCCTGCTCCGTCTCGCGGCCCGGCACGCCTCCCTGCGCACCACCTTCCCGACCGTCGACGGGCAGGGCGTCCAGCGTGTCGCGCCCGAGCCCGAACTGCCCCTGCGGACGGCCGACGTCACCGGCGTACCCGACACGCGCCGCGCCGAGGCCGCCGAGGCCCTGCTCACCGAGGAGCTGAGCCGCCCGTACGACCTGGCGGCCGGCCCGCTCACCCGGGCCCTGCTCGTCCGGCTCGCCACCGAGGACCACCTGCTGCTCCTGGCCCAGCACCACATCGTCACCGACGGCTGGTCGGTGGGCGTCCTCACCCGCGAACTGGCCGCCCTCTACCACGCGGAGACCACCGGCGAACCCGACGCGCTGCCTCAACCCCCGCTGCAGTATCCGGACTTCGCGGTGTGGGAGCGGGCGCGGCGGGCCGGTGACCCGGACGCCGGCGACCTGGCCTACTGGAAGCGCCACCTGGCGGGCATCCAGCAACTGGAACTGCCCACGGACCGGCCGCGTCCCGCCGTACGCACCACCGCCGGCGCCGCCCACCGGCACACCCTGCCTGCGGAGCTGACCAACCGGCTGCGGCAGCTCGCCGCGGGCCGCGGCACCACGCTGTTCACCCTGTTTGCGGGCGCCGCGGCCCTGCTGTTCTCCCGCTACTCGGGGCAGCGGGACATCGCGCTCGGCACCGTCACCAACGGCCGCGGCCGGCGGGACCTGGAGGACGTGCCGGGCTTCTTCGCCAACACGGTCGTGCTCCGCGGCGAGGTGGACGAGCGGGCGACCGTGGACCGGTTCGTTGAGACCATGCGGACGACGGTGCTGGACGCCTTCGCCCATGACGGCGTCCCGTTCGACCGGGTGGTGGAGGAACTGGCCCCGCCCCGCGACCCGAGCCGCACCCCGCTGGTCCAGGCACTCGTCGTGCAGCAGACCGCGCTGCCCGTGCCGCCGTTCGCCGGCGGCCTGCGCGTCGGCGAACACCCGCTGCCCCGCCCGGCCGCCCGCTTCGACCTGGTGCTGGAGTTCACGCCGGACGCGGACGGCGGCTGCGCGCTGACCGCCGAGTTCAACACGGACCTGTTCGACGCGGCGACCGTGGCCCGGATGACCGCCCATCTGCACCGGCTGCTGGAGGGCATGGCGGACGGCCCCGGCCGCACCCTGGCCGAACTGCCCATGCTCGCCGCCCAGGAACGGCGCACCCTGGTCGACACCTGGAACCCGCCCGCCCGCCCGGCGAGGCAGACCGCGTACGGCACGCTTCCCGGACTGCTGCACGCCACGGCGGCCCGCACCCCGGACCGTACCGCCGTCGTCTGCGGTCCGGTCCGGCTGGACTACGCCGAGGTCGCCCGGCGCGCCAACCGGCTGGCCCGGCTGCTCGTCGAGCGCGGTGCCGGCCCGGAGGACCTGGTCGCGCTGTGCCTGCCGCGCTCCGCCGACCTCGTGCCCGTGCTGTGGGCGGTGCTCACCGCCGGCGCGGCCTATCTGCCCGTCGACCCGGCCTACCCCGCCGAGCGCGTCCGCCTCATGCTCGACGACGCCCGGCCCGCCCTCGTGATCGCCACCCGCGAGACCGCCGCCGCCCTGCCGCCGGAGTGCGCACCGCTGCTCCTGGAGGACTGCGCCGCGCCGGACCTGGCCGACACCCCGCTGACCGACGCCGACCGGGTCCGGCCGCTGCTGCCGGATCATCCCGCCTACGTCATCTACACCTCCGGTTCCACCGGCCGCCCCAAGGGCGTGGTGATCACCCACCGCAGTGTCGCCGCACTGGCGGAGTGGGCGCGGGAGCGGTTCGGCGCCGAGGAACCGGCCCATGTGGTCGCCTCCACCTCGCTCAACTTCGACGTCTCGGTCTTCGAACTGCTCTGCCCCCTGGTGGCCGGCGGCACCGTCGAGGTCGTCGCCGACCTGCCGGCCCTCGCCGACGGGGCCGGTCCCCGGCGGGCCGGCCTGCTCAGCGGGGTGCCGTCCGTCGTCTCCCGGCTGATCGCGGGCGGCACGGCGCCGGTGACCGCCGCGACCGTCGTCCTCGCCGGTGAGGCCCTGCCCCTCCAGACGGTCCACGACCTGCGGGCCGCCATGCCCGGCTGCCGGATCGCCAACATCTACGGCCCCACCGAGGCCACCGTGTACGCCACCGCCTGGTTCGCCGGCGACCGGCTGCCGGAGCAGGCCCCGCCCATCGGCGGCCCCGTGGCGCTCACCCGCTGCTATGTCCTCGACGGCCGCCTGCGCCCCCAGCCTGTCGGCGTCACCGGCGAGTTGTATCTCGGGGGCGGCGGTCTGGCCCGCGGCTACCTGGGCCGCGCCGGACTCACCGCGGCCCGGTTCGTCGCCGACCCGTTCGGCGCGCCGGGGGAGCGCATGTACCGCACCGGCGACCTGGTGCGCCGGCGTCCCGACGGCGAGCTGGAGTACGTCGGCCGGATCGACCAGCAGGTCAAGGTCCGCGGCTTCCGTATCGAACTGGGCGAGGTGGAGGAGGCGCTGCGCGGCTGCGCGGTCGTCGCCGAGGCGGCGGCCGTCGCCGCCACCGACGCCGACGGCCACCGGCGCCTGGTCGGCTACATCGTCCCGGCCGCCGGGGAGCGGGCGGAACCCGACGCCCTGCGCCGGGAACTCGGCCGTACGCTGCCCGACTACATGGTCCCGTCGGCCTTCGTCGTGCTGGACGCCCTGCCGCTCAACCCGAACGGCAAGGTCGACCGCGGCAGGCTCCCCGACCCCGGGCCCGCCGTGCGCGCGGTACGGCACGTCGCGCCCCGCACGCCCACCGAGCGGACCCTCGCCGCGATCCTGGCCGAGGTGCTGCGCGTGGAGCGGGTCGGCGTCGACGACAACTTCTTCGAACTGGGCGGCGACTCGATCCTCAGCATCCAGGTGGTGGCCCGCGCCCGGCAGGAGGGCCTGCCGCTCACCTCGCGGGACGTCTACCGGCACCAGACGGTGGCCGCCCTCGCGCACTGCGCGGACGCCGCCGCGGGCCCGCGCGAGGCCGCCCCCGCACCGGAGGCGGCCACCGGCACGGCATCGCTGACGCCCATCCAGCGCTGGCTGTTCGGCACCGCCGGTGAACGCGCCGGCCACTTCTCCCAGGCGCTGTCCGTCCGCATGCCCGAGGACCTTGATCCGGCGGCGCTGGAAGCGGCCCTGAACGACCTGGCCGCCCACCACGACGCCCTCCGCTCCCGCTTCACCCCCGGCGACACGGCGGACACCGCCGGCTGGCGCGTCGACGAGCGGGCGCCCCGCCTCCGCCTGGACCGCCACACCGGCCCGGAGACGGACACCCCGCACTTCGGCCCGTTCGACCTCGCCCGGGGACCGCTGCTGCGGGCCGTGCTGCACGACTCCGGCTCCGGCCGGCCCGCCGTGCTCCACCTCGCCGTCCACCACCTCGTCGTCGACGGCGTGTCGTGGCGGGTGCTGCTGGAGGACCTGGACCGCGCCTACCGGGCCCGCCGCGCCGGTGAGGACGGCGCCGCGGCCCTGCCCGCGAAGTCCTCGCCGCTGCGGCAGTGGGCCCGCAGGCTGAACGCCCACGCGGCGGACGGCGGCTTCGACGACGAGCGCGCCTACTGGGCCGAGGCGGTCCCCGGCACCGAACCGGCCCTGCCCGCCGGGCTGACGGGCGGCCCCGGCACCTACGCCGCGCAGCGCTCGCTGTCCGTGCGCCTGGACCCCGAGGCGACCTCGGCCCTGCTGCGCACGCTGCCCGACACCTACCGCACCCAGGCCAACGACGTCCTGCTCAGCGCGCTCGGCCGGGCGCTGTGCGGCTGGAGCGGCCGGGACCGGGTGGTGGTCGACGTCGAGGGACACGGCCGCGAGGAAATCTTCCCCGACCTGGACATCAGCCGCACCGTCGGCTGGTTCACCACCCGGTACCCCGTCGCGCTCACCGTCCCCGAGGACGCCGGCTGGGACGCCGTACTGAAGCGGGTCAAGGAGCAGTTGCGCGCCGTACCGCGGCACGGCCTGGGCCACGACGCGCTGCTCCGGCTGCCCTGCCCCGGTGCGGCACCGCGCACCGCCGGGGCGCAGATCAGCTTCAACTACCTGGGCCGCATGGACACTTCGCAGGACGCCGACGGCCTCTACCGGGGCACCGTGCGCCCGCTGGAGCTGGACGCCGACCCCGCGGCCGAGCGCCCGCACGCCCTCGAGGTCGTCGGGCAACTCGTCGGTGACGGACTCGAGTTCACCTGGTTCTACGCGGACCGGCCGGGCCAGGAGCACACGGTCGCGGACCTCGCCGGGCGCTTCGCCGACGCGCTCGCCGACCTGGCCCGGCACGCCGTCCGGCCCGGAGCCGCCGGCCGCACCCCGGCCGACTTCCCGCTGGCCCGCCTCGACCAGGCCGCCGTGGACCGGATCACCGGCGCGGACCCGGCCGCGGTGGCCGACGTCCTGCCGCTCACGCCCACCCAGGCGGGCATGCTCTTCCACGGCCTGTCCCAGGACGACCGCGGTGTCTACGTCCAGCAGCTGACGTTCGTGCTGGACGGCGTGCCCGACCCGGCGGCCCTCGCCGCCGCCTGGCAGCACGTGACCGACCGCGCCGAGGTGCTGCGCGGCCGGGTCGTCTGGCAGGACGTACCCGAACCGCTGCTGGTGGTCGAGCGCCGCACGGCCGTGCCCGTCACCCACCTGGACTGGCGCGAACTGACCGAGGACGAGCGCCGCGCCCGGCTGGACGACCTGCTGGCCCGGGACCGCGCCGAGGGCATCGACCTCGGGCGGGCCCCGCTCCAGCGGCTGCTCCTCGCCCGCGTCTCCGGCACCGCGGTGCGCGTGGTGTGGTCCTTCCACCACCTGCTGCTGGACGGCTGGAGCATGTTCCAGGTGCTCTCGGACGTCTTCGCGCACCACGCCGGGGCGGGCCCCGACGTTCTACCGCACCGCCCGCCCTACCGGGACTACGTGGCCTGGCTGCGCCTGCGCGACCGGGAAGCGGCCGAACAGCACTGGCGGCGCCGTCTGTCCGGCCTGACCGAGGCCACCGCGCTGCCCTACGACCGCGAGCCGCGCGAGGCCCACCGCGCCGAGTCCACGCACGCGGTCCACGGCACGCTGCCCGCCGCCACCACGCGGGCGCTGGAAGAGCTGGCCCGCACCTCCGGTCTCACCCTGAACACGCTGGTGCAGGGCGCCTGGGCACTGCTGCTCGCCCGGCAGGCGGGCCGGGACGAGGTGGTGTTCGGCACCACCGTGTCCGGCCGGCCGCCCGAGCTGCCCGGCGCCGAGGCCATGACCGGCCTGTTCATCACCACCCTGCCCACCCGGGTCACCGTCCCCGGTGACGGCACCCTGACCGACTGGCTGCGCACGCTCCAGCAGGACCAGAGCGAGGACCGGCGCTTCGACCACCTGCCGCTCACCCGCATGAAGACGTTCACCGGACTCCCGGACCGCGTCGGGCTGTTCGACAGCATCCTCGTCTTCGAGAACTACCCGGTGGACGACGACCTCGCCGCCTCCCACGGGCTGCGCATGACCGGCCTGGAGGGCGTCGAGACCACCAACTACCCCCTGAGCCTCACCGTCTACCCGGGAACGGAACTGGCCCTGCGGCTCGGCTACGACCCCGAACTGTTCGACGCCGGCACCGCCGCCCGCCTGGCCGAGTACCTGACCGTCCTGCTCACCGCGATGACCACCGGCTTCCGACGGCCGCCCGCCCGGCTGCCGCTGCTCGGTCCGGACCGCCGCGAGCAGGTGCTGCACGCCTGGAACGACACCGCCACCGAGCTGCCCGACACCACCGTCGCCGCGCTCTTCGCCGCACAGGTGGACCGCACTCCCGACGCCGTGGCCCTGGAAGCCGGGGGCGAGCACCTCACCTACCGCGAACTGGACGCCCGTGCCGCACGGCTGGCGGCCCGGCTGGCCGGACTCGGGGTACGGCCGGAGTATCCGGTAGGTGTCCTCATGGACCGCTCCGCCGAGCTGATAGTCACCCAGCTGGCGCTCGTGCGCACCGGTGGTGTGTGCGTTCCGCTGGACGGCAGGGCACCGGCCGAGCGGCTGCGCCGGATGCTGACCGAGGCCGGCGCCGGCCTGCTGCTCACCGACGCCGCCTGGGAGGAGACGGCCCGGGAGGTGCTGCCCGGCGACAACGTCCTGCGCGTCGACGCCGGCTCCGGCGCCGACGGTCCGGCCCCCGCCCACGCCGTCCACCCGGACAACGTCCAGTACCTGATGTTCACTTCGGGCTCGACCGGCACCCCCAAGGGCGTCGCGGTACGCCAGCGGGACGTCGTCGCCCTCGCCCTGGACCGGTCCTTCGCCGGGCACGACCGCGTCCTGGTGCACTCGCCGCACGCCTTCGACGCCGCCACCTACGAGGTGTGGGCGCCGCTGCTGCGCGGCGGCACGGCCGTCCTCGCCCCGCCCACCGACGTGGACGCCGCGCGGGTCCGGCGCGCGGTCACCGAGCAGCGGGTGAGCTGCCTGTTCCTGACCGCGGGCCTGTTCCGCCTGCTCGCGCAGGAGGACCCCGGCTGTCTGCGCGGCGCCCGCGAGGTGTGGACCGGCGGCGAGGCCGTGCCGGGCGCGGTCGTGCGCCGGGTTCTGGACGCCTGCCCCGGCCTGACCGTCGTCGACGTCTACGGCCCCACCGAGACCACCACCTTCGCCACCCGCCGCTACTTCCGGTCCGGTGACCCGCTGCCCGCCGTGCTGCCCATCGGCCGTCCGCTCGACAACACCCGCGTGTACGTCCTGGACGCCGCCCTCCAGCCCCAGCCCCCGGGCATTCTCGGCGAGCTGTACATCGCCGGCGCCGGCCTGGCCCGGGGCTACGCGGGCCGGCCGGGGGCGACCGCCGCCCGCTACCTCGCCGACCCCTACGGCCCGCCCGGCACGCGCATGTACCGCACCGGCGACATCGTGCGCTGGAGCGACGACGGCGAGCTGCACTTCGTCGGCCGCGCGGACGACCAGATCAAGATCCGCGGCTTCCGCGTCGAACCCGCCGAGATCGAGGCCCTGCTCACCGCCCACCCGGCCGTCGCCGAGGCCGTCGTCTCCCTGTACGAGCACGGCGGACGCAAGCGGCTGGCCGCCCACCTCGTGCCGGCCGGCGCCGCGATGCCCTCCGCCGCCGAACTGCGCACCCACCTGGCGGCCGGACTGCCCGACTACATGCTGCCCGCCGCGTTCGTCACCGTGCCGGAGCTGCCGCTGACCGCCAACGGCAAGGTCGACCGGCGCCGGCTGCCCGCCCCCGACTGGTCGGCGGGCGGCGAGCGGGCCCACCGCGCCCCGCGCACCGACACCGAGCGGATCCTCGCCGGGATCTGGGCCGAGCTGCTCGGCGTGGACCGGGTCGGCGTGGACGACAACTTCTTCATGCTGGGCGGCGACTCCATCCTCAGCATCCAGGTGGTCTCCCGGGCCAGGTCCGCGGGACTCGCGCTGAGCCCCCGCGACCTCTTCCGGCGCCCCACCGTGGCCGAACTCGCCGCCGCCGCCACCGGCGGCGCCGCGCCCGCCGTCGCCGGCACCGAACCGGTCGGCGGAGCGGCCGATCTCCTGCCGATCCAGCACTGGTTCCTTCACCCGCGCCCCGAGCGCCCCGAGTTCTTCAACCAGTCGGTCGTCATCGAGGCGGCCGGCGCCGTAGACCAGGACGCCCTGCGCGCCGCCCTCACCGCCCTGTGGACGCACCACGACGCCCTGCGCGCCCGGTTCGCCCTCGACGGCGACGGCACCTGGCGCCAGGACATCGCCGCCGCCGACGCCCCGGTCCCCGAACTGCTCCAGGTCCATGACCGAGCCGACGAGGAACGCGTCACCGCGGCCGCGCACACCGGACTCCGGCTGGACGCGGGCCTGTTGCTCGCCGCCCGCCTGTTCACCGACGACGGCACCGGGCCCGCCCGGCTGCTCCTGGTCGCCCACCACCTGGTGGTCGACGGCGTCTCCTGGCGGATCCTGCTGGAGGACCTGGAGACCGCCTACCGGCAGGCCGCGTCCGGCGAACCCGTGACGCTGCCCGCCCGCACCACCTCCGTGCGGGAGTGGGCCCGCCGGCTGCGCGACCACGGCCGATTCGCCGACGGGCTCGCCCATTGGGAGCGCGCCGCCCGCGCCTGCGCCGGCCCGCTGCCCGTGGACGCCGACGGCGGCAACACCATGGCCGACGTCCGCGAGGTCACCGTCCGGCTGGACCGCGAACGCACCGACGGCCTCCTGCGCCGCGTCCCCGGCGTCTACCGCACCCGCGTCGACGACGTCCTGCTCACCGCGCTCGGCCGCGTCCTCGCCGACTGGGCCGGACGCGACACCGTCGCCGTCGGCCTGGAGGGGCACGGCCGTGAGGACCAGCTCTTCGAGGACGTCGATCTGTCCCGCACGGTCGGCTGGTTCACCTCCCTGTATCCCGTCGCCCTGAACGTCCCGGCGGGGGACTGGGGCACCGCCCTGAAGGCGGTCAAGGAGCAGCTGCGGGCCGTACCCGACCGCGGACTCGGCTACGGCGTGCTGCGCCACCTCGCCCGCGACGAGCGGCTCACCGGCGCCCCCGGCCCCGGCATCACCTTCAACTACCTGGGCCGCTTCGACTGGTCGGCCGACACCGGCGCCCTGATCGGCTCCGTGCCCGGCGGCCTCGGCGGCGCGGAGGCCCCCGGAACCGAACGGCCGCACCTGCTGGACGTCGTGGCCCGGGTCGAGGACGACCGGCTGGAGATCACCTGGTACTACAGCGCCGGACGGCACCGCGCGCAGACCGTCACCACGCTGGCCGAGGGCATGCTGCGGGCGCTCGGCGAGATCGTCGCGCACTGCGCCCTGCCGGACGCGGGCGGCCGTACCCCGTCGGACTTCCCGCTGGCCCGGCTGGACCAGGCCGCCGTGGACCGGATCGCCGGGGACGGCCGGGACGTCGCGGACGTCCACCCGCTGACCCCCATGCAGGCCGGCATGCTCTTCCACAGCCTGCTCGACGCCGACAGCCGTACCTACGTCAACCAGGCGCAGATGGTGCTGTCCGGCGTCACTGACCCCCACGCGTTCGCCGAGGCGTGGCAGCACACCGCGGACGCCAACCCGGTGCTGCGCACCCACCTGGTGTGGCGGGAGACCCCCGAACCGCTCCAGGTCGTCCGGCACCGGGCCACCGTGCCCGTCACCCACCACGACTGGTCCGGACGGCCCGCCGGGAGCACGGCACAGGAGCTGGACCGGCTGCTCGCCGAGGACCGGGAGAAGGGCATCGACCTCGGCGCCGCGCCCCTGATGCGGCTGATGCTGATCCGGCTGTCGCCGGACCGGGTACGGCTGGTGTGGACGTTCCACCACGTGCTGCTCGACGGCTGGAGCGCGGCCCAGGTCTTCGACGAGGTGTGCGAGCGGTACGCGGCCCTGACGGCGGGGCGCCGCCCGCACGTGCCCGAGCGCCGGCCCTTCGCCGACTATCTGCGCTGGCTGGCCGGGCGGGACACCGGCCGCGCCGAGCGGTACTGGCGTGCCACCCTGGCCGGCTTCCCGGCGCCCACCGAACTGCCCCGCGACCGGCGGCCCGCCGAGGCCCACCGCGCCTCCTCCTCGGGGTCGGTGCGGATGACCCTCGGCCCGGAGGTCTCGGCCCGGCTGCGGGAGACCGCCCAGCGGGCCGGGCTGACCCTCAACACCGTCCTCCAGGGCGCCTGGGCACTGCTGCTGTCCCGTTACGGCGGCGGGGACGACGTGGTGTTCGGCACGACCGTCTCCGGCCGGCCCGCCGAACTGCCCGGCGTCACCTCGATGGTCGGCCTGTTCATCAACACCGTGCCCACCCGGGCCCGCGTCGACGGGCGGCGGCCGCTGCTGGACTGGCTGCGCGAACTCCAGGAAGCCCAGGCGGAGGCCCGGCGCCACGACTTCGTCTCGCTGGCCCAGGTGCAGTCGTGGAGCGAGGTGCCCGGCGGCACCGGCCTGTTCGACTCCATCGTGGTCTTCGAGAACTACCCCTTCGACGAGGAGTCCCTGTCCCGGCACGGCCTGGCCATGGAGCAGGAGCGGGACCTGGAGCCGACGAACTACCCGCTCAGCGTGATCGTCGCGCCCGGTGACACCCTGGCCGTGAACCTGGACTACGACCCGGCCGCGTTCGACGCCACCACGGTGGAGGCGCTCGGCGAGAGCCTGCGCACCCTGCTCACCGGCATGGCCGACGCACCGGAGCGCCGCCTCGCCGAACTGCCGCTGCTGGACCCGGCCGAAGGGCGGGCGCTGCTGGCCCGGTTCAGTGGACCGGTGGCCGAGGCACCGCGGGGCACCCTTCCCGAGGCGTTCCGGCGGCAGGCCGGGCGCACCCCGGACGCCCCCGCCGTCCGCCACGCCGGCACCTGCCTCACCTACCGCGAACTCGACGCCCGCTCCGACCGGCTGGCCCGGCTGCTGATCGCCGCCGGCGCCGGACCCGAGCGCTTCGTCGCCCTCTGCCTGCCGCGCACCGCCGACCTGGTCGTGGCGCTCCTCGCGGTGCTCAAGAGCGGCGCCGCCTATCTCCCGGTCGACCCGCAGTACCCCGCCGAGCGCGTCGCGTTCCTCTTCGACGACGTACGGCCCGACGTCGTGATCACCGCCAAGGAGACCTCCGGCCGGCTGCCCGAGGGCCCCTTCACCCGCATCCTGCTGGACGAGGAACCCGGCGGCGAGCCGGCGGACACCCCCGTCGGCGACGCCGAACGCCACGGCGCCCTGCTGCCCGCACACCCCGCCTACGTCATCCACACCTCCGGCTCGACCGGCCGCCCCAAGGGCGTCGTCGTCAGCCACGGGTCCGTACTGGCCCTGACCGACTGGGCCGCGGCCGAGTTCACCGGGCGCGGCCTCGAGCACGTGGTGGCGTCCACCTCGCTCAACTTCGACGTGTCGGTCTTCGAGATCTTCGCGCCGCTGCTGTCCGGCGGCTGCGTGGAGATCGTCCGCGACCTGCTGGCCCTCGCCGAGCGCCCCGGGCCCTGGCGGGCCGGACTGCTCAGCGCCGTGCCCTCGGCCCTGGACCGGCTGCTCGCCGAGGACGCCGTCCGGATCACCGCCGACACGGTCGTCCTCGCGGGCGAGGGGCTGCCGGCCCGCACCGTGGGCCGGGTCCGCGCGGCCGTCCCCGGCAGCGAGGTGCGCAACATCTACGGCCCCACCGAGGCCACCGTCTACGCCACCGCCTTCACCTGCGACCCGGCCGACCCCGACCGCGACCCGCCGATCGGCCGGCCGCTCGGCGGCGCCCGCGCCTATGTCCTGGACGAGCGGATGCGCCCGGTGCCCGCCGGTGCGCCCGGCGAGCTGTTCCTCGCCGGGACCGGCGTCGCCCGCGGCTACCTGCGCCGCCCCGGTCTGACCGCCGGCCGCTTCCTGCCCGACCCGTTCGGCCCGCCCGGCAGCCGCATGTACCGCACCGGCGACCTGGTCCGCTGGACGGCCGACGGCGACATCGTCTACCTCGGCCGCGGTGACGACCAGGTCAAGGTGCGCGGCTTCCGCATCGAACTCGGCGAGGTGGAGGCCGCGCTGGCCCGCCACCCGGCCGTGGCCGCGGCGGCGGCCCGGGTCGTCGAACACGCGGGCCACCGCCGCCTGGTCGGCTACGTGGTGCCGCGCACGCCGGACGCGCCCGTTCCCGCGGGCCGCCGCCCGGCCGTTCCGTCACCCCGCGACGGCCATGCGGAGGACCATCCGGCCGCTCCGCCGTCCCGCGACGGCCGCGCGGAGAACCGCCCGGCCGGTCTGCCCGACACCGGTGAGCTGCGGGCCTTCCTCGCCCGCAGTCTCCCCGACCACCTGGTTCCCGCCCTCGTCGTGCCGCTGGAGCGGCTGCCGCTCGGGGCCACCGGCAAGCTCGACCGGCGGGCGCTGCCCGCGCCCGAGTGGGCCGCGCCGGCCGCCGGGACGGTCGCCCGGCCGCCGCACACCGAGGCCGAACAGACACTCGCCGCCATCTGGTGCGAGGTGCTGGGCGTGCCAGAAGTCGGCGCCGACGACAACTACTTCACGCTCGGCGGCGACTCCGTCCTCGGCATCCAGATCGTCTCCGCCGCCCGCCGGGCCGGACTCGCCCTGACACCCCGGCACCTGTTCACCCACCAGACCCTCGCCGAACTCGCCGCCGTGGCCGAGCGGATGCCCGATCCCACCGAGTCCGCCGTCACCGCGGAACAGGGCCCGGTGACCGGCGACATCCCGCTCACCCCCGTGCAGCACTGGCTCCTGGACACCCTCACCGGCGACCCCGCGCACTTCAGCCAGACGGTCTCCTTCGAGCTGGCCACGGACCCCGACGAGGCCGTGCTGCGGGCCGCCCTGGGCGCCGTACTGGAACACCACGACGCGCTGCGGACGCGGTTCGAGCCGACCGGCACCGGACGGTGGCGGGCCCATGTCACCGCGCCCGGCGACCGTGACCCGCACCTGGAGGTGCACGACGGGGCGGCCCCCGACGAGGTGGCCGCGGCCCTGGGCGCCGGGTTCGGCCTGGCCGGCGGGCCGCTGCTGCGGGCCGCGCTGTGCCGGCCGGGCGACGGCGGCCGGCCGGTGCTGCTGCTCGCCGCCCACCACCTGGTCGTGGACGCCGTGTCCTGGCGGCTGATCCTGGAGGACCTGGACACCGCCCACCACGCGCTGCGGGAGGGCCGGCGCCCCGCCCTCGCCCCGAAGAGCACCTCGTTCCGGGCGTGGGCGCGACGGCTCGTCGAGCACACCGAGGCGGGCGGCTTCGACGGCGAACTCGCCCACTGGCGGAACCTCGACACCGACGCCGCGCTGCCCACCGACCACCCCGGCGGCGCCGGCACCGTCGCCGACGAGGACAGCGTGACCGCGGGACTCGACGCCGAGGAGACACGCCGGCTGCTCCAGGACGTGCCCGACGCCTACCGCACCCGCGTCAACGACGTCCTGCTGTGCGCGCTGGGCCGGGTCCTGGCCCGCTGGACCGGGCGGGACCGGGTCGCGGTCACCCTGGAGGGCCACGGCCGCGAGGAACTGTTCGAGGACACCGACCTCGCCCGGACCGCCGGCTGGTTCACCGCCATGTACCCCGTGGCCCTGGACGTGCCCCGGGACGCGGACACCGGCGGCGTGCTGAAGGCCGTCAAGGAGAACCTGCGGGCCGTACCGCACGGCGGACTCGGCTACGGCGCGCTGCGCTTCCTGCACCCCACGGCCGGCCGCGAGCTGCCCGCCCTGCCGCCGGTCTGCTTCAACTACCTGGGCCGGCAGGACCGCACCGGCACGCCGGGCGGCCTGCTGCACGCGCCGTACGGCGGGCTCGCCGGCGGCATGGACCGCGCCGCGGACCGGCCGTACCTCCTCGACGTGCTCGGCCAAGTCATCGACGAGCGGCTGGAGTTCACCTGGTCGTACTCCCGTGAGGCGCACCGGCCTGAGACCGTCGCCCGGCTGGCGGCCGAACTGACCGGTGAACTCCGCGAGATCGTCCGGCACTGCGCCGAACCCGGCACCGGGGGCCGCACCCCGTCCGACTTCCCGCTCGCCCCGCTGGACCAGGCGGCCGTGGACCGGCTCGCCGGCGACGGGACGGACGTGACGGACGTCTATCCGCTCACCCCCACCCAGACCGGCATGGTGATGCACGGCCTGGACGACGCCGAACACGGCCTGTACGTCGAGCAGATCACCTTCGTGGCGGACGGCGCCCGCGACCCGCGGACGCTGGCCGCCGCCTGGCAGCACGTCGTCGACCGCACGCCCGTGCTGCGCACCTCCGTCGCCCTGCACGGCGTACCCGTGCCGCTCCAGGTCGTCCACCGGGACGTGACCCTGCCGGTCACCGAGCACGACTGGAGCGAGATCCCGGCGGACCGGCACGACGCGGAGCTGGAGCGGCTGCTGGCCGAGGAGCGGGCCCGGGGCATCGTCCTGGACCGCGCCCCGCTGCTGCGGCTCGCCCTGGTCCGGCTCGGCCCGGACGCGGTCCGCGTGGTGTGGACCTTCCACCACGTCGTGCTGGACGGCTGGAGCGTCTTCCACGTCCTGTCCGACGTCATGGCCGCACATGACGCCCTGGTCCGCGGTGAGCGGCCCCGGCTGCCCGAGCGCAGGCCGTTCGCGGACTACGCCGCCTGGCTCGCCGCCCGCGACGACCGCCAGGCCGAGGAGCACTGGCGCGGCGCCCTGGCCGGCCTCGGCGCCCCGACCCCGCTGCCGTACGACCGCAGGCCCAGCCCGGACACCACGGCCCGCTCCGGCACCTGGCTGTCCCGGCGGCTCGGCGCCGAACAGACCCACCGGCTCATGGAGTTCGCCCGGCGGCACCGACTCACCCTCAACTCGCTGGTGCAGGGCGCCTGGGCGCTGCTGCTGGCGCGGTGGAGCGGCGAGCGGGAGGTGTGCTTCGGCACCACCGTCTCCGGGCGGCCCGCCGGCCTGCCCGGCGCCGACACCATCACGGGCCTGTTCATCACCACCCTGCCCGCCCGCGCCGAGGTCGACGGCGGCGCCCGCTGCGACACCTGGCTGCGCGCGTTCCAGGAGGCCCGGGCCGAGGACCGCCGCCACGACCACCTGCCCCTCGGCGCGCTGCACGCTCTCGCCGGACTCCCGCCGGGCACCGCCCTGTTCGACAGCCTGGTGGTGTTCGAGAACTACCCGGTCGGCGACGCCACCGCCGGCGCGCACGGACTCGCCCTGCGCGACCTGGACGCGAGGGAGGCCACCAACTACCCGCTCACCGTGGTCGTGTCACCCGGCGACCGGCTGACCGTCGAACTCGGCTACGACCCCCGGTGCTTCGAAGAGGCCAGTGCCCGCTCGCTGGCCGGGCAGCTGCTGCACACCCTGGACGTCCTGGCCGCCTCGGACGGCACCGCCCGCCTCGACGACCTCGACCTCCTGCCGCCGGCCCTGCACGACCGGCTGCTGCACGGCCCGGCCCGGCCCGAGCTCGGCCCGGTGCCCGCCACCACGCTGCCCGCCCTGGTCGAGGCCGCCGTCGACCGGTGGCCGACCGCACCCGCGCTCGACGAGGCCGACGCGCCTCTGACCTTCGCGGAGACGGAGGACCGGGCCAACCGGCTCGCGCACCGGCTCATCGCCCTCGGCGCCGGGCCGGGCGACCTCGTCGCACTCCTGCTGCCCCGCTCGGCGGACATGGTGCTGGCGCAGCTGGCGGTCACGAAGGCCGGCGCCGCGTTCCTGCCCGTCGACCCCGCCTACCCCGAGGAGCGGATCGCCCTGATGCTCCGCGACGCGGCCCCCGCCCTCACCCTCGACGCCAAGGAGATCGCCGGCCTGCTCACCGCCCCGCCGGACGACGTGCCGGGGCACCGGCCCACCGACGCGGACCGGACCCGCCCGCTCGACCTGGACGACCCGGCCTACGTCATCTACACCTCCGGCTCCACCGGCACCCCCAAGGGCGTCGTCGTCACCCACCGTGGCCTCGCCGCCTTCGCGGCGGCCGAGGCCGCCCACTACCAGGTCGCCCCCGGCGACCGGGTGCTGGCCTTCGCCACGCCCAGCTTCGACGCCTCCGTGCTGGAGCTGTGCGCGTCCCTGCCGCACGGCGCCCGGCTCGTCGTACCCCGGCCGGGACCGCTGCTCGGCGCCGAACTCGCCGACGTCCTGCGGGCCGGGCGCATCACCCACACCCTGCTGCCGCCGGCCGCGCTCGCCACCCTCCCGGCCGGCACCCCCGGCACCCTGCCGGACCTGAAGACGCTGATCGTGGGCGCCGACGCGTGCGGACCCGAACTCGTCGCCCGCTGGGCACCGCACCACCGCATGGTCAACTCCTACGGCCCCACGGAGGCCACCGTCGTCGCCACCTGGTCCGCCCCGCTGACGGCGGACGGCACCGCACCGCCCATCGGCCGCCCGCTGCCCGCCACCGGCGCCCACGTCCTCGACGCCCGGCTGCGGCCGGTCCCCGACGGCGTCACCGGGGAACTGTGGCTGAGCGGACCGGCACTGGCGCGCGGCTACCTCGGCCGGCCAGGACTGACCGCGGCCCGCTTCACCGCCGACCCGTTCGGACCGCCCGGCACCCGCATGTACCGCACCGGCGACCTGGTGCGCCGCGACAGCGTGGGCGAACTGCACTACCTCGGCCGCACCGACCACCAGCTCAAGCTGCGCGGCCACCGCATCGAGGCGGGCGAGGTCGAGGCGGCCCTGGTGCGCCATCCGGGCGTGCTGGACGCCGTGGTGACCGTACGCGAGGACGAACCCGGCCTGCCGCGCCTGGTCGCCCACCTGCTCGCGGCCCCCGGCGCCGAACCGGCCGCCCCCGCCGAACTGCGGGCGCTGGCCGCCCGCTCGCTGCCCGGGTACATGGTGCCGTCCGCTTTCGTGGTGCTGGACCGCTTCCCGGTCACCGAGAACGGCAAGACCGACCGGGCCGCCCTGCCCGCCCCGGCCGTCACCGGGGAACGGGACCGGCCCGAGTACGTGGCACCCCGTACTCCCACCGAGGAGGCCCTCGCGGACATCTGGGAGGAGACCCTCGAGACGGCCGTGGGTGCCGAGGACGACTACTTCCTGCTCGGCGGCGACTCCCTGCGCGCCCTGCTCATCTCCTCCCGCGCCAACGACGCGTTCGGCGTCGCGCTCACCCCCCGCGACGTCCTGGTCGCCCGCACCGTCGCCGCCCTGGCGGAACTGGTGGAGGAACAGGTCCTGAGCGAACTCGAACAGGCCGCGTACGGCGACGACGGCCCGGACGCCGGGTACGCCGACGGCCGGGACCCCGCGCACGACGACGCCGATCCGGGCCCCGCGCACCACGCCGGCGGCCCGCGCCCGGTGGACGGCCACGACACCGAAGACGCCGCGTCCGGCGGCCACGACCACGAACGGTGAGGATCCGACGACCATGACGTCTTCGACCCCTTCGCGCCCCTCCGGCTCCCCGCGCCCCGACGGCCCCTCCCGCCGCGACCGCGCCGCGGCCCTGCCCGACGACATGCGGGAGGCACTGCGGCGGCGGCTCGCCGGCCGGGCCGGCGGCTCCGCCCCGGCCGCCCGCCCCGGCATCCCGCGCGCCGACCGGGACCGACCGCTGCCGCTGTCGTTCGCGCAAGCGCGCCTGTGGTTCCTGGACCGGCTGCGCCCCGGCGACGCCCGCTACAACAGCGCGGTCGCGGTCCGCCTCACCGGCACACCGGACCACGAGGCCCTGCGGGCGGCGCTGAGCACCGTCGTGGCCCGGCACGAGGCCCTGCGCACCACCTTCGAGGAGACCGACGGCCGCCCGGTGCAGCGCGTGCACCCGGCGGCCCCCGTCCCGCTGCCGGTCCGTGACTGCGCCGACCTGGACGCGGAGCTGCCGGCGGAGTACTCCCGGCCCTTCGACCTGCGGCACGGGCCCCTGCTGCGGGCCCTGCTGCTGCGCGAGTCCGCCACCTCGCACGTCCTGATGCTGACGGCCCATCACATCATCACGGACGGCTGGTCGATGGGCGTCGTCCTGGACGAACTGTGCACCGCCTACGACGCCCTCGCGCACGGCGCCGCACCGCAGCTGCCCCCGGTGGCCACGCAGTACCCGGACTTCGCGGTGTGGCAGCGCGACCTGCTCTCGGGCGCCCGCCTCGACGGCGAACTCGCCCACTGGAAGGGGAAGCTGACCGGGGCGGTGGCACCCGAGCTGCCCCTGGACCTGCCGCGGCGCGGCGAGGAGGCGGGCGCGGGCGCCGTCCACACCTTCGCCGTACCGGCCCGCCTGACCTCGCGCCTGCGCGACCTCGCCAGGGAGCGGCACAGCACCCTGCACACCGCGCTGGTCGCCAGCGCCCAGGCGCTGCTGGCCCGCTGGTCCGGCCAGGACGACATCACCGTCGGCTCCCTCACGCCGGGCCGCTCCCGCACCGACCTCGAACGGGCCGTCGGCTTCTTCGTCAACACCGTCGTGCTGCGCACCCCGGTGGACACCTCCGGATCCTTCCGCGACCTGCTGGCAGCGGCGGCCGACACGGTGGGCGACGCCTTCGCCCACGGCGACACGCCGTTCGAGCGGATCGTGGAGGCGGTGGGCGCGCCCCGCGAGGCCGGCCGCAACCCGCTGTTCGACGTGATGGTCCTGCTGCACCCCGACCCGCCCGCCGCCTCCGCCCCGCGCGGCCTCGCCACCACTGCGGTCACCGTGCCCCGGCAGGCGGCCACCTTCGACCTGAGCATCGAGTTCGTGCCCGACGGGGACGGCCTGACCGGCCTGCTGGAGTACCGCACCGACCTGTTCGACGCGGCCACGGCCGAGCGGATGGCCGGACAGCTGCTGCGCCTGCTGGAGGGCGCCTGCGACACCCCGGACCGCCCGCTGGGCAGCCTGCCCCTGCTGTCCGACGAGGAGACCCGGCGGGTCGTCCACGACTGGAACCCCGCCCCCCTGCCCGTCGCCGACACCACGTACCCCGCCCTGTTCGAGCGCCGCGCGGCCCGGACCCCCGCCGCCCTCGCCCTCGTCGCAGGCGGCGAGCAACTGGACTACGGCACGCTCAACGCGCGCGCCAACCGGCTCGCCCACCACCTCGTCGCACAAGGCGCGGGCCCCGAACGGCTGGTCGCGCTCCGGCTGCCGCGCACCGCCGACATGATCGTGGCGATCCTCGCCGTCTGGAAGTCCGGCGCCGGCTACCTCCCGCTGGACCCGGCCCTGCCCGAGGAACGCGTCCGGTTCCTGCTGGACGACGCCCGCCCGGCCCTGGTGCTCGACGAGGCGGCCCTGCGCGCCGTGCCCGCGACCGCCCCGGACACCGACCCCACCGACGCCGACCGGCTCGCCCCGCTGCACCCGGACCACACCGCGTACGTCATCTACACCTCCGGCTCCACCGGCCGCCCCAAGGGCGTCGCGGTGTCCCACCGTTCGGCGGTCCACCTGCTGGCCGCCCACCGGGCCGGCTTCGTCGCCGAGGCGGGCGGCGGCCCGCTGCGGGTCGCGCTCACCGCCGCCTTCTCCTTCGACACCTCCCTCGAAGGCGTCCTGCTGATGGCCGACGGCCACCCGCTGCACCTGGTCGACGAGGTCACCCGGATGGACCCGGCCGCACTGGTCGAGTACGTCGTCGCACACCGCGTCGACTTCCTCGACGTCACCCCGTCCTACCTGCGCCAACTGCTGCCCGCCGGACTGCTCACCGACCCCCGGCACCGCCCCCGGGTCCTCATGCTCGGCGGCGAGGCCGTCGGGCCCGCCCTCTGGCGCGAGCTGGCCGCCCACCCGGACGTGGCGGCCCACAACTTCTACGGCCCCACCGAGTGCACGGTCGACGCGCTGTCCTGCCGCATCGACGGCGGCGACCGCCCCCTGGTGGGCCGGCCCCTGCCCGGGGTGCGGGCGTACGTGCTGGACGACCGGCTCCAGCCGGTGCCGCCCGGCGTCGGCGGCGAGCTGTACCTCGCGGGTGCCCAGCTCGCCCGGGGCTACGCCGGCCGGCCGGGCCTGACCGCGGCCCGGTTCCTGCCCGACCCGTTCGGCGGTCCGGGGGAGCGGATGTACCGCACCGGCGACCTCGCCCGCTGGACCGCCGACGGCCGCCTCGACTACCTCGGGCGCGCCGACGACCAGGTCAAGGTGCGCGGCCACCGCATCGAGCCCGGCGAGATCGAGGCCGCGCTGCTCGCGGTGCCGGGCGTCGCCGCCGCCGCGGTCGCCGCCGTGCCCGACCCGCACGGCCACAGCCGCCTCGCCGCCTACGTCGTCCCGGCGCCCGGCGCGCCCCTGCCCGCCCCCGCCGACCTGCGGGCGGCCCTGCGCCAGGTGCTGCCCGACGCCCTGGTGCCGTCCTCGTTCACCGCACTGGACGAGCTGCCCCTGACCACCAGCGGCAAGCTGGACCGCCGCGCCCTGCCGGCCCCGGAGAACACCGCGGACGAACGGGAGTTCGTCGCCCCGCGCACCCCCGGCGAGGAGACCCTCGCCGGTATCTGGGCCGAGGTGCTCGGCGTGGCCCGGGTGGGTGTCACGGACAACTTCTTCGAGCTGGGCGGCGACTCGATCCTCAGCATCCAGGCCGTCTCCCGCGCCAGAGCCGCCGGCCTGCACATCGGATCGCAGGACGTCTTCCGGCACCAGACGGTCGCCGACCTGGCGGCCGCCGCGTCCCGGCGTACCGCCGCCGCGCCCGCGCCGCTCCGGCGCCCGCACCAGGACGGACCCGCCCCGCTCACCCCCGTCCAGGAGTGGTTCCTCGCCACGCACGGACCGCTGCGGCACTTCAGCATGTCGATGCTCCTCGACCTGCCCCGCGACCTCGACGAGCGGGCCCTGGACCGGGCCCTGGACGCCGTGGTGGCCCGTCACCCGGCCCTGCGCACCCGCTTCACCCGCACCGGCGGCACCTGGCGGCAGCACCCCGGCACCGGCCCGGCCACCGGACTCCTGACCCGCCACGACCCCGGCACCCCGCCGGCCGAGGCCGCGGAGGCCGCCCGCGCCGCCCTCGACCCGGGCACCGGCGCACTGCTGCGCGCGGCTCTGCTGACCGGCGGGGAACGCCCGCGCCTGTTCCTCACCGCCCATCACCTGGCGGTCGACAGCGTCTCCTGGCGGGTGCTGCTCGCCGACCTGGAACAGGCCTACCGGCAGGCGGCGGCGGGCGAGGACCCCCGGCCGGAACCCGAGCACACCCCGTTCGCCGACTGGGCGCACACCCTGGCGGACCGCGTCCGGGCCGGCGATCTCGACGACGACCTGGCCCACTGGGCCGGGGAAGCCGCGCTGCCGGGCGCCCCGCTCCCCGTCGACCTGCCCGGCACCCCGCTCGCCGGGTCTGTGCGCACCGTCCGCTCCCGGGTGGACCGGGAGACCACCGAGGCCCTGCTGCGCCGCGTGCCCGGCGTGTACCGCACCCAGGTCAACGACGTGCTGCTGAGCGCGCTGGGCCGGGTGCTGGCCGACTGGACGGGCGCCGACCGGGTGACCGTCGCCCTGGAGGGCCACGGCCGGGAGGAGGACCTGGCCGAGGGCGCCGATCTGTCCCGCACCGTCGGCTGGTTCACCACCCAGTACCCGGTCACCCTGACCCCGGCCGGAGCGGACGACTGGGGCGCCACCCTCAAGTCCGTCAAGGAACGGCTGCGGGCCGTGCCCCGCCGCGGCCTGGGCTACCAGGCGCTGGGCCACCTCGGCTCGCCCCGGCCCGAGGCCCGCGCCCTCGGTGAACGGCCGCTTCCGCAGGTGTGCTTCACCTACCACGGCCAGTGGGAGGCGCCCGCCGGAGGCGACTTCGCGCCGGTCGCCGACGTACCCGGCCGCGACATGGACCCCGGCGCGCCGCTGGACCACCTGCTCGACGTGTCCGCCCTGGTGGCCGACGGCGAGCTGGAGATCACCTGGCACTACAGCGACCAGGTGCACCGGGAGGGCACCGTCCGGGACCTGGCCGAGGGCATGACGCGGGCGCTCGCCGCCATCGCCGCGCACTGCGCCCGTCCCGGCGCGGGCGGCCGCACCCCCTCCGACTTCCCGCTGGCCCGCCTCGACCAGGCCGCCGTGGACCGCCTCGCCGGCGACGGCCGGGACGTCGAGGACCTGCTGCCGCTCACCCCGCTCCAGGAGGGCATGCTCTTCCACCGGCTGGTCGGCGGCCCCGACGACGTGTACGTGGACCAGGCCGCGCTGCTGCTGGACGGGGTGACCGACCCCGACGCCCTCGCCCAGGCCTGGCAGCGGGTGACCGACCGCACCCCCGCCCTGCGCACCTCGGTGGTGTGGGAGGGCGTGCCGGTGCCGCTCCAGGTCGTGCACCGCCGGACCGAGGTGCCGGTCACCCGGCTGGACTGGCGGGAACTGGACGAGACGGAGCGAGCCGAACGGCTGGCCCGGCTGCGCGCCGACGACCTCGCACGCGGCCTCGACCTCGGCACGGCACCGCTGATGCGGCTCACCCTGGTCCGGCTGTCCGACGCCCGGACCCACCTGCTGTGGACCTCCCACCACCTCATCCTGGACGGCTGGAGCCTGGCCCAGGTCCTCACCGAGGTGTTCGAGGAGTACGCGGCCCTCACCACCGGCGCCGCCTCCCGGCCCCCGGCGCGCCGGCCGTTCGGCGACTACGTGCGCTGGCTGGCCGGCCAGGACTCCGCGGCCGCGCACGCGCACTGGCGGACCGTCCTCGACGGGTTCGCCACGCCCACCCCGCTGCCCGCCGACCGCCCGCGGCGCCCGGGGCACGAGACCCGGTCCGCGGGCGTCCACACGGCCGCGCTGTCCGAGGAGGTCTCCGCCCGGCTGGCCCGCACCGCCCGGACGGCCGGCCTCACCCTCGGCACCGTGGTGCAGGGCGCCTGGGCGCTGCTGCTGTCCCGCTACAGCGCCGAGCGGGACGTCCTGTTCGGGACCACCGTCTCCGGACGCCCCGACGACCTGCCCGGCGCCGAGTCGATGGTGGGCATGTTCATCAACACACTGCCCACCCGGGTGCGCGTGGACGGCGGCCGCGGCGCCGTCGCCTGGCTCCGGGAACTCCAGGAGGAGCAGGCCGAGGCGCGGCGGTTCGCGGCGGTGTCCCTCGCCGAACTGACCTCGCTCAGCGACGTGCCCGCCGGCAGCGCGCTCTTCGACAGCATGGTGGCCTTCGAGAACTACCCCTTCGACGACGCGCGTTCGGCCGGCACCGGGATACGCCTGGCGGAGGTCTCCTCGCGGGACGCCACCAACTACCCGCTGGTGCTGCGGGCCTACCAGGGCGAGCAATTCGGCTTCGACCTCGCCTACGACCCCGAGCTGTTCGACGTCACGACCGTCCGCGACCTCGCCGGCCGGCTGTGCCTGCTGCTCACCGAGCTGGCCGACGACCCCGGCCGGCCCGTGCGCGACCTGGCCTGGACCACCGCCGGGGAACAGCGACGGATGCTGGCCGACTGGAACGGCACCGAGGAGGGCCGCCCCGACGGCACCCTGGACGCCCTCTTCGCCGCCCAGGCCGCCCGCACCCCCGACGCCGTCGCCGTCACCTGCGGCGACGAGCGGCTCGACTACGCCACCCTGGAGGCGCGGGCGGGCCGCCTCGCCCACCGGCTCGCCGAACTCGGCGCCGGACCGGAGAGGTTCGTGGCCCTCGCGCTGCCCCGTTCCACCGATCTCGTCGTGGCCGTCCTCGCCGTCCTGAGAACCGGCGCCGCCTACCTGCCCATCGACCCGAACCTGCCCGCGGAACGCGTCCGGCACCTGCTGGCCGACGCCCGACCGGTCGCACTCGTCACCACCGGGCAGGGCGCGGCCGGCCCGGACGTCCCCAGCCTGCTGCTGGACGACCCCGGCGTGCGCGCCGACCTGGCCCGCCGGCCGGCCACCGGCCCCGCCCGCCGCGCGCTGCCCGAGAGCCCCGCCTACGCCATCTACACCTCCGGCTCCACCGGCCGCCCCAAGGGCGTCGTCGTCCCGCACGCCAACGTGGTCCGCCTGTTCGGCCGCACCCGGCACTGGTTCGGCTTCGGACCCGACGATGTGTGGACCATGTTCCACTCCTACGCGTTCGACTTCTCGGTGTGGGAGCTGTGGGGCCCGCTGCTGCACGGCGGGCGGCTCGTGATCGTCCCCGAGGACGCCGCCCGCTCCCCGGAGGACTTCCTGCGCCTGCTCGCCGACGAGCGGGTCACCGTCCTCAACCAGACCCCGTCCGCGTTCTATCCGCTGATCCGCGCGGACGCCCGGCTCCGCGACGTCGGCGCCCGGCTCGCGCTGCGCACGGTGATCTTCGGCGGTGAGGCCCTCGACGTCGGCCGGCTCGACGACTGGTACGCCCGCCACCCCGACACCGCGCCGCGCCTGGTGAACATGTACGGCATCACCGAGACCACCGTGCACGTCACGTACGCCGCGCTCGACCGCTCCACCGCCCGCTCCGACATCGCGAGCCCCATCGGCACCGGCATCCCCGACCTGCGCCTCTACGTCCTCGACGACACCCTGCGGCCGGTGCCGCCGGGCGCCGTCGGGGAGCTGTTCGTGGCCGGCGAGGGGCTGGCGCGCGGCTATCTGAACCGGCCCGGCCTGACCGCGACCCGCTTCCTCGCCGACCCCTTCGGCCGGCCCGGCACCCGTATGTACCGCACCGGGGACCGGGCCCGCTGGCGGGCCGACGGCACGCTGGAGTACCTGGGCCGCGCCGACCAGCAGGTGAAGATCCGCGGCTACCGCATCGAGCCCGGCGAGATCGAGGCCGCCCTGCACAGTCATCCGGGTGTCGGCGCCGCCACCGTCGGCGTCCACGAGGACACCGCCGGGACCCGCCGGCTGGTCGCCCACATCGTCGGCACCGGCGACGGCGCCGCCCGGCCCCCGTCCGCCGCCGAACTCCGCGCCCATCTCGCGGGGCTGCTGCCCGCGCACATGGTGCCGGCCGCCTACGTGCCGATGGCGGCGCTGCCGCTCACCGTCAACGGCAAGCTCGACCGGCGCGCCCTGCCCGCGCCCGGCCCGGACGGCTTCGCCGCCGACGGCACCCGGACCCCGCCGCGCACCCACGCCGAACGGCTGGTCGCCGCCGCCTGGACGGACGTGCTGGACACGGACGAGGTCGGCGCCGACGACGACTTCTTCGCCCTCGGCGGTGACTCCATCCTGGCCGTCCGCGTCACCTCCCGGCTGCGTGCCGCCTTCGGCACGGACGTCTCGCCCCGGCTGCTGTTCACCCACTCCACGCTGTCCGGCCTCGCCGCCGCCCTGGGCGAACCCGGCGCCGGGGACACCGCCGACACCATTCCGGCCGCCGCCCCCGGCACGCCGGCGCCGCTGTCGTACGCGCAGCAACGCCTGTGGTTCCTAGACCGGTTCGAACCGGGCAGCACCGAGTACACGACCCTGTCCGTGCTCCGGCTGCGCGGGCCGCTCGACACCGCCGCCCTGCGGACCGCCCTGGACGGCCTGGTCGTCCGGCACGAGGCGCTGCGCACCACGTTCGCCGAACAGGACGGCCGGGCCCGGCAGATCGTCCACCCGCCCCGCCCCGTGGACCTGCCGGTGACGGACCTCCCGGACGGTGCCGCCCTGGGCGGCCTCCTGGACCGGGAGGCCGCCATGCCCTTCGACCTGGCCACCGGCCCCCTGCTGCGGGCCCGCCTGGCGCGGCTCGCCGCCGACGAGCACGTACTCGTCCTGGCCGTGCACCACATCGTCACCGACGGCTGGTCCACCGGCGTACTCGCCCGCGACCTGGGCGAGATGTACGCGGCGGCCCTGACGGACCGCGCCCCCGAGCTGCCCCCGATCCCCGTCCGCTACGGCGACTTCGCCGCCTGGCAGCGCTCCCGCGCCGACCGCGCCGAGGCCGAACTCGCCCACTGGCGCCGCGCCCTGGACGGCGTGACCCCGCTGGAGCTGCCCACCGACCGGCCCCGCCCGGCCGTCCGCACCCGCGACGGCGCCCTGGTGACCTTCACCCTGCCCGCCGCGCTGACCGAGCGGCTGCGCGAACGGGCACGGGAGGCCGACGCGACCCTCTACATGGCCCTGGTGGCGGCCTGCCAGACCCTGCTCGCCCGCTGGGCGGACCAGGAGGACGTCACCGTCGGCACCGTCACCGCCGGCCGCGAACGCCCCGAACTGCACGACGTGGTCGGCATGTTCGTCAACACGCTGGTGCTGCGGGCCCAGGTCCGTCCCGGCCTGTCCTTCCGCGAGCTGCTGGCCGAGGTGCGCACGACCGTCCTGGAGGCGTTCGCCCACCAGGAGGTGCCCTTCGAGCGCGTGGTGGACGCCGTCCAGCCCGAGCGGGACACCAGCCGCACCCCGCTGTTCCAGGTCATGGTCGCCCTGCACAACCTCGACGCCGAGCCGCCCCGGCTGCCCGGTCTGACGGCGGAACCGGTCACCCCGCCGGTCCGCACCGCCACCTTCGACCTCGCCTTCGACTTCGTGGCGGGCGACGACGGCCTCACCGGGCACCTGGAGTACAACACCGGCCTGTTCGACGCCGACACCGCCGCACGGCTGGCCGACCGGCTGCGCATCCTGCTGGAGGCCGCCGCCGACGACCCCGGGCGGGCAGTCGGCCGCCTGCCGCTGATGACCGGGGACGAGCGGCGCCAGGTCCTGCGCCACGGGCGGGGCCCCCGGCTGCCCGAGCCCGACACCACCTTCCCGGCCCTGTTCGAGGCCCAGGCCGCCCGCACCCCCGGGCACACCGCCCTGGCCGCCGGTGACACCACCCTGGACTTCGCCGCGCTGAACACGCGGGCCAACCGGCTCGCCCACCATCTCATCGCCCGGGGCGCCGGTCCCGAGGACGTGGTCGCCGTACGGCTCCCGCGGACCTCCGACCTGATGGTGGCGCTGCTCGCGGTCCTCAAGGCGGGCGCCACCCTGCTCTGCCTCGACCCCGGACTCCCGGACGAACGCCAGGAGTTCCTGCTCACCGACGCCCGCCCGCACACCCTGCTGACCGACCTCGCCGAGGTGCCCTGGGACCGGCTGCCCGCCCACGACCCGGCCGACGCCGACCGTGCGCGGCCCCTGCTGCCGCGGCACACCGCCTACATCGTCTACACCTCCGGCTCCACCGGCCGCCCCAAGGGCGTCGCCGTCGAACACCGCCAGCTCGTCAACCTCTGCCAGGACCACCGCGCGAACCTGCTCGCCCCGCACACCACCGGCGGACGGCGGCTGCGGGCCGCGCTCAGCGCCTCCTTCTCCTTCGACACCTCCTGGGAAGGACCGCTGCTCCTCGCCCTCGGCCACGAGGTCCACCTGATCGACGAGGACACCCGTCTGGACCCGGACGCGTTCTGCGACCGGGTCACCGCGGACCGCCTCGACCTGGTCAACGTCACCCCGTCCTTCCTGCGCGAACTCACCGCCGCCGGCCTGCTCGCCCCCGGCCGCCACCACCCGGGCCTGCTGCTCGTCGGAGGCGAGGCCGTCACCCCGGCCGACTGGCGCGAACTCCTGCGCGCCGAACGGGAACTGGGTGTCGCGGTCTACAACATGTACGGTCCCACCGAGACCACCGTCGACGCCGTCTACGGCCGCCGCGCCGACCTGCCCGACCGCCCGGTCATCGGCCGCCCCGGCGGCAACCTGCGCGCCTACGTCCTCGACGGCGCCCTGCGCCCGGTACCGCCCGGGACACCCGGCGAGCTGTACCTGGCCGGCGCCCAGGTGGCCCGCGGCTATCTGAACCGCCCCGGCCTCACCGCCGCCCGCTTCGTCCCGGACCCGTTCGGGGCGCCCGGGGAGCGGATGTACCGCACCGGCGACCGGGCCCGCTGGGACCGGGACGGACTGCTGGAGTTCCTGGGCCGGGTGGACGAGCAGGTCAAGATCCGCGGGTTCCGTATCGAGCCCGGCGAGGTGGAGGCCGCCCTTCTGGACCACCCCGACGTCGCCGACGCCGCCGTCACCGTCCGCGAACACGCCGGCCGGCTCATGCTGGTCGGCTACGTGGTGCCCGCCGCCGGCCGTGTCCTGTCCGCCGACGCCCTGCGCCTCGCACTGCGCCGCACCCTGCCCGACCACATGGTGCCCGCCGCGTTCGTCCCGCTCGACCGCGTTCCGCGGACCGCCACCGGCAAGGCCGACCGGCGCGCCCTGCCGGCCCCGCCCGCGCAGCCCGACAGCGCCACCCCGTACGTCGCCCCCCGGCCCGGCACCGAGGAGCGGCTGGCCGGGATCTGGGCGGAGGTGCTCGGCGTCGAACGCGTCGGCGCCCGCGACAACTTCTTCGCGCTCGGCGGCGACTCCATCCTGAGCATCCAGATCGTCTCCCGCGCCCGGCAGGCCGGACTCGCCCTCACCACCAAGGACGTCTTCCGCCACCAGACCGTCGCCGAACTCGCCCTGTGCGTGACCGAGTCGGCTCCGGACCAGGACACGGGCGAGGAGCCCGCCGAGGCGCCGCTCACCCCGATCCAGCACTGGTACCTGGACGGCCGCGAACCCGGCCTGCCGCTCCGGTTCACCATGACCCAGCGCCTGGAACTCGCCCCCGGCACCGACGGATCGGCGCTGCGGGCCGCAACCGACGCCCTCGTACGCCACCACGCCGCCCTGCGCACCCGGTTCCACCGCACCGCCGACGGCCTGCGTCAGGAAGTCCTGCCCCAGGCACCGGACACCGTCTTCACCCGGCACGACGTGACCGCGCTCGACGGCACGGCGCTGGAGGCCGAGGTCCAGCGGCTCACGGACGAGGCGCAGGCCGCCCTCGACCCCACCACCGGGCGGGTAGTGCGCGTGCTGTTCTTCGACCGTGGTCCGGGCCTGCCCGGACAACTGGTGATCACCGCACACCACTTGGTCATCGACGGCGTCTCCTGGCGCATCCTGCTCGCGGACCTGGAGACCGCCCACCGGGCGGCGGCGGCCGGCCGGCCCGTCGAACTGCCCGCCACCGGCACCTCGTACGGCCGCTGGGCAGCCCGGCTCGACCGGCACACCCGCTCCGGCGCGCTCGACGCCGACCTGCCGTACTGGACGCGCACCGCGGCGGCCCCGGCCGCACTGCCCGCCGGACGGCCCGGCCCGAACACCCACGGCACCGCGGACACCCTCATCGTCACCCTGGACGCGGAGACCACCGACGCCCTGCTGCGCAAAGTGCCCGGGACCTACCGCACCCAGGTCAACGACGTCCTGCTCAGCGCCCTCGGCCGCACCCTGGCCCGCTGGTGCGGACGGGACACCGTCCTGCTGGGCGTCGAGGGCCACGGCCGGGAGGAACTGTTCGCGGACGTGGACCTGTCCCGGACCGTCGGCTGGTTCACCGCCGAGTTCCCGCTCGCCCTGCGCGTCGCCCCGGACGCCGGCTGGCACGACACCCTCCGCTCGGTCAAGGAACAACTGCGCGCGGTGCCGCTGCACGGCCTGAGCCACGGCGCCCTGCGCCACCTCGTGCCCGGCAGCCCGCTCGCCGACGCCCCCGCCCCGCGGGTCGGCTTCAACTACCACGGCCAGTGGGACACGGCCGGCGCCGGCACCGGCGGCCTGCTCCGCGGCGCGCTGCCCCCGGCCGGCCGGGACACCGACCCGGACGAGACACGGCCCTACCTCCTGGACATCACCGGCGTGGTCCAGCGGGGCCGCCTCGAACTCGGCTGGACCTACCCGCCGGCCGTCTACGACCCGGCCACCGTCCGCCGGCTCGCCGACGACACACTCGCGGCCCTGCGGGAGATCGTCGAGCACTGCGCCGGAGCGGAGGCCGGCGGCCGCACCCCCTCCGACTTCCCGCTCGCCGGCCTCGGCCAGGACGAGCTGGACCGGCTCGTCGGCACCGGCCGGCACGCGGAGGACATCCTGCCGCTGACCCCGCTCCAGTCCGGCATGCTCTTCCACGGCCTCGTGGACACCGAGCACGCCTACTTCGACCGCACGGCCGTGAGGCTGTCCGGAGTCACCGACCCCCGGGCCTTCGCCGCCGCCTGGCAGCAGGTCGCCGACCGCACCCCGGCGCTGCGCACCAGCGTCCACTGGCACGGCCTGCCGCACCCGGTGCAGGTGGTCCACCGCCGCGCCGAACTCCCCGTCGCCCATCTCGACTGGCGCGCGCTCACCGCCGCCGAGCGCGCCGAGGCCACCGAGCGGCTGCTCGCCGAGGACCGCGCGGCCGGCATGGACCTCACCACAGCGCCGCTCACCCGGCTCACCCTGGCCGCGCTGCCCGGCGACGAGGTGCTGCTCGTGTGGTCCACCCACCACATCGTCCTCGACGGCTGGAGCACCGGGCAGCTCCTCACCGAAGTGTGCGAACGCTACGCGGCGCTCACCGGAGGCCCGGACCCGGCGCCCCCGGTACGGCGGCCCTTCGCGGACTTCCTGCGCTGGCTGCGCGAGCAGGACGAGACGGCGGCCGAACGGCACTGGGCCGACGCCCTCGCCGGATTCACCGCCCGCACCCCGCTGCCGTACGACCGCACGCCCGCCGAGGCCCACCGTGCCCGCTCCGCCGCCACCGTCCACCACGAGCTGGGATCCGGGGTCTCAAGGCGGCTGCGGGAGACCGCCGCCCGTGCCGGAGTGACCGTGAACACCGTGGTGGAGGGCGCCTGGGCGCTGCTGCTGGCCCGCGCCGGCGGGCGGGACGACGTGGTGTTCGGCACCGCCGTCTCCGGCCGCCCGGCGGAACTGCCCGGCGTCGAAGGCATGATCGGCATGTTCATCAACACCGTGCCGACCCGGGTCCGCATACCCGCCGGGCCGGTGCTGCCGTGGCTGCGCGACCTCCAGGAGAGGCAGAGCGACGCCCGCCGCTTCGACTTCCTCGCGCTGCCCCGCATCCGGGCCGTCGCAGAAGTCCCCGTCGGCGAGGCGCTGTTCGACAGCATGGTGGTGTTCGAGAACTACCCGGTGGACGAGTCGGCGACGGCCCGTACGGGGGTCCGGGTCGAGGAGGTGCGCGCCGACGACGCCACCACCTTCCCCTGGTGCCTGCGCGCCCACCTGGCCGAACGGCTCGGCTTCGACCTCGCCTACGACCCGGCCCTGTTCGACCCCGCCACCGCCGAGCGCGCCGCGGCCCGGCTGGCCGGACTGCTCACCGCCCTCGCCGACGGGTTCGACACCGATCTGGCCGGCCTCGACCTGCTCACCGCCGCCGACCGCGAGCTGCTGGCCGCCTGGAACACCCCCGCCCGCCGGGTCGCCCCGCGCAGCCCCGTGGACCTGTTCGCCGAGCAGGCCCGCCGCACACCGGACGCGGTCGCGGTCCAGGACGGCGAACTCCTGCTGACGTACCGGCGGCTCGACGAGTGGGCCCACGCGCTGGCGGCACGGCTGCTGGCCGGCGGGCTCGCCCCCGAGCACCGGGTGGCGCTGCTGATGGACCGCTCCGCCGAACTGGTCGTCGCCCAGCTCGCGGTGCTCCTGGCCGGCGGGGCCTACGTCCCCGTCGACACCCGCGCCCCCGAGGAGCGCAGGCGGACCCTGCTCGCCCAGGCGGGCGCGACCGTCCGGCTCACCGCCGCGGAGGTCATGGCCGCGCGCGGCGGAACCCCGGGGGAGGGGACACCGGCCGCGCCTCCCGCCGAGGCCGTACCGGCCACCGGCGTCGGCCGGGGGCCGCGCGACAGCGGGGCCGCGAGGGAGCAGACGCCGCCCGCGCACACCGCCGGATCCCTGGCGGCGCCACTGCCCGCCGCCGAGCCCGACCGGCTGGCGTACGTCATGTTCACCTCCGGATCCACCGGCCTGCCCAAGGCCGTCGCGGTGCGGCACCGTGACGTGGCGGCGCTGGCCACCGACAGCCGGTTCACCGGCGGCGCGTGCGACCGGGTGCTGCTGCACTCGGCGGTGGCCTTCGACGCCGCCACCTTCGAGGTGTGGGCGCCGCTCCTCAACGGCGGCCGCGTGATCGTGGCCCCGGGCGGCGGCGTCGACGCCACCCTGCTGCGCCGGCTGGCAGCCGACGGCGGACTGACCGCGGTCTGGCTGACCGCCGGCCTGTTCCGGCTGCTCGCCCAGGACGCCCCCGACTGCTTCCAGGGCCTCGCACAGGTCTGGACCGGCGGTGACGTCGTGCCGGCACCGGCCGTGCGCCGGGTACTGGCCGCCTGCACCGGCCTGACCGTCGTGGACGGTTACGGTCCCACCGAGACCACCACCTTCGCGACCTCATGCGCCCTCACCGACCCGGCCGCGGTCCCGGACACGGTCCCCATCGGCCGGCCGCTGGACGACATGCGGGCGCTCGTGCTCGACGCCCGGCTGCGGCCCGTACCGCCCGGCTGCCCGGGCGAGCTGTACCTGGCCGGCGAGGGCGTCGCCCGCGGCTACCTGGGCCGCCCCGGTGACACCGCCGCCCGCTTCCTCGCCGACCCGCTCGGCCCGCCCGGCGCCCGCATGTACCGCACCGGCGACCTGGCCCGGCGGCGCCCGGACGGCACCGTCGAGTTCCTCGGCCGCGCCGACGACCAGGTGAAGATCCGCGGCTTCCGGGTGGAGCCCGGCGAGGTCGAGGCCGCGCTCGCCGCCCACCCGGACGTCGTGGACGTGGCCGTCCTGGCCCGCGCAGACCGCCCGGGCGCCAAGCGGCTCGTCGCCTACGTCGTCGGACCGGCCGGCCAGGACGGCGAGGAACTGCGGGCCTTCGCCGCCCGCACCCTGCCCGACTACCTCGTACCGGCCGCCGTCGTCCCGCTCACCGCCCTCCCGCTCAGCCGGAACGGCAAGGTCGACAGAGCCGCCCTGCCCGCACCGGACGCCGTGCCGGGCCGTACCCGGGTCGAGCCGCGCACCGAGGCCGAGCGCCGCACGGCGGCCGTCTTCGGCGAGGTGCTGGGCAGTGAACCGCCCGGCGTGGAGGACGACTTCTTCCAGCTCGGCGGCGACTCGATCCTGAGCATCCGGCTCGCCTCCCGCCTCGCGGAGGCCTTCGGCACCGACCTCACGCCCCGCGCGGTGTTCACCCACCCGACGCCCGCCGCCCTGGCCCGCCTGCTCGGCGACCGGCGGCGCTCCGGCCGACCGGCGCTCGTCCCGGTGGCCCGGGACGCGGTCGCGCCGATGTCCCACGCCCAGCAACGCCTGTGGTTCCTGCACGAGTTCGACCCGAACGGCGCCGAGTACGTCACCGCGCTCGCCCTGCGGCTGCGCGGCACCCTGGACAGCGGCGCGCTCCGCGCCGCCCTCGCCGGCGTGGTGGCCCGGCACGAGTCGCTGCGCACGACCTTCGACAGCGTCGACGGGCACGGCATCCAGCGCGTCCACCCGCCGTCCGACGTGCCGCTGCCCGTGCACGACCTGTCCGGGCTCGCCGACGCGGAACGGGAACCGGCGCTGCGACGCCTGCTCGCCGAGGAGCGAGGCCGCCCCTTCGACCTGCGCGAGGGCCCGCTGCTGCGGGCCGGCCTGGTCCGGCTCACCGAGGGCGATCACGTGCTCACCCTCGCGCTGCACCACATCGTCACCGACGGCTGGTCGACCTCCGTGCTGCTCGGCGACCTCGCCCACCTCTACCGCGCCGCACTCGGCGCCGAGCGGACGGAACTGCCGCCGCTGCCGGTGCAGTACGCCGACTACGCCCACTGGCAGCGCACGACCGGTGACACCGAGGCCGGCGAGCACCTCGCCCACTGGAAGGAGCGACTCGCCGACATCGCACCGCTGGAGCTGCCCACCGACCGGCCCCGGCCGCCGGTGCGCACCAGCGCCGGCGCGACCGCCCGCCTGGTGGTGCCCGCCCCGGCCGTGCGGCGGCTCACCCGGCTCGCCCGGGATCACGGCACCACCCTGTTCACCACGCTCGTCGCCGCCGCGCAGGCCTACCTCGCCCGGCTCTCCGGCACCGAGGACATCGCCGTCGGCACCGTCACCTCCGGCCGTGACCGGCCCGAGACCCAGTCCCTCGTCGGGTTCTTCGTCAACACCCTGGTGCTGCGCTCCCGCGTCGGGGCCGAGCAACCCTTCACCGGGTTCCTCGGCGACGTACGACGGACCGTCCTCGACGCCTTCGCCCACCAGGACGTGCCGTTCGAACGGGTCGTGGACGAGGTGCAGCCCGTCCGCGACACCAGCCGCAGCCCGCTGTTCCAGGTGATGGTCGTCCTCCAGAACACCCCGGCCGCCGCCCTCGACCTGCCCGGCCTCGATGTCACCGATGTCGAGCCGGAGTCGGAGCATGCCGCGTTCGACCTCACCCTGGAGTTCGCCGAGAGCGGCTCCGGATCCCTGCACGGCCTGCTCACCTACAACACCGACCTGTTCGACGCGGCCACGGCCGAACGGATGGCCGGGCAGCTCGGCGCCCTGCTGCGCGCCGTCGCCGAGGACCCCGGCCGCGCGCTCGGCGCACTGCCGCTGACCTCGGACGACGAGGTGAAGACCCTGCTGGAGCAGGGCCGGGGAACCTTCCGCGCGGTGCCCGAGAGCACCCTGCCCGCGCTGTTCGAACGACAGGCGGCCCGTACCCCGGACGCCGTGGCGCTGATCGACGGCGACCGTGAGCTGACCTACGCGCAGACCGACCGGGCCGCCAACCGGCTGGCCCACCGGCTCGTCCGGGACGGCGTCGGACCGGAGCGCGTGGTGGCCCTCGCGCTGCCCCGTTCGGCGGCGGCCGTGGTGGCGCAGCTCGCCGTGGCCAAGGCCGGCGGCGCGTTCCTGCCGGTCGACCCCGGCTACCCGGAGCAGCGGCGGGAGTTCATGATCCGGGACGCGGGCGCCCACCTCGTCCTCGGCGACCCGGCCGAGGTGTGGTCCGCCGACGGGCCCGGGACCGCGCCCACGGACGCCGACCGCACCACCGCGCTCACCCCCGCCCACCCCGCGTACGTCATCTACACCTCCGGCTCCACCGGCACCCCCAAGGGCGTCGTCGTCACCCATCGCGGACTCGCCTCCTTCGCCGCGGCCGCCGCCGAGCGGTACGCGGCGGGTCCCGGCGACCGGGTGCTCCAGTTCGCCTCCCCGAGCTTCGACGCCTCCGTGCTGGAACTGTGCGTCTCCCTGCTCAGCGGGGCCGCGCTGGTGACGGGCGAGGAGGGGCCGCTGGTCGGGGAGCGGCTGGCGGAGGTGCTCACCGAACGACGCGTCAGCCACACGCTGATCCCGCCCGCGGCGCTGGCCACACTCCCGCCGGAAACCGCCGCCGGCCTGCCCCACCTGCGCACCCTCATCGTGGGCGCCGAGGCCTGCCCGGCCGACCTGGTCGACACCTGGGCCCCCGGCCGCCGCATGATCAACTCCTACGGCCCCACCGAGGCCACCGTCGTCGCCACCTGGACCGGGCCGCTGACGCCCGGCGCCGGCGCCCCGCCCATCGGCCGACCCTCCGGCGGCACCCGGGTCCAGGTGCTCGACGCCGCCCTGCGCCCCGTACCGCCGGGGGTGACCGGCGAGCTGTACATCGCCGGGCCCGGGCTCGCCCGCGGCTACCTGGGCCGGCCGGGACTCACCGCCCAGCGGTTCCTGCCCGATCCGTTCGGCGCGCCGGGGGAGCGGATGTACCGCACCGGGGACCTGGTCCGCTGGACCGCCGACGGCCGGCTCAGGTTCGCCGGGCGCGCCGACGACCAGGTCAAGCTGCGCGGCTTCCGCATCGAGCCCGGCGAGATCGAGGGCGCGCTGCGCCGCAGCCCCCTGGTGCGGGACGCCGTGGTCGTCGTCCGTGCGGGGGAGACGCCCGGCGCGCCGGCCCGGCTCGTCGCCTACGTCGTACCGGCACGGCCGGCCGGCACCGAGCCCGTCCCCGGCGAACCGTCCGGGGCCGAGCTCCCCGCCACCGCACCGTCCGGGACCGAGCCCTCCGCCATCGCACCGTCCGGGACCGAGGCCCCCGGCGGGGCCGCGTCCGCCCTCGCCCTGCCCGTCGGAGAACTGCGGCTTCACCTGGCCGGAGAGCTGCCCCCGCACATGGTGCCGTCCGTGTTCGTCCCCCTCGACCGGCTGCCGCTCACCCCGAACGGCAAGACCGACCGCAGGGCCCTGCCCGCGCCCGGGCCCGCCCAGGCCGCGGACGGGCCGCGGACCGCGCCGCGCACCGACACCGAACGCCGTGTCGCCCGGATCTGGGCCGATGTGCTCGGCATCGAGGAGGTGGGTGCCGACGACAACTTCTTCGCGCTCGGCGGCGACTCCATCCTGAGCATGCAGGTCGTGTCCCGGCTGCGCCGTGACGGCCTGCACGTGGCCACCCGGGACCTGTTCACGCACCAGACCGTCGCCGAACTCGCCACCGTCGTCCGCACCGCGCCCCAGCGTGCCGCCGAAGGCCCGGTGACCGGCGAGGTGCCGCTCACACCGATCCAGGAGTGGTTCCTGACCACTCCCCGCGCGGCCCACCACCACTTCAACCAGTCCGCGCTGCTGGAGCTCGACGGCACCCCCGACCCGCGGGCGCTGAGTGCCGCGCTCGACGCCCTGCTGGAACACCACGACGCCCTGCGCATGCGGTTCACCCGGCACGAGCACGGCTGGCGGCAGTTCAACCCGCCGCCCGCCGGCGGTCACGACATCCTCGCCCGGCACGACCTGTCCGGGCTGTCCGCCGAGGACGCCGACGCGGCCATGGCGAAGGCCGCCGACGAGCTGCACGCCAGTTTCGACCTGGCCCACGGCCCGCAACTGCGGGCGGCGCTGTTCACCGGGGGCCCGGACCGGCCCGCGTTCCTCCTCCTCGTCGTCCACCACCTGGTGGTGGACGCGGTCTCCTGGCGCGTCCTGCGCGACGACCTGGAGACCGCCTACCGGCAGGCGGCCCAGGGCGACCCGGTCACTCTGGGGGAGCGCGGCACCAGCTTCCGCGAGTGGTCCCGGCGCCTCGCCGCCCACGTCGCCGAGGGCGCCCTCGACCACGAACTGGCCCACTGGGAGCAGGCGGTCGCCGTCGAACCGGACGCGGCGGTCCCGGCCCCCGCGGCCGAGGCCGGACCGGCCGCCACGGTCGGCGTGGAACTCGACGAGGACGACACCACGGCCCTGCTGCGCTCGGCGCCCACCGCCTACCGCACCCGGGTGAACGACGTGCTGCTCGCCGCCCTGGCCCTGGCGCTGGCCCGCTGGACCGGACAGGACCGGGTCCGCGTGGACCTGGAGGGCCACGGCCGGGAGGACCTGCTCGACGGCGTCGACCTCTCGCGCACCGTCGGCTGGTTCACCACCGTCTACCCGGTCGCGCTCCAGGTGCCCGACCCCGGCGAGAGCGGAGCGGACCGCGACTGGCGGTCCCTGGTGAAGTCGGTGCGCCGCCAGCTGCGCGCCGTACCCGGCAACGGCATCGGCTACGGCGCCCTGCGCACCTTCGGCCCCCCGGAAGTCCGCGGCCGCCTCGGCGCCCACGCCCACAGCCAGGTGGTGTTCAACTACCTCGGCCAGTGGGACGCCCGCCCCGAGACCGACGGCGGCGGCCTGGTCCGCGCCGAACACGGCTCCTTCGGGCAGGACCACGACCCCCGGGACCCCGGCTCGCACCCGGTGGAGGTGGTGGGCGCGGTGCAGCACGGCCGGCTCGCCTTCACCTGGCACCACCGGCCCGGCGTCCACGACACCGCGACCGTGCGCCGGGTGGCCGAGGAGTTCGCCGAGGCCCTGCGCCATCTCGCCCGGCACGCCCGGGGAGGCAGGTGACGACACTCCCCGCCCGCGAGGCACCGCCCCGGCGCCCCGCCCGGCACGGCCCTCGCGCCCCACGCGCCCCGACCGCCCGTCACCACCGCGCCCCGACGACCACGGACCGGGGCGACAGGCCCGCCGAAGACCGACCGAAGACCGACCGAAGACCGACCGAAACCGAGAAAGAAGGCGACATGGACGAGAACACCCGCTACCAGGTGCTGCGCAACGACGAGGAGCAGTACTCCCTCTGGCCCGCCGACATCGAGGTGCCCGCCGGCTGGCAGCCCGTCGGCAAGGAGGGCACCGAGGCCGAGTGCTCCGCCTACGTGGACGAGGTCTGGACCGACATGCGGCCCAAGAGCCTGCGCGAGCGCATGGAGAACGCCGGCGCCTGACCGGCCCACCCGCACCGACACGCCGGGCCGGCCGCACCCGCGCCGGCCCGGCACCGCTCACCCCCACGCGTCGCCGTCCCGGCGCCCCACCGCCCTCGGCCCCACCGCACCGCAACTCATCCGAGGAGCCCTTCATGACCCCTGTCCTGCGCACCGAGCGCCTGGAATTCCTCCCCTACCGACCCGAACACGAGGACCACTTCGTCGCGCTGCTGCGCAACGAGGAGGTGTGCCGCTGGATGGGGCAGGACCTCGTACCGGAACCGCAGCTGCGCGAGCTGTTCCGGGCCATCCTCACCGACGTCTACCCCCAGCGCCGCTTCGACGTGTGGGGCCTGTGGCTGGACGGCACCTACGTCGGGCACGCCGAGGTGAAACCGACGGGCAACGTCGACGGCCACGAACTCGTCACCGCGCTCGTCCCCAGCCACTGGGGGCGCGGCCTGGGCGGCGAGACGGTGCGCGGCCTGCTCCGGCACGCCGCCGACGACCTGGGGCTGACCGAGGTGTACGGCATGGTCGGCGCCGAGAACACCGCCAGCCTGGCCCTGTCCCGCCGCCTGGGCTTCCGGCACGTCCGGGACGTCGTCGGTGACGACGGCTCCGTGACGAAGCTGATGGCCATCCGCACGAAGGATCCGGAGCCGGAGACCGGGGCTTCGACCGCGCCCCACGCGGCCGGGGCGGCGGCCGCCGCGGACCCCGTGTGAGCCTGCCACCGCTCGCCGGGTGAGCCGCCGAAGCGGCGGACACAGGGCCCGCGCCGGAACCGAGGCGCGACCTCGGTCCACCGCCGCGGTGACGGCCACCCCCGGCAGGGGCCCGCGGAGCCCGTCCGCGTTGTCCGCGTCCGCAGGGGCTGCGCAGTCGGCTCATACGCGCTGTAATGGCCAACGTGGCGAGTGAGGGTGCTGCGGTGCGCAGATCGAGGAGCGAGCGTGCCGGACTTGCCCTCGACACGCTCGCGGCCGTGCCCGCTTCGCCGGACCGGCTGCGGCGTGTCCTGGAACAGGCACTGGTGTTCGCCGGGGCCGCGTTCGCCGGCGTGTACACGCCGGGCGACGACCCCGCGACGCTGCGCCTTGCCGAGTCGGCCGGTCTGCCCCGCACGCTGTACGGACTGCGCGACGGCTATCCGGCCACGGGCGGCTCCCCGATGGCCGAGGCCCACCGCACCCGGCGGCCGGTGTGGCTCGGTCCGGCCGAGCTGGCCGGGTGCGCCGAGGCACGCCGGGCGCCGTCCGCGGACTTCTCGCTGGCCGCCCTGCCGCTCGGCCCGGCCGGCGGCTGCCTGCTCGCCGTCACCGAGCAGCCCGGCGGCTTCGGCACCGACGACCGCGACTGCCTGGAGCTGGTCGCCCGGGCCGTCGCCGTACCCGCGCCCGCCGTGGTCGTCACCGACACGGGCGAGCTGCCCGCCGACGCCTTCAGCCTGGTCGTGGACACCGGCCGGGTCGAGGTCGGCGACAGCATCCTGCGCCTGTTCGGCATCGGCCGCCAGGAGTTCGACGGCAGGGTGGAGACCCTGCTCGGGCTCACCGTCCCCGAGGACCTGCCCGCCCTGATGTCGGTCGTCGAGGCCGACCACATGTCGATCGGCGAACGTGAACTGGAGTTCCGCATCCTGCAGCCCTCGGGCCCGCCCAAGTGGCTCCGCCTGCGTGGCCGGCTGGTGCCCGGCGGCGAGGGCCGCTCGGCCCGGATCGCCGGCACCGTCGCGGACGCCTCGACCGTACGCTCGGGCGTCACCGACGTGGCCCGGGTCCAGCGGCTGGCCGCCGCCCTCGCCACCGCCGGCACCGTCAAGGACGTCGGGCAGGCCGTCGTCGCCGCCCTGCGCGTCCCCCTCAACGCCGACCGCATCGCGCTGGCCGAACTGGAGAACGACCGCCTCGTCGTCACCGTCCTCGACCCGCCGCAACCCGAGGCCTGGCCCGAGCTGTGGCGCACCGAATGGCGCACCGAATGGCCCGACGCGCCGGTGCGGGCGATGCCCACCCTCGCCGCCGCGCTGCGCGAGGGCCGCTCCCGCATCTGGCCCGCCGGCACCCCGCTGGAGCCCGCCCTCGCCGAGGTCGGCCCCGGCGGCCTCGCCGTGCTGCCGCTCCCGGCCGGCGGCCGCATGGCCGGCGCCTGCCTGATCGGCTGGGACCAGCCGCACGAGTTCGCCCCCGACGAGCGCGCCCTGCTCACCGCCTGCGCGGGCCTCGCCGGACAGGCCCTGCTGCGCGCCCACGCCTTCGACGCCGAGCACGAACTCGTCGGCATGCTCCAGCGCACCCTGCTGCCCCGCCGGCTGCCCCGGCTGCCCGGCGCGGTCGCCGTCGCCCGCTATCTGCCCACCACCGCCGGTCTGGAGGTCGGCGGCGACTGGTACGACGTGATCCCGCTCGCCGACAACCACGTGGCCCTCGTCATCGGCGACGTGCAGGGCCACAACGCGGGCGCCGCCACCCTCATGGGGCAGATGCGCACCGCCCTGCGCGCCTACGCCGCCGAGGGCCACTCCCCGGACGTCGTCGTCGCGCACGCCAACCGGCTGCTGCTGGACATGGAGACCGACCTCTTCGCCACCTGCGCCTACGTCGACGTGGACATGGAGCAGGGCACCGCCCTGTGCGTGCGCGCCGGCCATCTGCAGCCCGTGCTGCGGCACCCGGACGGCAGCACCGAGATCGTGCAGGCCGAGGGCGGCCCGCCGCTCGGCGTGCTCGGCCAGGCCGAGTTCCGCATGACCCCGCTCCGGCTCCAGCCCGGCACGGTCCTCGCGCTCACCACCGACGGCCTGGTGGAGTCCCCGGGCGCCGACATCGACGAGGGCATGGACCGGCTCGCCGCCGAACTGGCCGCCGCCGACCCGGGCCACCTCGGTCTGGTCGCCGACGCCCTGCTCACCGGCGCCCACCGCGGCGACGACGTCGCCCTGCTGCTGATGCGCTACGACGGCATGGCCGTACGCCCGCTGCGCGAGAGCTGGACGGTGTGGCGGGTCCCCGAGGCCGTCCGGCACGCCCGCCGCTTCAGCCGGCGCACGCTGCGCGCCTGGGGCGTCTCCCCGGACACCCTCGACGCGGCCCTCCTCGTGGTCTCGGAACTGGTCACCAACGCCCTCGTGCACACCGGCGGGCCGGTCCGCCTCGACCTCAGCCTGGTCAACCACCGGCTGCGGCTCGCCGTCGCCGACACCTCGCCGCGCAGCCCCGTCAAGCCGACCAGCATCGGCTGGGAGGCCACCGGCGGCCGCGGCATCCTGCTGGTGGAGGCGGTGTCGGCGGCCTGGGGGACGGTGCCGGTCAGCGGCGGCAAACAGGTCTGGGCGGATCTCGTACCGCAGGACTGACCCGCCACTCGGGTACCGGTGCCGCCCGCGTACGGCAGGTCGACGGGCGCCGCGCGCCGACCGTGCCTAAGGTCGGTGGGGTGGCACACACCTTCGAGGAACTGGTGGCGAAGCAGCGCGCCGCCGACGCGGCACACCGCACGGTCGAGGAACTCCGGGACGCGTACGGACCGCCCGCCGGGCGCCAGATGACGGGCGCCCAGTCCGGCACCTACGAGACGGCGCTGCGCGCCTGGCGGGACCTGGACCGGGAGGCGCAGACGGCGGTGAGCGAGTACGCGAAGGAGACCGGCAGGCCGCGGGCCGACGTGGAGGCGGAGGTGGCGCGGGCGGCCGCACCTCAGGACTCGTGAGACCCGGCCCCCGCGCGGCCGCCCGCGGCGCCGAACGCCTCGCCGATGCGGCGGACGCCCGCCTTCCGGTGCTGGAGGGCGGCTCGCTGCTGCGCAAGGCGTTCCCCGAGCACTGGTCCTTCCTGCTCGGCGAACTCGCTCTGTACAGCCTGCTCGTGCTGATCCTGACCGGGGTGTGGCTGACGTTCTTCTTCCAGCCGGAGATGCGCGAGGTCGTCTACCAGGGCTCCTACGTGCCGCTGCGCGGGGTGCTCATGTCGTCCGCGTTCGACTCCACCCTGCGCATCAGCTTCGACGTCCGCGGCGGACTGCTGATGCGGCAGATGCACCACTGGGCCGCGCTCCTCTTCATCGCCGCGATCGGCGCGCACATGCTCCGGATCTTCTTCACCGGAGCCTTCCGCCGGCCCCGCGAGCTGAACTGGGTCATCGGGGTCACCCTCTTCGCGCTGGCCCTCGCGGAGGGCTTCGCCGGCTACTCGCTCCCCGACGACCTGCTCTCCGGCACCGGACTGCGCATCGCCCAGGGCATCATGACGTCGATCCCGGTCGTCGGGACGTACCTGGCCTTCTTCGCCTTCGGTGGCCAGGTGCCCGGCCACGACATCGTCACCCGGCTCTACCCGGTGCACATCCTGCTGATCCCGGGCGCCCTCGTCGCCCTCGTCTCGGTGCACCTGATCCTGGTCTTCCACCTCAAGCACACCCAGTGGCGCGGCCCCGGCCGCGTCAACCGCAACGTCCGAGGCAAGCCGCTCTTCCCGCAGTTCAGCGCCTCCTCCATCGGCCTGTCCCTGACGGTCGCCGGCCTGCTGGCGGTGCTGTCGGCCGTCGCCCAGATCAACCCCGTGTGGGTGTACGGCCCGTTCCGCCCCGACCAGGCCTCCACCGGCTCCCAGCCCGACTGGTACGTCGGCTTCCTGGAGGGCGCCCTGCGGCTGGTGCCGTCGTGGGAGACCACCTTCGCGGGCCACACCGTCATGTGGAACGTACTGCTGCCGGCCGTGGTCCTGCCCGCCGTGCTGTTCGCCGTGCTCTACGCCTATCCCTTCGTCGAGCAGCGCCTGACGGGGGAGTGGCGCCAGGAGCGGCATCTCGCCGACCGGCCGCGCGAGCGTCCCGTGCGCACCGGCTTGGGCGTGGCGGCCACCGTGTTCTACGCCGTGCTGCTGCTGGAGGGCGCCAACGACGTCACCGCCCAGACGTTCCGGGTCTCCGTCGACGCGCTGACCTACGTGTACCGCGTCGCCCTCGTGGTGGCGCCCGTCCTCGCCTTCCTGCTGACCCGGTGGCTGTGCCGGGCCCTGACGGCGGCCGAGCGCGAACGCCTCGTCGAGGGCGTGCCGACCGGCGACATCCGGCAGAACGTCGCCGGGGGCTACGAGACCGACCACGAACCGGTGGAGTCGTTCCAGCCCGGAGCGCCGCGCAGGGAGCTCAGCGACGCGCGTACTGGAACACCATCCCGAACACGCCGCGGACCAGGACGGCGAAGCCGATGAGGAACAGCCACAGCCCGTAGACGACGCCGGTCGCCGTCACCGCGAAGCCCAGCGCGGTGACGACCGGCCAGGGGCTCTCGTCCGGGAAGAACGCCACCGGCCCCGCCCCGTCGGCCACTTCGGCGTCCTTGATGTCCTGCGCCCGCCTCCCCTTGCGCCGGTACTGCACCAGGCAGAAGAACGACACCAGCGCCGCCATGCCGCAGGCGACCACCAGCGCGGCCGTACCGGCCGGCTCGCCCGACCACACCCCGTACAGGGCCGCGGTCCCGCCGAAGAACACCGCCACCCCGCCGAACAGCATCGCCTCGGTCTTCATCGTTTCCCTTCCTCCTGGGCCTCGCGCACGACCTCCGGATGGTGCAGGTCGAAGGCGGGCGCCTCGGACCGGACCCTGGGCAGCGCCACGAAGTTGTGCCGGGGCGGCGGGCAGGACGTCGCCCACTCCAGGGCCCGGCCCCATCCCCAGGGGTCGTCGATGTCCACGCGCTCGCCCTTGGCCGCGGTGCGCCACACGTTGTAGAGGAACGGCAGGGTGGAGACGGCGAGCAGGAACGCCCCGGCGGTGGAGACGCTGTTCAGCAGGGTGAAACCGTCCCCGGGGAGGTAGTCCGCATAGCGGCGGGGCATGCCCTGCTCACCGAGCCAGTGCTGGACCAGGAAGGTGAGCTGGAAGCCCGGGAAGAGCAGCCAGAAGTGCATCTTGCCGAGGCGTTCGTCGAGCATCCGGCCGGTGAACTTGGGCCACCAGAAGTAGAACCCGGCGAACATGGCGAACACGACCGTGCCGAACAGGACGTAGTGCAGGTGGGCGACGATGAAGTAGGAGTCGGTGAGGTGGAAGTCCAGCGGGGGTGAGGCGATCAGCACCCCGCTGAGACCGCCGAGGAGGAAGGACACCAGGAACCCGCACGACCACAGCATCGGGGTCTCGAACGACAGCGAGCCGTACCGCATGGTGCCGATCCAGGCGAAGAACTTGATGCCCGTGGGGACGGCGATCAGGAACGACATGACGGAGAAGAACGGCAGCAGCACGGCGCCGGTGGCGAACATATGGTGGGCCCAGACGACGGCCGAGAGCATGGTGATGGCGATGGTCGCGCCGATCAGCGGGAGATAACCGAACAGGGGCTTGCGGGAGAAGACCGGCAGGATCTCGGAGACGATGCCGAAGAAAGGCAGCGCGACGATGTAGACCTCGGGGTGCCCGAAGAACCAGAACAGGTGCTGCCACAGCAACGCGCCCCCGTTCGCCGCGTCGAAGACGTGCGCGCCGAACTTGCGGTCGGCCTCCAGGGCGAGGAGGGCGGCGGTCAGCACGGGGAAGGCGGGCAGGACCAGGATCGAGGTGAACAGCACGTTCCAGGTGAAGATCGGCATCCGGAACATGGTCATGCCGGGAGCGCGCAGGCACATGATGGTGGCGATGAAGTTGACCGCGCCGAGCGTGGTGGAGACACCGGTGACGACCAGTCCCATGACCCACATGTCGCCGCCGGCGCCGGGGGAGTAGTACGCGCTGTTGAGGGGGGCGTAGGCGAACCAGCCGAAGGAGGCGGCGCCGCCGGGGATGATGAAACCGGAGACCACCATCAGGCCGCCGAGCAGGTACATCCAGTACGACAGCGCGTTCAGCCGGGGGAAGGCCACGTCGGGCGCGCCGATCTGCAGCGGCATGACCGCGTTGGTGAACCCGGCGAACATCGGTGTGGCGAACAGCAGCATCATGATCGTGCCGTGGATCGTCACGAACTGGTTGTAACCCTGCTCGCTGAGCACCTGCAGCCCCGGCCGCGCCAGCTCCGTGCGCATGCCCAGCGCGAGGAGTCCGGCGAGCAGGAAGAAGCAGAACGCCGTGACCATGTAGAGCCGGCCGATCACCTTGTGATCGGTCGTCGAGAGCCAGCGCAGCAGGACCCGCCCGGGCCGGGGAGCGGTGGCCGGGTACCGTGCGGTGATCTCCGCGATCTCTGACATCTCCGGTGTTTCGGTCATCGCGGGCGACGCTACTCCCGGGACCGGTGGGCCCGCCCGCGCCACGCCCCGCACGTCCACGGTCGGGTCCGGTGCCCGCTGCGCCGATCGGCTGAAGCGCGCCCGGTCAGGCATCCGGCGTCCGGTCCCGGGTACCCGCAGGCCATGAACACTGCCACGTACGAAGCAGCCACAGGCGCTCAGGTGTTCGGGTACGTCCTCGTCCTCGTGGTCGGCGTCGCCCTCGTCGCCGGGCTGCTGTGGGCGTTCCGGCTGGGCGTCGCGGTGCGCAAGCGCGAACCGGCTCCGCCGCTGCCCGAGGAGCAGCCCACGCTGCCGCCGTCCGGTCCGGTCCGTGAGACGAGCGAGATGCGCGAGCCGCACGAGGTGCCCCGGACCGAGGACGGGAACGACCGGCTCACCCCCCATCAGCTCGGCAACGTCGGTTCCAGGCGGGCCGAGGACCAGCGGCGTCCGCGCTGGTCGCCCGGGTCCAGCGGCTCCTTCGGCGGCGGTGGCGGCGGCCGGACCTGAGCCGCGCCGCCCGCGGGTTTGCGCGCCACGGGCGCGGGGACCCGGGCGGACACACCGCAGACGCCGGGCCGGCTCACCGGCCGGTCCGGCCGCAGGGCAGAAGAGAGAAGATGAGACACCGTGACCGCGCACATCAGTGACAGGCCCGCCCTTCCCTATGCCGAGACCGGCTGGTCCAAGGCCCGCGGCAGGCGGGGCGGCAGCGTGCGCACCTGTCTGCCGGCCATCGCCGAGCGCACCGGGCCACGACAGCAGAGCGCGGAGCGGGACGGCAACATAGTGCGGGGCGAGGACTGAGGAACGCCGGGGCGGGCGGCGGAGCCCGGCGGGAATCCGGGGGCCGGCCCAATAAGGCGAACAAGGGTCCGGACCGGCCAGTCCGCCGTTAGGGTATGGCCAATATGAACCTCCTCGTGACCGGCGCCGCCGGGTTCATCGGCTCCCATTACGTACGCGGCCTCCTCGCCGACGACTCGCCCGACGCGCCGAGCGTCACCGTGCTGGACAGGCTGACCTACGCCGGCACCCGCACGAACCTCCCGAGCGGCCATCCCCGCCTCGACTTCGTGCACGGCGACATATGCGACGCCGCCCTCGTCGACAAGCTCATGGCCGGCGCCGACCAAGTGGTGCACTTCGCCGCCGAGTCGCACGTCGACCGGTCGATCGACGGGGCCGGCGAGTTCGTCCGCACCAACGTGGTGGGCACCCAGACCCTGCTGGACGCGGCGCTGCGAAACGGCGTCGGCACCTTCGTGCACGTCTCCACCGACGAGGTCTACGGTTCCATCGAGTCCGGCTCCTGGCCCGAGGAGCACCCCCTCGCGCCCAACTCCCCGTACTCCGCCTCCAAGGCCTCCTCCGACCTGCTGGCCCTCGCCCAGCACCGCACCCACGGCCTCGACGTCCGGGTCACCCGCTGCTCCAACAACTACGGCCCGCGCCAGTTTCCGGAGAAGGTGATCCCGCTCTTCGTCACCAACCTCCTCGACGGCCTGACCGTCCCGCTCTACGGCGACGGACGCAACGTCCGCGACTGGCTGCACGTCGAGGACCACTGCCACGGCATCGAACTGGTCCGCACCAAGGGCCGGGCCGGCGAGGTCTACAACATCGGCGGCGGCACGGAGCTGAGCAACAGGGAACTCACCGGACTGCTCCTCGAGGCCTGCGACGCGGACTGGGACCGGGTGGAGCACGTCACCGACCGCAAGGGCCACGACCTGCGCTACTCGGTCGACTGGAGCAAGGCCCGCGACGAACTCGGCTACCGCCCGCGCCACGACTTCCCGGCCGGCCTCGCCGCCACGGTCGCCTGGTACCGGGACAACCGCTCCTGGTGGGAGCCGCTCAAGCGGCGGAGCGTCCGATGAGGTGGCTGGTCACCGGCGCGGGCGGCATGCTCGGCCAGGACACCGTCCAGGAACTGCGCGAACGCGGCGAGGACGTCACCGGGCTCGGCCGCACGGCGCTCGACATCACCGAACCCGGATCCGTGCGGGGGGCGTTGGACGCCCACCGCCCGGACATCGTCGTCAACTGCGCCGCCTACACGGCCGTGGACGACGCCGAGACCGACGAGGCACGCGCGCTGCGCGTCAACGGCGAGGGCCCGCGGCTGCTCGCCCGCGCCTGCGCGGCCCACGGCGCCCGGCTGGTCCACGTCTCCACCGACTACGTCTTCTCCGGCGACGCCCGCGACACCCCCTACCCCGAGGACCACCCCCCGGCCCCGCGCACCGCCTACGGCCGCACCAAACTCGCCGGGGAGCGCGCGGTGCTCGCCGAACACCCGGACGGCGCCGTCGTGTTGCGCACCGCCTGGCTGTACGGCGCCCACGGCCGCAATTTCGTGCGCACCATGCTCGAACTCGAGGCCCGCCGCGACACCCTGGACGTCGTGGACGACCAGCGCGGGCAGCCGACCTGGAGCGCCGACGTGGCCGGCCTCGTCGCGGACCTCGGCGCCGGGGACGTCCACGGCGTCCTGCACGCCACCAACTCCGGTGAGGCCACCTGGTTCGAGCTGGCCCGCGAGGTGTTCCGGCAGACCGGCGCCGACCCGGAGCGGGTACGCCCCACCGACAGCCGGTCCTTCCCCCGGCCCGCGCCCCGGCCCGCCTACAGCGTGCTCGGGCACGCGCGATGGCGGGGGACCGGCCTGGAACCGCCGAGGGACTGGCGGTCCGCCCTGTACGAAGCCCTGCCTCACATCCGCAAGGAGATGTCCCAGTGAAACGGCACGAGTTCCTTCGGGAGCTCCACAAGGTCACCGCGAACCGCAACTACCTGGAGATCGGCGTCAACGACGGCCGCAGCCTGACGCTGTCCCGGGTACCCAGCGTCGCTGTCGACCCCGCGTTCAAGGTGGTCACGGAGATCCGCTGCGACGTGCACCTCGCCAAGGCGACCAGCGACGACTTCTTCGCCCGCGACAACCCCCTCGCGCACCTCAGGGGCGGCCGCCACCCGCTGCGCAACCTGGCCCGCAACCGCAGCCCGTTCGGCTACTGGAGGCGCACCACGCTGGACCTGTCGTTCATCGACGGCATGCACCTGTTCGAGTACGCGCTGCGGGACTTCATCAACATCGAGAAGCACGCGGACTGGGCGAGCGTCATCGTCTTCGACGACATGCTGCCGCGCAACGTCGACGAGGCCGCCCGCGACCGGCACACCGACGCCTGGACCGGCGACGTCTACAAGCTCGTCGAGATCCTGAACCGTCACCGCCCCGACCTGGTCACGGTGCTGGTCGACACCGCGCCCACCGGCCAGCTGGTGGTCTTCGGCGCCGACCCGTCGAACACCGTGCTGAAGGACCGCTACGACGAGATCATCGCGGAGTTCGAGGTCCCCGACCCGCAGAAGGTCCCCGAGTCGGTCCTGGGGCGCACCACGGCCGTCAAGCCCGAGGACTTCCTCGGCGCCGGCTTCTGGAAGCCGCTGGCCGCGGCGCGCGACCGGGGCACCAAGCGGGCCCGCGGCTGGGAACCGCTGCGGCGCGCGCTGGAGCCCTACTCCGTCACCCGCTGAACCGGTCGCGCAGCCGCGCGTAGTGGGCGGAGCAGTCCGCGTAGGAGGGCAGCAGCCCGGACCGCTCCGCCTCGGCCAGCGTGGGTGCCTCGGCGTCCTTGGGAGACAGCACCGGCTCGATGCCCTCGGGCCAGGCGATGCCGAGACCGGGATCGAGCGGGTGCACCCCGTGCTCCCGGCCCGGCGCGTACCCGGCCGAGCACAGGTACACCACGGTGGCGTCGTCGGTCAGCGCCATGAAGGCGTGGCCCAGGCCCTCGGCGAGGAACACCGCGTGCCGGGTGTCGTCGTCCAGCCGTACCGCCTCCCACCGCCCGAAGGTGGGGGAGCCGACCCGGATGTCCACCACCACGTCCAGCACGGCACCGCGCACGCAGGTGACGTACTTGGCCTGCCCGGGCGGTACGTCCGCGAAGTGGACGCCGCGCAGCACACCCCGCCGCGACACCGAGCAGTTGGCCTGGGCGAGGCCCAGGTCGTAACCGGTGGCCTCGCGGAACTCCGCGCCCCGGTACCACTCGTGGAAGCTGCCCCGGTCGTCCGGGAACACCTTGGGCTCCAGCACCCACGCGTCCGCTATCTCCAACTGCCGCACCGGTTCAGGCCTTTCGTGTAGTCGTCGGTCCCAGCATTCCGCCCAGCACGCGCCGGGCCCTCCCGAGGATCCGCCGCAGCAGCCCGCGCGGCGCCACCCGGACCACCCGCACGTCGTCGCGGCCCGCCCGCAGCAGCAGCGGCAGCGTCAGCGCGCGGCCGCCCGGCAGGCAGAGCGCCGTGCGCCAGGCGGCGTTCCGCAGTTCGCGCACCGGCACCCGGGCCGCGAGCAGGCCGTGGGCGCCGTCGGCGGGGGTCAGCACGGCCTCCGCGTCGAGCGTGCGGCCGGAGGCGGTGCCGGTCAGCCGGAGGGTGATCGCGGTGCTGTCGGGGACGTACAGCGGCAGCGCCAGGGCGAGCATCTCTTGGTCCGACAGCGCCGCGTCGGCCGAGGTGAGCCGGTGCAGGCCGAGGGACTTCACCGCCCGGTCCACGTCCAGCGAGAGGTTGGCGTGCGCCTTGGTCCAGTACGGCAGCACCACCCGGCCGGCGACGATCCCGGCGGGCGGCAGCGCGTCACCGTGCGCCGGCGCGGGCCCCAGCCGGCACTCCTTGGTCCAGCCGCCCAGCGAGAGGCGGACGTAGGTGTCCCACAGCCCGCCGGTCAGCGGGCCGCCCGCCGCCGCCGTGGCCGGGTCCACGGTGGCCGTGCCGCGCAGCACCAGCCGGGTCCGGCCGTCGGCGGCCGGGACGCGCTCCCGGTCGGTCTCCACCGGCTGGAAATAGGAGGCGCCGGTCTCCCGGTCGCGCAGGATCAGGTCTGCGGTCGCCCTGCCGAAACCGTCGGCGGCGGCCGCGGTCAGCCGGGACACGGCCTCGGCGAGGTCCGCCGGCGCGTCGTCCGCCGGGGCCCGGGACCCGTCCGCGCGGACGGTCAGCGGGCCGTCGGCGTCGGTGTACTCGGCGGTGAAGCGCACGCGCAGGCTTCCGTCGTGCCATTCGACGGCGGACGGGACGGCCCGGGGCCGGACGCCGGCCTCCCACTCGGCGTAGGCGACCAGGTCGTCGTAGCGGTCGTCCCGGATCAGCGCGGCGACGATGCGCTGGCCCGGCCGCATGCCGGGGGCGACACCGGGGCCGAAGCGCTCCTTGACCACCGCGTGGGTCTCCCGGAACACCTCGCGCCGGTAGTCGTCCGGCATCGCCAGCAGCCGGCGCCCGCTCATCCGGTCGACGATCTCCACCCGCAGCCAGCGGCGCAGCAGCCGGTCGCGCAGCGCGCCGGGCTCGGTGTACCGCTCGACGACGTCCAGGGCCTCGCGGAGGTTCTGGAAGTAGCCGACCGGGTCGAAGCTCTGGAAGCCGGCGTTGGCGGCGTCGTCGCGTTTGACGTGGTAGTAGCAGACGTAGTCGCTGAGCACGGAGACGTTGTCCGCGCGCAGATAGGCCTCGGTGACGAAGACGTGGTCCTCCAGGCGTCGCCGGCCCTCGGGGAAGCGCAGCCCGGTGCGGTCCAGGAAGGAGCGCCGGAGCATCTTGTGCGGGGTGAGGCTGTCGATCAGCGGGGCGCCGGCGACCGTGGCGTGCGGGTGGTTGCGGCGGAACAGCTCCACCGGCACCGGGCGGCCCTTGCCGGCCATCTTCCCGACGACCACGTCGGCCTTGTTGGCCACGCCGTACTCGTACATCCGCTCCAGGGCCTCGTCGCCGAGGTGGTCGTCGTTGTCGACGAACATCACGAACTCGCCCCGGGCGGCGTCGATCCCGACGTTGCGGGGCTTGCCGGACCAGCCGGAGTTCTCCTGGTGGACGACGCTGAAGTGCGGGTGCTCGGCGGCGAGCGCGTCCAGTCTGGCGGGGGTGGCGTCGGTGGAGCCGTCGTCGACGAAGACGACCTCGAACTCGTCGGGGGGCAGCGACTGGCGCAGCAGCGAGGCCACGCAGTCCTCGATGTACGGCCCGGGGTTGTAGACGGGTACGACGACGCTGACCTTGACCGGCATCCGGTTTCCAAGCCCCCTTGGTTCGCTTTCCGTTGCCTGAATGGCACGGCGCGTGGCCGAATGTTAACCCGCTGCCTTGTGCGGGCGAAGTCAAGCCCGCACAAGGCACCGTGTCGGGTGATCAGGCGTGGGTCTTGGCCAGCAGCTCCAGGATCTCGGCCGTCGTGCCGCTCTCGCCGAGCCGCGGGAAGATCCGCTCGACGCTGCCCGCGTGCGCCGCGGGGTCGCTGTCGGTCATGGCGTCGGTGGCCAGGGTGACGTGGTAGCCGTGGGCGTAGGCGTCGCGCGCGGTGGACTCGACGCCGATGCTGGTGGCGATGCCGGCCAGCACGATCTGCGTGATGCCGCGGCGCCGGAGCTGCGTGTCGAGGTCGGTGCCGTGGAAGGCGCTCCAGTTGTGCTTGGTGACGCGGATGTCGCCGGGGTGGCCGGTCAGTTCGTCGACGACGACGTCCCAGCCCTCCGGGAAGGCGAGGCCGCGCGCCTGCCCCTCGGTCCGGCCGGGGACGGCGTCCGCCCAGTCGGGTGCGAAGGACACCCGGACCAGGACCACGGGGAGGCCGCGGTCACGGAAGGCGCCGGCGAGTTCGGCGCTGCGGGAGACGACGTCGGCGGCGGCGTGCGGCTGGGTGGGCATGGCCACGATGCCGTTCTGCAGGTCGATCGCGACGAAGGCGGTGCGGGGGTCGAGCGTGGTGACGGACATGGGGTGGGTCAGGCCTTTCGAGGGGTGAGCCGGCCGAGGGAACGGTCGGGGAGGGTCGTCGCCAGCAGCAGAGCCGAGCCGGCGAGCATGAACAGGGCCAGGCCGTGCAGCCCGGCGGTGTCGGCGCGGTGCGGGTAGAACGCCGCCGTGGCGGCGGACGCGCCCAGCGCCCCGAGGTACATGAAGGTCCGCAGCAGCCCGGCGGCCGACGCGATCCGTTCCGGATCGGCCTGCCGGTACAGGGCGTTCTGCGCGGCGAGGCCGACGAGGCCCTGCGGGACGCCGAGGAGGGCACCGACGCCGAGCAGCAGCCACGCCGGGCTGCCGGCGCCGACCAGCAGCAGGGCGGCGGATCCGGCGATCTGCAGCACGGAGCCGGTGAGCAGCTTGGCGCGCACCGCCTCGCGCCGCCCGGTGACGGCGGAGACGGTGAGCGCCGTGGCCGACAGCGGCAGCAGCACCAGACCGGCCGTGGCCGCGCTCAGCCCGCGGCCCTGCTCCAGCCACTGCGTGTAGCCGTACATGAAGGCGTAGGAGGTGGTGTAGGCGAGGAACTGGCGCAGATACGTGGCGAGCAGCGGGCCGTTGCCGCCGAGGACCCTGAGATCGATGAACGGGTCCGGGGTGCGCAGCTCGCGCAGCGCGAACGCGGCGGCAGCGGCGGCGGCGAGCAGCGGCAGGTACCAGCGGTCGGAGCGCGGGCTCATCAGGAGCAGCATCAGCGCGACCAGCATGGCCGCGAACAGCGTCATGCCGGGCAGGTCGACGCGCCGGCGCCCGTCCGGCGGCGGGGTGCGCGGCAGCCGCAGCGCGCCGAGGACCAGACAGGCCGCGGACAGCGGCACGTTGACGGTGAACACGGCACGCCAGCCGCCCAGCCCGATCAGCAGTCCGCCGAGCGCGGGCCCCACCACGGCCACCGTCTGGGCGGCGACGGCCAGCGCGGCCAGTACACCCGCCGGGCTGTCCCGCCCGGTGCGCTCGGCCTCGGCGCGGGTCAGCCGCATGGCCGCCGGATACGCGGCCGACGTACCGAATCCCAGCAGCACGCGGGCCGCGATCAGGGCGCCGAGCGAGGGCGCGAGCGCGCCCAGCAGACCGGCGAAGCCGACCAGGGCGGTACCGGTGAGATAGAGCCGGCGCGGCCCGTACGTGTCCACCAGCCGACCGATCACGGGCTGGCCGACGGCCGTGGCCAGATAGAGCGCCGAGACCAGCCACACCGTCTCGGCGGGCGGCGCCCCGAACGCGACGCCGATCGGCACCAGGGCCACGGCGATCATCGAGGAGTTGACCGGGTTCAGCACCGAGCCGAGCACCATCGGCGCGATCAGCCGGCGGTCGAATCCGGCGGGGGAGGGGCGGGTGGTCCGGCCGGTGCGCGGGGTGAGCCTCGGTATCACGGCCGCGAGAGCCGTTCCAGCAGCTCCAGCGCCGTCAGCACGGTCCGCCGCTCCTCCTCGGTGTAGCGGTCCTCGAAGGCGCGGGCCAGCCACTCCTCACGGAGCTGCTTGTTGCCCTCGACGCGGGACCGGCCGGCCTCGGTGAGGGTGACCAGCTGGCGGCGGCCGTCGTCGGGGTCGGGGGCGCGCCGGATCAGGCCGTGCTGCTCCAGGGCCGTCAGCGTGGTCGCCATCGACTGCGGACGTACGCCCTCCGCGCCGGCCAGCGCGCTGGCCGTGGCCGCGCCGTGCTTGCCGACCAGGGAGAGGGCCGACTCCTGCGACGGGGTGAGGTCGGCGTCCTGCGCGACCTCGCGGATCCGGCGCCGCAGCCGGCTGAACACCACGCGCAGGTCGCGCGCCGCGCGGACGGCGGATTCGGAGATGACGGGCATGCCGTCACCCTAGGACCGGCAGGGGAAACTGTCCAGTCGCAACTGTTCAGTTTTGCCTGTCGAACAGTCGGGTACTCGGCCGTCCCCCGGGCACGGGGCGGGCAGCACAGCACCTAGGCGAGTCCAGGGAGCGCGGATGACCGGGTGGGACATCTCCGGCCTGCGGGCGGCGCTGGCGGACGAGGTGGACGGCGAGGTCCGCTTCGACGCGGGGAGCCGCGGGGCCTACGTCACCGACGGTTCGAACTACCGGCAGGTCCCGATCGGTGTCGTCGTGCCCCGCACGGTGGAGGCGGGCGCCCGCGCGGTGTCCGTCTGCGCGCGCTTCGACGTCCCGGTCCTCTCCCGGGGCGGCGGCACCAGCCTCGCCGGGCAGACGACCAACACCGCCGTGGTGATCGACTGGACCAAGTACTGCGACGGGCTGCTGTCCGTGGACCCCGAGGCGCGCACCTGCGTCGTCGAGCCCGGCATCGTCCTGGACGAACTCAACCGCCGGCTGTCCCCCCACAAGCTGCAGTTTGGGCCCAAGCCGTCCACCCACAGCCACTGCGCGCTGGGCGGCATGATCGGCAACAACTCCTGCGGCGCCTCGGCGCAGGCCTACGGCAAGACCGTCGACAACGTACGGCGCCTGGAGATCCTCACCTACGACGGGCAGCGGGCCTGGGTCGGCCCCACCCCGCCCGACGAGCGCGCCCGGATCGCGGAGGGGGGCGGGCGGCTCGCCGAGATCTACGCCGGCCTGGACCGCATCGCCACCGAGTACCTCGCCGACATCCGCCGCGGCTACCCGAAGATCCCGCGCCGGGTCTCCGGCTACAACCTCGACTCCCTGCTCCCGGAAAGCGGCTTCGACGTGGCCAGGGCGCTCGTGGGCAGCGAGGGCACGCTGGTCACGGTCCTGCGCGCCGAACTCGACCTCGTGTCCGTGCCGTCGTACCAGTCGCTCCTGGTGCTCGGCTACGAGGACATCTGCGCCGCCGCCGACGACGTGTCCCACCTGCTGGAGCACTGCTCGCCGAGCCAGCTGGAGGCCCTGGACGGGCGCATGGCCCAGCTCATGCGCGAGGAGGGCGCCTACCTCCAGTCCCTCGACATCCTTCCACGGGGCGACAGCTGGCTGATGGTCCAGTACAGCGGCGACAGCCAGGAGGACGTCGACGAACAGGCCCACGCCCTGCTGCGCGCCGTCGGCCGCGGCGAGAAGGACCCGGAGGTCGCCTTCTCCGACGACCCCGAGCGCGAGCAGCGGATGCTCAAGGCCCGCGAGGCAGGACTGGGCGTCACCGCCCGCCCGCCGGACGACCGGGAGACCTGGGAGGGCTGGGAGGACTCCGCCGTCCCGCCCGAGCGGCTCGGCGACTACCTGCGGGACCTGAAGGCGCTGTTCGAGGAGTTCGGCTATGACCACCCCTCGCTGTACGGGCACTTCGGGCAGGGATGCGTGCACACCCGCATCCCCTTCGGACTGAAGACCGCCGAGGGCGTCGCCGGCTTCCGCCGCTTCGTGGAGCGCGCCGCCGACCTCGTCGCCTCCTACGGCGGCTCGCTGTCCGGCGAGCACGGCGACGGCCAGTCCCGCGGCGAACTGCTCACCCGGATGTTCGGCGAGCGGCTCGTGTCCGCGTTCGGCGAGATGAAGGCGCTGTTCGACCCGGGCAACCGGATGAACCCGGGCAAGATCGTGGACCCCAATCCGGTCGACGGACAACTGCGCCTCGGCCCCTCCTGGCGTCCCGAAACCCCCGCGACCCACTTCCAGTTCCCCGAGGACGACCACTCCTTCAACCGCGCCGTGATGCGCTGCGTCGGCATCGGCAACTGCCGCAGCCACTCCGGCGGCGTGATGTGCCCCTCGTACCGCGCCACCCGGGAGGAGGAGCACTCCACCCGGGGCCGCGCCCGGCTGCTGTTCGAAATGCTCGGCGGCCACGCCGACTCGGCGGTCAAGGACGGCTGGCGCTCCCCCGAGGTGCGCGACGCGCTGGACCTCTGCCTGGCCTGCAAGGGCTGCAGGTCCGACTGCCCCACCGGTGTCGACATGGCGACACTCAAGGCCGAGTTCCTCTCCCACCACTACGAGGGCAGGCTGCGCCCCGCCGCCCACTACGCGATGGGCTGGCTGCCCGTCTGGGCCCGGCTGTCCCGCCTGTCCCCGGGCCTGGTCAACACCCTGCTGCACGCGCCCGGCCTGGCCCGCGCGGGCAAGCGGCTGGCCGGCGTCGACGGGGTCCGCCCGGCGCCGGTGTTCGCCCGCCAGTCCTTCGTGCAGTGGTGGCGGGCCCGCGGCGGGGAGGAACCCGACCCCGCCGACCCGCGCACCGTGGTGCTGTGGCCGGACACCTTCAGCACCTACTTCCACCCCTCCATCGCGATCTCGGCCGTGCGGGTGCTGGAGGACGCCGGCTTCCGGGTCGCCGTACCCACCGAACCGGTGTGCTGCGGTCTGACCTGGATCTCCACCGGGCAACTGTCCGTCGCCGAGAAGGTGTTGCGCCGCACCCTCGGCGTGCTGCGCCCCTATCTGGAGGCGGGCACGCCCGTCATCGGCCTCGAACCCTCCTGCACCGCCGTCTTCCGCGCCGACGCCCCGGAACTGCTGCCCGCCGACCAGGACGTGCAAAGGCTCGCCAAGCAGTTCCGCACCTTCGCCGAGCAACTGGTCCACCACGCGCCCGACGACTGGCGGCCACCGTCACTCGCCCGGCACGCGACCGTGCAGACCCACTGCCACCAGCACGCCGTCATGAAGTTCGACGCCGACCGCGAACTCATGCGCCGCGCCCACCTCGACGCCGACGTCCTCGACGAGGGCTGCTGCGGACTGGCCGGCAACTTCGGCTTCGAACGCGGTCACCACGAGGTGTCCATGGCCGTCGCCGAACAGGGGGTCCTGCCCGCCGTCCGCGCGGCCGCCCCCGGCAGTCTCGTCCTCGCCGACGGTTTCAGCTGCCGCACCCAGATCGAGGACGGAGGCACCGGCCGGCGCGCCCTGCACCTCGCCGAGGCCCTGGCCCTCGCCCTCGACGGCAACCTGCCAAGCGACGCCCCGGAACGCCTGGCCCAGCGTCCGCCCGAGCCGTCCCGCACCGCGCGCTGGGCGACGACCGCCTCGGCCGCCGCGCTCGCCGCCGCGGCCGGCACAGGCGTCGCGCTGCGGCTGCGGCGCCGGACCTGAGGAGGCGGCCATGAGCGACCGGCCGACCGTCGAGGCCGTGGACACCGCCGTCTACACCGTGCCCACCGACGCGCCCGAGGCCGACGGCACCCTCGCCTGGGACAGCACCACCCTCGTCCTCGTCACCGTCCGTGCGGGCGGCACCAACGGGACCGGCTACACCTACGCCCCCGCGGCCGCCGCCCACGTGGTCCGGGATCTGCTGGCCGGCACCGTCAACGGCACACCCGTCCACGACGTGCCGCGCGCCAACGAGGCGATGTGCCGGGCGGTGCGCAACGCCGGGCTGCCGGGCGTGGCCGCCCAGGCGGTCAGCGCCGTCGACATCGCCCTGTGGGACCTCAAGGCCCGCCTGCTCGGCCTGCCCCTCGTCGACCTGCTCGGCGCCGCCCGCGACGACGTCCCCGTCTACGGCAGCGGGGGCTTCACCACCTACGACGCCGACCGCCAGGACCGTCAGCTGCGCGGCTGGGCCGAGGACCAGGCCATCCCCCGGGTCAAGATCAAGATCGGCGAGTCCCGGGGCTCCCGCCAGGCCCGCGACCTGGAACGCGTCGCCCGCGCCCGGGCCAGCGTCGGCGACACCGCCGAGCTGTACGTGGACGCCAACGGCGCGTACACCGGCGGACAGGCCGTACGGGTCGCGAGCGCGCTCGCCGACGCGGGCGTCACCTGGTTCGAGGAGCCGGTCTCCTCCGACCACCTCACCCTGCTCGCCGACGTCCGCGGCCGGGTGCCCATGGACGTCACCGCCGGCGAGTACGGCTACACGCTGCCGTACTTCGAGCACATGCTGTCCGCCGGAGCCGTCGACTGCCTCCAGGCGGACATCACCCGGTGCGGCGGCATCACCGTATGGCTGCGCGCCGCCGCCCTCGCCCACGCGCGCGGGACCGGCATCTCCGGGCACTGCGCACCGCACGCCCACGCCCATGCCGCCGCCTGCGTGCCCAACCTGCGCCACCTGGAGTGGTTCCACGACCACGTCCGCATCGAACGGCTCCTCTTCGACGGCGTCCTCGACCCCGGCGGCGGCGCCGTCACGCCGGGCGCCGACGGGGCGCCGGGCCACGGACTGACCCTGGCCGAGGAGCGGGCCCGCCTCTACCGGGTGGACTGAGAGACCGGCACCCGCCTTACGAGAGGAGACATCATGCCCCCCACCGTCGTCATCACCGGTGCCAGCGCCGGGATCGGCCGTGCCACCGCCCGCCTCTACGGCCGGCGCGGCGCGAACGTCGTCCTGGTGGCGCGGGGCGAGGGCGGCCTGAACAACGCGGCCGACGAGGTCGCGGTCCTCGGCGGACGGCCCCTGGTGCAGACCGCCGACGTGGCCGACCCGGCCCAGGTGGAGGCCGTCGCGGAGACCGCGGAGAAGGAGTTCGGCCCGATCGACGTGTGGATCAACTGTGCCTTCGCGTCCGTGTTCGCGCCGTTCGACGAGATCGGCCCCGAGGAGTTCACGCGCACCACCGAGACGACCTACCTCGGTTTCGTCAACGGCACCCGCTCCGCCCTGAAGCGGATGCTGCCCCGCGACCGGGGCACGATCGTGCAGGTCGGCTCGGCGCTCGGGGAGCGCTCCATCCCGCTGCAGTCGGCGTACTGCGGCGCCAAGCACGCCATCAACGGCTTCACGTCCTCCGTCCGCGTCGAACTGCTGCACCGCGGCAGCAACGTGCACATCACCGTCGCGCAGATGCCCGCGGTCAACACACCGCAGTTCGACTGGGTGCGCTCCCGGCTGGCCAAGCACCCCATGCCGGTGCCGCCGATCTACCAGCCGGAGGTCGCCGCCCGGGGCGTGGCCCACGCGGCGGACCACCCGCGCGGCAAGCAGTACTACGTCGGCGCCTCCACCCTCGCCACCCTCTGGGCCAACCGGCTCGCCCCGGCCCTGCTCGACCGCTATCTGGCCCGCACCGGCTTCGGCTCCCAGGAGACCGACAGCGTCCCGCCGACCGGCCTGGACAACCTCTTCGAACCCGTCGACCGGGCGCCCGAGGACGACCAGGGCGCCCATGGCGCCTTCGACGACACCGCGCACGCGCGCTCCTGGCAGGAGACCCTGGCCCGGCACCCGGCCGCCACCGCCCTCGGCGCGGGCGCCGCCGTACTGGGTGCCGTACGCGGCATCCGCCGCCTCACCTCCCCGACTCCCTAGTGTGGCCGTGTGCGACTGCTCCTGATGTCCGACACCCACCTCCCCAGGCGCGCCAAGCGGCTCCCGGACCCGCTGCTCGCCGAACTTCCGCGCGCGGACGTGGTGTTCCACGCCGGGGACTGGGTCGACACGGCCACCCTCGACCTGCTGGAGGACCGCAGCCGCCGGCTGGTCGCGGTGTACGGCAACAACGACGGCCCCGAGCTGCGGGCCCGCCTCCCCGAGGTGGCGTACGCCGAACTGGGCGGCCTCCGCTTCGGCGTGGTCCATGAGACCGGCCCCGCGCGGGGCCGCGAGGCCCGGTGCGCCGCCCGCTTCCCGGAGCTGGACGTGCTGGTCTTCGGCCACAGCCACATCCCCTGGGACACCGTCGCCCCCGGCGGACTGCGGCTGCTCAACCCCGGCTCGCCGACCGACCGCCGCCGCCAGCCGCACCACACCTACCTCACCGCGGCCGTCACCGACGGTGCCCTCACCGACGTCACCCTGCACCGCATCACCTAGGGCTCCGCGTCCCGAGCCCCTGTGTACCGAACCCCTGCGGCAGGAGTCTCGGCGCCGCTGCGGGTAACCCTGCTTGCCTCGCGCTCCGTCGCGGGAGGCGTCAGCGCCCGCCGCGCGGTCGGCGGGCCCTGCGGCCCCGCCGGGAGCGGCCGTGTCGGAGCCGGGTGGCGGCCAGCGCCAGCAGGGCCAGTGCCGCCGCGGCCGCGAGGGCGCGCTTGGCCACCGGGAGGCCCGCCGTGCGCAGCAGGTCCAGGGGTTCCGGCTCCTCCCGGCCGGCGGCCGGCGCGGCCTCCTGCGCGGGGGGCCCGGGCTCCGGGCCGCCCAGCCGGTCCGCCAGACATGCCGCGAACTGCCCCACCAGGCGGTCGCCCACCTCTCCCAGCACCCCGCGCCCGAACTGGGCCGGACGCCCGGTCACCTTCAGGTCGGTGGTTACGGTCACCGCCGTGCCGCCCTCACGCTCGCTCAGCACGGAGGTGACCGTCGCCCTGGCCGTGCCCTGCCCCCGGGTCTCCCGGCCGCTCGCCGCGAGCACCATCCGGTGGGCCGCCGCGTCCTGCTCCTCGAAGACCGCGGTGCCCCGGTAGGTCACGGTGACCGGGCCGACCTTGACCTTCACCGAGCCGGTCACGGTCCTGCCGTCGTACTCCTCCACCACCGCGCCCGGCAGGCACGGGGCGACGCGTTCGATGTCGAGGAGCGCCGGCCAGGCCTCGTCGACGGGGACGGGGACGGTGAACTCGTGGTGCAGTTCCATGGGTTGCTCCTCGCACTCAGGGGGCGGCGGCCGGATGGATGGCCCCGGCGGTCGTGGTCAGCGGCGCGCCGCTGCCGCCCCAGCGCAGGGCGACGATCTCGGCGGCGACGGACACCGCGACCTCCTCCGGTGTCCGGGCCCCGAGATCGAGCCCGAGCGGCGAGCGCAGCCGGGCCAGCTCGGTCTCGGTGACACCGGCCTCGGCGAGCCGTTCGCGCCGCTCGTCGTGGGTACGCCGGCTGCCCATCGCCCCGATGTACGCGGCCGGCCGGCGCAGCGCCTCCTCCAGCAGCGGCACATCGAACTTCGGGTCGTGGGTGAGGACGCAGATCACCGTGCGCCCGTCGGTGCCGGTGGCGGCGAGATAGCGGTGCGGCCAGTCGACGACGACCTCCACCCCCTCCGGAAAGCGCTTCGGGGTGGCGAAGACCGGGCGGGCGTCGCAGACGGTGACCCGGTAGCCGAGGAAGGCGCCGACACGGGCCACGGCGGCCGCGTAGTCGATCGCGCCGAAGACCAGCATCCTCGGCGGCGGCGCGAACGACTGCAGGAACACCGTGACGGAGTCCTCGCGGCGTTCCCCGTGCGGCCCGTAGTGCCTCAGCCCCGAGGCGCCCAGGGCGAGTTCACCGCGGGCGTCGGCGGTGACCGCCACGTCGAGCCCGGCCGCGCCCAGGGTGCCCCCGACGGCGTCCGGCCAGACCGCGCGGGCGGCCCCGCGCGGTGCGGGCCCGTCGACCACCATGGCCACGGTCACCGGATCGCCCGCGGCCACGGACGCCGCGACGCGGCCGAACGCCGGGTCCGAGCCGGGCGTCACGGCCCGCACCAGCAGCGTGATCTCGCCACCGCAGGTGAGGCCGACGGCGAACGCGTCCTCGTCGCTGTACCCGAAGGTCACGAGCCGCGACTCGCCGCTCGCCACGACCTCCTGGGCGAGTTCGAACACCGCCCCCTCCACACAGCCCCCGGACACGGAGCCCACGACCTCGTCGTCCGGCCCCACGGCCATGGCGGCACCGGGGCCGCGCGGCGCGCTGCGGCTGACCGCGACGACCGTGGCGAGCCCGAACGGCACTCCCGCCCGGTACCAGCGCTCCAGCGCCGGGAGGATGTCACGCACCTCTCGCTCCCTTCACCGGGACCCGGCCGTCCGCGGCCCCGCGCACCACCGCCGCCGGCGGTTCAGGAACTCGCGCGGCGGCTCGCTCAGCGGGGTGCCGCCGTACCGTCCACGTCGCCCTCGATGTGGGTCATGCGCCCTCCGGACCGTGCGGGCAGGAGAGGAAGCCGAACAAATCCCTCAGACCGGCACGATGTAGATCACTCTAAGGCGATGCACCGGCCCCGGCGAGTGGTGCGACGGGGGTTTGCCGAGTATCGCTCCATCACCCCGGCGGGACCGGCCCCTGGTACACGAGCCCCCGTCCGGAACCGGGAGCGATCACGCGCGCGACGCCGGGCGGGGGGCCGGCCCGGGGGAGACGTGGCGGTCCTGTCCGCCGAGGTCCTTGCGGAAGACCGTGGAGCTGTGCCGGACCGTCATGCCGACCCGCAGGTAGAGGTCGAGCGCACCGGTGTCCGAGTGGGTCCACAGCGTGCAGGAGCGAAGGCCCGTCCGGTGGAAGGCCCGGAACGTGTGGCGCAGCAGCAGCCGGGCGATGCCGCGGCCGCGGTGGTCACGCCGTACGGCGACCTGTTCGAGGTGGCCCTCGTCCGTGCCCGGCGCGTCCAGCGCCAGGACGGCGCCCACGAGATGATCACCGGCGAACGCCAGGGCCGACCGCCGAGGGGCGAACGTCCGCCGCTCCACGGTGTGGGCGGCCCACTCCTCGTACGCCTGCCGCCGCTCCTGCCACTCGTCGAACGCGTCCTGGACGAGTACGTGCGTGGCGGGCCCGTCGCCGGTGCGGAAGGGCCGCACCGAGATGCCCGCCGGCGGCTCGGGCACCGCGGGCTCGGCCGGCATGGCGAACTCCAGCAGCCAGGACGTCACCAGCGGCTCGTACCCGTGCGCGCGCAGCAGCCGCACGGCGCCTGTGTCCCCGTCCGGCACGGTCTGCACGACGCGGGCGGTGCCGGCCTGCCGCGCCCGCGCCAGCGTCCAGCCGAGGAGCGCGGCGCCCAGGCCCCGGCCGCGCTGCTCCGGATGCACGTCCACTTCGGAACGCCGGTCCACCCAGGCGCGGGCGACGAGGCGGCCGGCCGGGTCGTGAACGACGACGGTGTCCGACTCCGGCACCAGGCCCGGCCGCGTGAAATCGGCGGCCACCGCCCCCACGTCGCTCTGCCCCCGCCCGTACACCTCCCGCTCGCAGTCCGTGACCAGGGCCTGGATCGCATGGATGTCGTCAGTGGTCGAGGGCCGCGAGCGGTAGCCGGCCGGCAGGGACGGGACGAGGGAGGGCATCGGTGGAGACTAGCCGTGCGCCGGATTTCGCGGCAACGAGGGTCGTTCGGCACGGCACCGGGCAGCGGCCCGGCGGCGTCTCCGCGCGGGAAACCGCGGCGGCGTGGCACGGCCTCCGGGGTCATGGGGGCACCCCGGGGGCCGTACGCCGCTCAGTTTCCGCCCGGGCCCGTCCAGCCGTCCCGCACATGCCCCAGCCGGACGCGCTGCGGATGGTCGCCGACCGGGACCGACGTGACCTTCCGGCCGGTGGCGAAGTCGATCGCGGTGACCTGGTCCGCGCCGGACTCGGAGACCACGCAGTCCTTGCCGTCGCCGCTGACCGTGGCCCAGTACGGCTTGGACGCGGTGACCAGCGGGCCCTCCTGGAGGGTGGCGCGGTCGACCACGGTGGCGTAGTCGTCCATGGTGCCCGCCACGCAGAGCTTGGTGCCCTCGGGGTTCATCGAGAGCCCGTGGTGGCGCGAGTCGTTGACCCAGGTGGTGCGGTCCGCACTGGTCGCCGGGTTCTTCGGCAGGGTCTTCACCCGGGTGATCCGGTCGGCGGCGACGTCGTACTCCAGGAAGCCGTTGAAGAACGACACCTGGAAGTACAGCTTGGACTCGTCGGGGGAGAAGACGGCGGGGCGCACGGCGTCGGAGAAGTCCTTCAGCCCGTACGCGTCGAGGCGCTGCCGCATGTCGACGACCTTGACCTGCTTGAAGCTCGTCGCGTCGACGACCGTGATGTGCCGGTCGCCCTTCGTCCAGTCCCAGATCGGGTCGTCCAGGGCGGTGTTGACGTCACCGATGGACATGTTCCAGATGTACTTGCCGTCCCTGGTGAAGATGTTCTCGTGCGGTTTGTCGCCGGTGGCGAACGAGCCGAGCTGCCTGCCGGTCCCGATGTCCAGCACGTGCACGGTGTTCGCGGTCGACGCGGACACCGCGACACGGGTGCCGTCCGGCGAGACCGCCATGTGGTCGGCCCGGTAACCGGACACCGGGAAGCGCCAGTTGACCTTCCCGGTGGCCAGGTCGATCGAGACGACGTCCGCGAAGCTCGGGCGGGAGACCACGACGGAGCGGCCGTCCGGGGTGGAGTACATGTCGTCGGCGAACTGGTCGTGGCCCTCGCCCACGCTGTTGCGGATGGCCTGGAAGTAGATCCACTTGATCGGGTCCGCGTTGATCTCCGCCATCCGCTGGTCCTTGTCCGGGACCACGTCGATCCGGCCGATCTTCGCGAAGTCGCCGGAGGACTTGATCACATCGGCGGTGCCGTCCCAGTTGTTGCCGACGAACAGCACCTCCCGCAGCCCTGAGGCGTCGGTGGCGGACGCGGTCGCGCCGGCGGCGGTCGCCGGGCCGGCGAGGGTCAGTGTGAGGGCGGCGGCCATGGAGCAAAGGTGCCTGGTTCTGGAGGCAGGCATGACTGCTCTCTTTCCTCGGGGAATCTGAACACGGGCGCTTTCACTGTGAACTTACTGAAAAGTAAGGAAGGGGCGGCCTTCTCGACAAGATGTGTGCAGGACAAGATTGGGGGAGCGGTGGGAACGGGAGGGGACAGCGTGACGGGCAGGCTCAGGGCGCCGACGGGCCGTTACGGCGGCAGGTCCGCCGAGGAACGGCAGGCCGAGCGGCGCCGCCGCTTCCTGGACGCCGCGCTGCGGCTGTTCGGTGACACCCCCGGCTACCGGGCGACCACGGTCGCCGCCCTGAGCCAGGCCGCCGGCCTGTCCACCCGACAGTTCTACGAGGAGTTCCGCACCCTGGAGGACGTCCTCGCCGCCCTGCACCTGGAGGTCAACGGCTGGGCGGAACAGGCCGTGCTGGACGCGCTCGCCGCGGCCGAGGGGCTGCCGCTGGCCGAGCGGGTCGCCGTGCTGTTCCGTGCCTACGCCCGCGACGTCACCCGCGATCCGCGCCGCATCCGTATCGCCTTCGTGGAGATCATCGGCGTCAGCCCCCGGCTGGAGGAGCAGCGGCTCGCCCGCCGGGCCCGCTGGGTCGACCTGATCCGCGCGGAGGCCGACGCGGCCGCGGCCCGCGGGGAGGCGGCGGTGCGCGACTACCGCCTCGCGGCCACCGCCTTCATCGGCAGCGTCAACGGCCTGCTGCACGACTGGAGCACCGGCTGGGTGGACGCGACCCTCGACGAGGTCGTCGACGAACTGGTCCGCCAACTGCTGGACATCCTGCGCCCGGAAGGCGGCCAGGCCCGGCGGGGGTGAGCGGGGCTGTCTCGGTGAGGGGGGCGGGGTGAGCGGGGCGCGGGCCTGAGGCCGGCATGGTCCTGGCCGGCCGGGCCCGGCCGGCCCACCGCGGGCAGACCGGAGCCGGGTGCCGGCCGCTCACGTCAGCCGGGGCCGCAGGCCCGTCGGCCGAACCCGTGGGCCCGTCAGCCGGGGCCGCAGGCCCGTCGGCCGGGGCGGACCCGGCTCGACGCGCGGCATCCGGCCGTAGCTGGTCTGCTGGTTCAGGGGGCCGTCGTACCCGTTCTCCGGAGATGCAGATGAGTACCTACCGAGTCGCGCAGGTGACCGCCCCGGACGGCACGTTCGAACTGGCCGAGCGAGAGGTGCCCCGGCCCGGACCCGGACAGGTCCTGATCGCCGTGGAGGCGTGCGGGATCTGCCACAGCGACGCCCTCTTCGTGAGCGGCGGACTGCCGGGCGTGTCGTTCCCGGAGGTGCCCGGGCACGAGATCGCCGGGCGGATCGAGGAACTGGGCGAGGGGACCGGGGACCGCGGATGGCGGACCGGTGACCGGGTGGCCGTCGGCTGGTTCGGCGGCAGCTGCGGCCACTGCGTGCCCTGCCGAGAGGGCGACTTCATCGTGTGCCGGAACCTCGAGGTCCCGGGCTGGGCGTACGACGGAGGCTTCGGCGACAAGGTGCTGGTGCCCGTCGACGCCCTGGCCCGGATCCCCGAGGGGCTGGCGGCGGGCGACGCCGGGCCGATGGCCTGCGCCGGCGTCACCACGTACAACGGGCTGCGGCGCAGCTCCGCCAGGCCGGGCGACCTGGTCGCGGTGCTCGGACTCGGCGGCCTCGGGCACCTCGGGGTGCAGTACGCGGCCGCCATGGGCTTCGAGACCGTGGGGATCGCCCGGGGCGCCGAGAAGGCCGACTTCGCCAAGCGGCTGGGCGCCCACCACTACGTCGACAGCACCTCCGGCACCCCGGTCGCCGAGGCCCTGCAGTCCCTCGGCGGAGCCAAGGTCGTCCTCGCCACCGCCGGGCACTCCGAGGCGATCACGGCCACCGTGGACGGACTGGCGCACCGCGGCGAACTGGTGGTCATCGGAGCGGACACCGAGCCGCTGGGCATCAGCCCGGTCCAGTTGCTCATGAGCGGCCGGGTCGTGCGCGGCCACCCCTCCGGCACCGCGAAGGACGTCGAGGACACCATGGAGTTCAGCGCCCTGCACGGCATCCGTCCGATGACGGAGTCCGTGCCGCTGGAGCAGGCGGACGAGGCCTACCGGAAGATGCTCGCCGGCCGGGCCCGCTTCAGGATGGTGCTGACCACCGGCTGAGGCGTCCTCCCAGCGGCCGGAAACCCCTGCTCGCCATGGTTCGAAGTCACCCTTTCGGGAAGCGGGGACGATGTTTCCGCGGGCGAAATACCGAACCCGTCCGGAACGAGCCACGGCGCGGGTGAAGGAACGGCCGCTTCCGTTCCTTTTCCCGCTGTTTCCTGGCTCGCGGCACCGACCGGAAAGCGGAACCCGGGCCGCCCCGCGTGCTTTTCGGTCAAACTCCCGACGCCTTCTGTGGGCGGGTGACAGGTGTCCCCTAGCATCAATTGGGAGCGCTGCGGGGATGGGCCTGTGGTGCCCTGTTTCGGAGGGAGACGCAATGGGCGAGTCGAACACCGACCAGAAGATCCTCGAGGAGATCGAGGACCTCGACTCTCTGGAAGTCCTGGAGGCCGAGGACCTCGACGACAGCGTGGCGTTCCACGCGTTCCGGTTCCGCAGCTAAGGCCGGCCCGGACCGGACATGATAACGGGTGGGCGGCCCGGTTTTCCGGCCCGCCCACCCGTTGTCGTCGTGCGGCTCATTTTCGAGGAATGAATCCCGGCGTCATCGGCGAGAAAGGTTTCACGGCCCCCCGTGGCAATTTATGTACGGCTGTTGCGGCACCGGCGGTTCGCCGGTCTTTGTTTTGGGCAGACGGTCTCCCTTCTTGGCGACGCGTTTTTTCCTATCATCGTTGTGGTGGCGGCCGCGAAGGCGGGCACGCCCGCAGAGACCATCGGCGCCGTGTTCGCCGCACGCTTCGTCGCGCTCGGCGCAGTGGTGCTGTTCAGCGGAGCCCTCCTGGACCGGTTCGACCCGGTCCGCGCGGCCGTCGTCGCGGACTCCATCCGCGTCGCCGCGCTCGTCGCGCTCGCCCTGGTCTGGGGCGGCGGGCTGGACGCCGTCGTCATCGTCGTCGCCGTACTGATCGGACTGTGCGAGGCGGTCAGCGAGCCGGCGCTCCTCGTCGTCGCGCCCCGGATCCTCCCGGACCGCGACGCCCGGAGCGCCGCCGACGAGGAGGACGCCGAGGTCACCGCCGCCTACGGCCTGCTGGAGGGCATGCGCAACAGCGCCGGCATGGTCGGACCCACCCTGGCCGCCGCCGTCGTCGGCGCACTCGGCGCGCCCACGGGCGCCGTGCTCGCCGCGTTCGCCTTCGGTGTCTCCGCCGCCGCCACCCGCTGGGCGGGCGCGCGCATCGGGACCCGGTCCCAGGCCGGTCCCGCGGCGGCGGAACCGGCGTCCGGGAAGTCCGGGTCCGATCCGGACGGCCCGCCGAACGACCGGCGGGCCGGGGACGCGGACGAAGCCGAACCGCCGCTCCTGCGTACCGCCCTCCAGGGCCTCGCCGTACTGTGGCGCATCCCCTGGCTGCGCCATGTGCAGCTCCTCGCCGTCGTGCACGTGGTGTTCGCCGTCGGCCCCTGGATGGTGGCCCTGCCCGTCTTCCTGATCGAGCGCGGTCACAGCGCCACCGTGTACGGGTTCGTCCTGGGCGCCTTCGCCGTCGGCAACGCCCTGGGCGCCCTCGTCGGCGGCCGGATCGGCGGCCGGCACCGCGGCCTGTACGCGCTCGCCCTGCTCGCCCTGTACGGCGTGACCGTGCTGGCCCCCGTGGTGACCGGGTCCGTCGTGCTGCTCGCCGCCGCCTTCTTCGCGGGCGGTGTCGGTCAGCAGGCCTTCGACATCGTCAAGATGACCGGACTGCGCCGGGACGTGCCCGAGGACCTGCACGGCCGTGCCTTCTCGGCGGACTTCTTCTTCTCCTTCGCCTCCCTGCCGCTGGGGCAGTTGCTCGGCGCCGGACTGCTCCGCTTCGCCGACGCCCGCTCGATCATGCTGTGGGGCGGCGCACTCGTGCTCGTCTCCACCGCCGCGGTGGCCGTGCGGCCGGACGTCCGCCGGTTCGCCTCCGCGGGGCCCGCGGACACCGTCCCGGCACCGGGAACACCTCTCATGGAACGGTCGCAGGATGCCGGCACACGTTGATCTCTTCGAAGAGCACGGCGAGGTCGCGGCACTGTGGTCCGCCCGTCCCTACAGCGGCCGCACGGTCGTGTGCTTCGACCGTCACCTCGACCTCAAACCCCTGGCTCCGGGCGGCGCCGAGGCGCTGCGGGCCGCCGCCGAAGAGGGCCGCTCCCCGGCCCCGCTGGTGCGCCGGCTGCCGGTCCGCGGAGTGCCCGGCGCCTTCGGCCTCGACGACTTCTGGTCCGCCGCCGCGATCACGGCAGGCCTCACCGACCTGGTGTGGGTGCCCAGTTGGCGTTCCTCCGGCGGCTGGGTGGAGCACGCGCTGGACGCCGTCTCGCTGATCAGCACCGCGGGCGCACCGGCCGAACCGCGCGCGGAGCGCTGCTGCCTCTCGGTCACCCTGTGCGGAGTACGGCTCTGCGTCGTACCTCCCGACCTGCTCGTCGACCACCTCGGCCGGCACGTGCGCACGGACATCGTCACGGACATCGACCTGGACTGGCTGGTGGACGAGCACGGCCGGTCCGAGCACAGCACGGACGAACTGGCCCGCCTGGTCGACGCCTGCGGGGGCGAACTGACCGCGATGACCTGGTCCACCCGGTCGGGGTTCCTGCCGTCCGAGTACCGCACCGTGGGCGCGGACGTCGCGGCGCGGCTCGGACTGCGCGCGCGCCGGTCCTCGTACCTGCCCGCGACGCCGTGGCCGGAGGATCTGATGCTGCGCGTCCATCAGGGCGCCGGACCGCCCGGACCCGAGGCGGGCGGCGACGGTCCGGAGGCGGGCATCGTCACCGCCCTGCGCGGCCTGGCGCACACGGAGCGACAGCCCGAGGAGGCGGAGAAGTGCTTCGAGCGGGCCGCCGCGCACGGCTACCGCTCCAGCTGGCTCGCCTACCGCATCGGCGCCGCCCACTTCGCCCTGGGCGACCATCGCACCGCCCGCTCGTACCTGCGGGAGGCGGCGGCCATCGACCCCCAGGACACCCTCGGCGCACATGCCCGGATCATGGGCGCGCGGGCCACCCTGCGACTGGACGGCCCCGGCGCGGCCCTGGACGAGTTCCGCGCCCTCGCGGCCGAACTGCCGCTGCGCGAGGGGATCTGGAAGACGCTGCGCGTGCTCGCCCGCACCCAGGGCGACCCGGACACGGCGGAGTCGGCCGAGCGGGAGCTGCGACGCCTGGCCCGCCTGACCGGGCCCGGAGCCGCGGCCGGGCCGGAGGCGGACCTGCCATGACCGACGTACTCCTGGTGATGCCACCGGTCAGCGAGGCCGTGCAGTTCCCGTACCTGGCCCTGCCCCAGCTCACCGCGGCCTGGACCGCCCAGGGGCACCGGGTGCGCAGCCTCGACCTGAACCTGGCGTACCGCGACGAGGTGCTCCTGCGCCGCCCGTCCGCCCCGGAACGGAGGGAGGCCGACGGCGCGCCGACCGCCGCCGCCATCTACCGCGGCGTCAGCGAGGACTACCGGGCCGCCCACGGGGACCTGCTGCTGCGCACCGCCCGGGACCGCTCCGCCGGGTTCGCCCAGGAGACGGCCATCACCGCGACCGGCCGCTACGTCCTGCAGCAGGCCGCCCGGGACGGCTGGATCCTCCCCGGCACGCCCCGGCTGGGGCGGATCGACGAGCTGGTCGAGGCGTCCCTGGGCACCTGGTCCGCCCGCTGGTGCGCCGACCACCTCGACGCGCTGCTCGCCGAACACCGGCCCCGCCTCCTGGCGTTCACGGTCCCGTTCTTCAGCCAGGTGGTCCCCACCCTCGCGCTGACCACACTGGTCAGGCGGCGCCGGCCGGACGTCCGGATCGCGCTCGGCGGACCTACCGTCCAGATGTGGGCCGCGCTGCTGCGCCGCCGGACCGCGGCGGCCGGCACGGTCGACCACTGGTGCGTGGGCCACGGCGAGGACTTCCTGACCGACGTGCTCGGGACCGGCCGGGCCCGCGGCCGCAAGGTGCCGGAGCGGCCCGCGGACGGCCTGCGCGACGGCTTCGTCCTCAACGACCAGCCGGCGCCCGACTTCCGGCAGTTCGACTTCGCCGACTACAGCAACCAGGCCCACCAGTTCCCCTTCCGCCTGACCGTGGGCTGTTACTGGGGAAGGTGCACCTTCTGCTCGTACGGCAACCGCTACCGCGACGCCCGGGCCTTCCAGCAGATCGACCCCGGCACCGCGGCCCGTCACCTCGTCGCACTCGCCCGCCGGCTCGGCATCACCGACGTGGCCGTGGCCGACGAGAACACCGGCCTGCGGCACCTGTTACGGGTCATGGACGCCGTGCGCCGCGGCGGAGCGGACCTGACCTTCCGGGTCCGGGCCCGCCTGGAGCCGGAGCTGGCCGACCCCGGCTTCTGCCGCCGGCTGCGCGAGGCCGGCTGCGTGCAGATCTCGACCGGTTTCGAGACGGCCCACCAGGACATACTCGACTCCCTGCACAAGGGACAGGACGCGGCCCACGCCGAGCGGGCCGTGCTCAACCTGACCGGCGCGGGCATCGTCACCAACCTCTCCTTCATGGACGGCTACGACCACCCCCTGGCCGTCGAAGGCCATCACGACACGGTCGGCGTCATCCGGCGCCACCCCGCGGACATGGGCCTGGACACCCTGCAACTGGTCGTGGCGGAACCCGGCAGCTACCTGTGGGCGGACCGGCGGCGCGATGACGACGACCCGCTCGTCACCAACGACAAACTGGCCTTCGCCGCGGGACGCGTCGGCGGCGCGGTCCTCGACGACACCGCGACCGGCGAGGCCCGCGACCGGCTGCTGCGGATGACCGTCGAGGCCGTACCCGACGCCGAACGCGCCGGCCGCCCCGACCTGCCGCAGCACACGGCCGGCCGGCCGGACGCGACCGGGGAGTCGGCGACGGCGGCCCGGCCGCGGTTCGCCGTCGCCCTGCGCCGGGTGGGCGGCCGCTGGTTCCTGGCCGACGTGGCCTGGCCGCGGATGGCGGCCGTGCCCGCCGCCCTGACGCCCACCCCGGACGGCCGGTTCCGGGCCGAGGACCGGGACGGCCGGCGCTGGCTGCACCGGATGCTCGACAAACGCCTGCTGGAGCCCGACGGGCCCGACACGGCCACGGCACCCGGCCCCCGCCGGGCAGCCGCGGCGTCCGAGGCCCTCGGAGGGAGGAGCGTGTGATGGAGAAGCTCGGACTGGGGCTGGGCATGGACCTGGTCTGGGGGGAGCGGATCGGCTTCGAGAAAACCGGCCCCGGCCGGCCCACCGACCAGGTGGCCGCCTTCCTGAGACACAACGCCCCCGCCTACGACTACATGTTCGTCGCCTTCCAGCCCATCGACTACGGGCCCCTCGCCCCCGAGCGCTACTTCCCGGCGTACGACCGGCTCTTCGAGCTGTTCGGCGCCGACCGGCCCCGCGCCTTCCACCACACCATGCTCAACACCGGGAGCCCGGAGCGCTACGGCCGCGCCGAGATCGCGGACTTCACCAACGCGCTCATCGGACGCTACGGATTCCGCTGGATCATCGAGGACCTCGGCATCTGGTCCCTCGCGGGCCGCAGTCTGCCCTACCCCATGCCGCCCGTCCTGACCGCGGAGGGCCTGGAGCACTGCGTGACCGGTGTGGCCGACTGGGTGGGGCGACTGCGGGCGCCCCTCTCCGTGGAGTTCCCCGGCTTCACCGAGGGCGGCAGCTTCCTCGTCGGCGACCTGGACGCCTTCACCTTCTACGACACGGTGATCCGGGAGACCGGCGCCCTGGCGACCATCGACATCGGGCACATCCTCGCCTACCAGTGGCTGACGGGGCGCACCGGACCGCGGATGTTCGAGGGCCTGGACGCACTGCCGCTCGACCGCTGCCACGAAGTGCACCTGTCGGGTTGCCAGATCGTCGACGGACGCTTCCGCGACCTGCACCACGGCGTACTGCTCGACGAGCAACTGGCCCTGCTGGAGCACCTGCTGCCGCGGATGCCGCGCCTGACCGGAGTCACTTACGAGGACCCCAAGTTCACCGCCGACGGACAACTCGTCCCCAAGTCGCGGCCCAACGCGGAGCGGCTGTTCGCGCTCGTGCGGTCCTGGAAGGAGGGCGGAGCCCGTGCCGCATGACACCCCGGCAGCCGTCCTCGGCCCGCCCACGCGGCACGAGCGGATCCTGATGGTCCTCGACCGGCTCCTGTACGACCGGGACTTCCGCGACGCGTTCACCGCCGAGGGCCCCACCAGCGGCCGGCTGGCGCTCGACGCCGACCTCGTGGACGCCTTCGGCCGGGTGGACGTGCACGAACTGGCCCTGGTGGGGCGGAACATACGCTCCGAGGTGGTCTCCGGCGGCACCGGCACCGGACCCGGCCTCAAGGGCGCGTTCCCCCGCACCCTGGACGAGCTGCGGGAACGGCACGGGGTGGCGGTCAACCAGGTGGCGGAGCGGTTCATCGCCTCGCCGTCCTTCCAGCGGTTCCGCGACGTCCCGTTCTCCCCGTACGGCCGCGGCACGACCCTGCCCGAGTGCTTCCACCGCTTCATGGCGGGGCGGCCACCGGCGCTCGACCCGCTCGGCGAACTGGAGCCGCTCGTCCACCACGAGGCCGCCGCCGCCGTCGTCCGCGCGGTCGCCACCGGAGCCCATGCCACCTTCGACGTCACCCTCGCCCACATGGCCTTCCACGGCGGTGTCCTGTGCGGGTTCCGGGCCTACGACGAGGCGCCCGAGGCGTGGCTGCTGAAGCCGACGATGTTCCTGGCGGGAGGTGGCCGCTGCGTCATCGGCCCCGCCCGCCGCCCGCTGTACGAGGCCCTGACCACCTTCCTGGACGGGCGCCTCGACGCGCTGGCACCACGGGTGCGGACCTCGCTGGAGGACCGAGTGCACGCATGGGGGCTGCGATGAACACCCGGAGAACCGAGCGGACGGACGGCCACCGGCCGGACGAGACGGACCGGCTCGACCTCGACCGTTTCCGACGCGACCACTGGCGCCGCCGGCCCGTCGTCCTGCGCGGCTGCGGCCCGCGGTTCCTGGCGCCGGCGCTGACCTGGTCCGACGTCACGGCACTGGAAGCCCGCCTGGACGGGGACACCTCCGGAGCGGGCGTGCACCGGCGCCCCGACGGAACCGTGCTGTTCGTCAACCAGGCACAGCACACCGTGCCCGAACTGGCGGTTGCCTGCCACAAGCTGGCCGGTCTCTTCGGCTGGGAGGAGTGCACCGCCGATCTGTCGGTCACCCGCGGCGGCGGCGCCGGAATCGGCTGCCACTTCGACCACAGCGACAACTTCGTCGTACAGCAGCAGGGCTCCAAGAGCTGGCGCGTCGGGCTGCCCGAGCACACCGGCCGCGACCGGCAGCGCAAACGCATGCTGGAGACCAAGGGGTTCGTCCCCTCGGGCCAACTGCCCCGGCGGCCCTGGGAAGTGGTGCTGCACCCCGGCGACGTGCTCTACCTGCCGCTGTTCGCACCCCACGAGGGCGTCGAGAACCCGGACGGCGCCGGCGAGGGCTCGGTCAGCGTCTCCTTCTCGTACAACGCGCGCAGCGCGCTGGGCACCCACCTCAAGCCGCTGCTGCGCGCACTGGCCGCCCAGGACGCCTGGTGGGAGCCGCTGCCTGTCGACGGCGCGGACCCCGAGCGGCTCGAGGCAGCACTCGTACGGGCCCTGCGCACCATCACGCGACCGGAGCCGGAACCGCCGGAACGACACGCGGAACCGGCGGGACAGGGGGAAGCATGAGACTGAAGGAACTCGCGGCGGACAGGTCGGCGGCCGGACTGCCCGATCTGTCGCTGATCGTCCTGGCCGAGGACGACGCCGCCGTCGCCGCCGGCGAACAGGTGCGCCGCGTCGTGGCCCGGCAGTACCTCGTACGGCTCCTGCGCGCGGTCAGGGCGCTGCGCGAGGACCGTCCCGACGCCCCCGAGGTCGCCCGTGCCCTGGAACTGCTGGACGCCTGGGACGTCGACGAGGCCCTGGACCGGGCGCTGAGCCCGGACATGACCGGCTGGATCTGGCGCAGCACCAGGCCCGGCACCGACCCGGAGACCCTGCTCACCCAGCTCGGCCGGTGCCTGGGCCCCGAGCGGCCGGGCGCGACGGCCCACGTCGGCCTCGGTGCCCGGCGCCCCGCGGCACCGGTCGTCACCACCGCCGCCGGAATCCGCTCCGCCCAGCTCTTCGGATGGGCCGGCGAAGGAGACGAGGTCCCGCTCGACCTCACCCCGGAGCGGGCGCGGGAGTTCGCCGCGACCGTGCAGCGGGGTGCCGACGCGCTGGCGGCCGTGTGGCCCGAGGGCCGGGAGATGGCGGCGATCGACATCCAGGCGTTCGCGGCACTGGGCGGCCACCGCGGCCTGCGGCCCCTGAACTTCAGCGTCCACGGCCTGCGGGGCCTGGTCCTGACCAGCGAGCGGCCCGCCTACATGCTGGCCCAGACCCTGGTCCACGAGGCCACCCACCAGCGTTTCAGCGGCATCCTCGACTGTGTGGCGGTGGTCCGCAATCCCGAGGCGCGGCACCACTCGCCGTTCGTCGACGCCGAGCGCCCGCTCGGGCACATCGCGCACGGCATCCTCTCCTTCATCAACGACGTCCACGTGGCCGGCCGCCACCTCGGGACCGAGCGCGACCCGGCCGAGCGGGCCCGCATCCAGCGGTACCTCGCGCTGAAGACCGATCAGCTGCGGGTCGCCGAGAAGAACCTGCTCGAGGTCGCCGAGCCCACCGAGCACGGCGCCCGGCTGCTCGCGGGGTGCCGGAGCGCGATCGACCGGCTCGACCGTGGCTGACCGGGAACCCCACGGCCCACCCACCGTCCTCGCCGGCCCCGCCGAGGACACCCTCGGGGCGGCACTGGCGCGGGCCCGCGCCCGGCTCGGCCCCGGGGCGCACGTCGAGCACGACGAGCACGACGGGCTGTGCCGGGTGCGGATCCGCCTCGGCCCGGCCCGGCACGGCCACACCCCGCAGTGGGGCGTCGCCGCCCACGGCAGCGCCTACGTGGCGGCCGAACTGGACGACGGTGTGGCCCGGCTGCTCGACGACCGCGCGCTGCTGGCCCGGCGCCGTCCGCTGCCCGGCCCGCTGTCGGGTCCGGCGCTGCTCACACCCCCGGTGGCCGGGATCCTGGTGCACGAGTGCTTCGGGCACACCAGCGAGGCCGACAACTACCTGGCCCAGCGCCGGGCCCTCGGCCGGTCCCTCGGCGACGAGTGGACCCGGGCCCCGCTGACGGTACGGGACCGCCCGACGGCCCGTCCGTACGCGGGCAGCTACCTCCGGGACGACGAGGACACCGCCCCCCGGACGGTCACGCTGGTCCGCGACGGCCGCTGGAGCGCGCTGCTCACCTCCCGGGCGACCCGGGCCCTGAGCGCGGGCAGCAGCACCGGACACGGCCGCGGCGCCCGGGACGCGGTCGTACCGCGCTGCAGCGTGCTCGCCGTGGCACCGGGCCCGCACACTCAGGCGGAACTGCTCGAACGGGTCGGCGACGGCTGGCTCCTGGGAACCGCCGTCGGCGGCTTCTCCGTGCGCGAACACCTCATCCTCGAGGCGCTGTGGGCACGGCGGGTGCGCGACGGGCGGCCGACGGACGACATCGCGGGGCCGGTGGCCGTCTGCGCACCGAAGGCGGCGCTGGCGCGGCAGATCACCGCGGTGGGCAGCGACGTACGCGTGCACAGCTCGCCTTACACCTGCGTCAAGGACGGCCACGAGGTCGGCTCGACCCTCATCAGCCCCTCCCTGCTCCTGGCGCGATGCGTGGTACGGCCGCTGGAGCAGGTGCGGCGACTGGTCCGCCGTACGCAACCCTCCGCCTGAGCCGCGCCGGGGCCGCGACGGCCGCCGCTCAGGTCTGCCGGGCGTTCACCGGACTGTTGGCGACCTCGTCGGGGCACTTCCGGCGCGGCCCGCGTATCCGCCGGTCGCGCCGCCAGTCGGACGTCGCGAGGGCCAGGGAGGCCGCCATGCCGACGAGGGCGGCGCCCAGCGCGGCGAAGAGGGCGCCGCGGTAGTCGTGGCTCCTGCCGAGCACCAGGTAGAAGAGCCCGGGCAGGGCGGCGGTGCCCACCGCCGCGCCGAGCCGCTGGCCCGTCTGCAGGGCGCCGCCCGCCGCGCCCGCCATGCGCACCGGCACGTCCCGCAGGGTCATGGTGATGTTGGGGGAGACGACGAAGCCGCCGCCGACGCCGCCCAGGAACAGCAGCGGGGCGGCCAGCCAGGGAGCGCTGTCCGCGGGGCCGTGGCGCAGCATCAGCGCGGTGCCGCCGAGGCCGAGGAGCACGCCCGTGAGACCGCACACCGTGAGCAGCCGGCCGAACCGGTCCACCAGGCGGCCGGCGAGCACGGCGGTGATCGCCGAGCCGACGGCGAACGGGGTCACGGCCAGGCCCGAGCGCAGCGGGGAGAAGCCGAGGCCGTGCTGGTAGAAGAGGGCGAAGACCAGCCAGACGCCGCTGAAGCCGATGAAGTACAGCGTGCCGACGCCGGCCCCGACGGCGTAGCCGCGCACGGTGGTGAACAGGCGCGGGTCGAGCAGCGGCTGCGCGCCACGGGCGACCAGGCGCCACTGCCACCGGGCGAAGACGGCGAGAACCGCCACTGCGACGGGGAACAGCCACCACAGCTGCCCGATGCCACCCGTGTCCGCCTGCACCAGCGGATACATGAGGCAGAGCACGCCGAGCCCCAGCAGCAGGACGCCCGGCACGTCCACGTGCCCCCGGCCGGACCGCCGGGTACGGGGCAGCAGACGCCGGCCGAGGAGCACCGCGAGGATGCCGATGGGGACGTTGACGTAGAAGATCCACCGCCAGCCCTGCGCGCCGGAGGCGAGGGCGAGGATGACGCCCCCGGTGATGGGGCCCACGGCCGAGGAGATACCGACGACCGAACCGAAGAGCCCGAAGGCCCGACCGCGTTCGGCGCCGCGGAACAACTGCTGGATGAGCGCGGAGTTCTGGGGGGCCATGAAGCCCGCCGCCAGGCCCTGGGCCAGCCGGGCCGCCACCAGCAAGGTGATGTCGGGAGCGGCGCCGCAGGCCGCGCTGAAGATCACGAACCCGCCGAGGGCGACCAGGAAGATCCGCCGCCGGCCCAGGGCGTCCCCGAGCCGCCCGGCGGTGACGAGGGCGAGGGCGAAGGTGAGCGCGTATCCGGAGACCACCCACTGCACCTGTGCGGCGGAGGCGTGCAGGTCGCGCTGGATGGTGGGCAGGGCGACCGCCACGATCGTCACGTCCAGCAGGCTCATGAAGCCTGCCACCAGAGTGACCCACAGGGCCCGCCACCGGCGCGGGTCCGGCTCGTACCCGGCCTCCTGGGCGGCCGGCTCCCGACCGCCCGCCGCCGACGTTGTCACAGGGCCTGCTCCTCTCACCCGCCCGAACCCGGACGAACCAGGTTCCCCCGCCGGGCGCGCCGCACACCTGGCCACGACCACGGACGAGGGGAGTCCGGGCCGGGCACTCCCCTAGGAGGCCGCCAGGACCAGCAGGCCCGCAGCCGCCACGAGGGCACACCCGAGGACGCAGCAGGCCGCCAGCCGCAGGCGCAGCGCCCGGTACCGGCGCTCGTAGGCCAGCCGCAGTTCCTCGGCGCGGTGAGCGGTGCGCCGCCATGAGGAGCGGGCCAGTGTCAGGTACTCCGCCTCGAACCGCTCCTCGAACTCGTCCCGCTGGGTGTCCGTGAGCCGGCCCAGCCGGGCGGTCAGCCGGGCCGCCGCCGCACGGCCCTCCTCGCGTGCGGCGGCGAGCAGCAGGTGGCCCTCGATCTCCCGGACCAGCGTCCGGCCCTCGTCGGCGCTCATCGCGCGGTCAGCTCCCGCTCCGGCGCCGGCAGGCGCGGATGGTGCAGGTCGAACGCCGGGGACTCGCTGCGGATCCGCGGCAGGGTGAGGAAGTTGTGCCGCGGCGGCGGGCAGGACGTCGCCCACTCCAGCGAGCGGCCGTAGCCCCACGGGTCGTCCACGCCGACCGGCTCGCCGTACCTGGCCGTCTTCCAGACGTTGTAGAAGAACGGCAGCATCGACGTGCCGAGCAGGAGGGAGAAGACGGTCGACACGGTGTTGAGCGTGGTGAGCCCCTCGACCGCCAGGTAGTCCGGGATCCGGCGCTGCATCCCGTTCACGCCCAGCCAGTGCTGGACCAGGAAGGTGCCGTGGAAGCCGGTGAACAGCGTCCAGAAGGTGATCCTGCCGAGGCGCTCGTCCAGCATCCTGCCGGTCATCTTCGGCCACCAGAAGTGGAAGCCCGCGAACATCGCGAAGACGACGGTGCCGAAGATGACGTAGTGGAAGTGGGCGACGACGAAGTAGGTGTCGGAGGTCGGGAAGTCCAGCGGCGGCGAGGCCAGCATCACCCCGGTGAGTCCGCCGAAGACGAACGTCACCAGGAAGCCCGTCACCCAGAGCATGGGCGTCTCGAAGGAGAGGCTGCCGCGCCACATGGTGCCGATCCAGTTGAAGAACTTCACACCGGTCGGGACCGCGATCAGGAAGGTCATGAAGGAGAAGAACGGCAGCAGCACACCGCCGG